>JABEUR010000096.1 GCA_013044405.1 Acidimicrobiaceae bacterium | reverse complement strand
CTGGGTCGCAACCGAGTACTCAGACGAAACATCGTCGGGGAAGTCGGACGGTGAGCAAGCACGGGCTGAACCACTTGGTTCAGTTGGTCAAGGCGAACCGGTGGGCCCAATTAGGACACACGCTGTTAGTCGCAATTGCGTGAATTGAGGTTGTGATCACAACTCCCTTACCCACTTCCCGGAGACGAGGGAGACCGGACACTGCTTCTCTCACCAGTACTGAAAGACATCTACGAGCTGTCCCGAGTCGGCGCAGTCGACAGTCGCGAATGTTGAGCACCGTGATGCCCCCCATGTCACTCAACGAGGACGAAGACCCCGGGGAATTCGAGACCACTTACGAGATTCACTGAACGCGTAGGGCTCGCCGACACCGATTGTGGGATGAAACAACCTGACGGTGAAGCACTTTCCCCAGGCACCAGCCCGGCGTTGAATACGTCCGCGTACTCGATAAGCTTCGACCTTCTCACTCACCCATTGACCAGCGCGCGTGCCCTGCAAAGAGTTACGCCGCCTAACGCTCAAGGTCGTGGTCTCTCATCGCTCGACACGCCGTTTTGGGACTTCCTACCCTAGGAGTTAGCGGCTCCGTGCGAACTACCCTGAGCCAAGCAGAATCGCCTATTGCAAGTTGGACCGTGTTCGAGGGAGCGCATGCACGACGTTGGCTTTCGCCCGCCCGTGGGACGTCGACCTCCGTCCAAGGGCACGGCGCCGCGAGACCTATGACATCGAAAGTGCCATTGAAGCGGTCCCGGCCGAGGCTAGGAGCGCTCGATGAGATCAGCGTCGCCGAACCCAGTGCGCAGCGATTCCTGGTGTTAGCCATACTCTGTCTGACGCTGCTCATCACCAATCTGGACGGCACCATCCTCAATGTTGCCCTGCCCACCGTCGTGAGTACCTTGCACGCAACCTCGAGTCAACTCCAGTGGGTTGTGGACTCTTACACGATGGTCTTCGCGGGACTTCTTCTCATCGCAGGTTCCCTCGGCGACCACCTAGGTCGTAAGTGGGTCTTTGTCGGCGGGCTGGCAGTTTTCGCTATCGGGTCGGGGGCTTCAGCCTTCTCGGGGAGTCCCGACCAGCTGATCGGAGCGAGAGCATTCATGGGCATTGGTGCCGCGGCCATTATGCCTTCGACACTCTCGATCTTGACCAACGTCTTCACCGAGCCAACCGAACGAGCTCGGGCGATTGGTCTGTGGTCGGGCACGAGTGGTCTGGGACTGGCCATTGGCCCGGTAGTGGGTGGGTGGCTACTCGCCCACTACTGGTGGGGCTCAGTGTTCTTGATCAACATACCTATCGCTGTTGCGACCAGCGTCGCCGCGCTGGTAATCGTGCCCAATTCATTCAACACGAACGCCAAGCGGCCCGATCTCGTCGGTGCCGGATGCTCGCTCCTTGGCGTCGCACTATTGCTGTGGGGGATCATCGAGGCTCCCGTTTGGGGCTGGACATCGCCAAAGATCATCGCGGCGATCGCTGGCGCTGCCGTCATCGCCTTCGTCTTCGTGACGTGGGAACGACGCACGAAGCATCCGCTACTTGATCTCTCGTTTTTCGAATCAAGACGATTCTCAGTAGCTATTGCGGGACTTGGTCTGGTGTTGTTCGCACTCTCGGGAGCGCTCTTCCTGCTCACCCAGTACCTTCAGTTCTGCCTCGGCTACACCGCTCTCCAAGCCGGACTGCGCATCGTTCCGATCGCGGCCGTACTGCTTGTAGTGGCATCGCTCTCTAGTTTCGCCGTGCGCCTCGCCGGGACCAAGGTCGTGGTCCTTTGCGGTACCGTTCTGATCACACTGGGTCTGGCATTGCTGTCAACCGTCACGATCCATTCAACGTACGCCAACGCCCTTCCGGCCTTCTTCCTGCTCGGCATCGGCACGGGTCTCGCCATCGCCCCATGTACTGAAGCGGTCATGGGTTCTGTGCCAAAGGAGCGAGCCGGAGTCGGTTCGGCCACCAACAGCACCTCGTTGCAGATCGGCAGCGCACTGGGAGTCGCCGTGCTAGGGAGCTTGCTCAGCACTCGCTACCACGCCGACATGCGCGTGCTCTTCGGTCACAACGCGGTTCCTGCACCGGTCGCTCGCACGGCCCTGGGTTCAATAGGTGGAGCCCTCGAGGTCGCCAAGCACGTGGACGCAACCCTCGGAACCCAACTCGCAAATGCTGCACGCCAGTCGTACGTCAGCGGGATGGTCTTTGCGGTTTCGGTGGCGGCGGGGATCGCTGCGGTCGCGTCAATCGTGGTCGCAACCTTTTTGCCCGCCAGGGCTCCCGACGATGAGAGCGTAAAGTGACGAAGCTCGAGCGAGGCAGCGAACAGGGCGCTAATCCGATGCGACTGATTCGAGTGGTTTCGGCGCTAACGCTCATTGCGACGTACTGCCTAATCGTGCTGGGCAGTACCGTACGGGTGACCAACTCGGGAATGGGTTGTAAGGACTGGCCGCTCTGCTCAGGCCAGGTCGGTCCTCTATCGACCTTCCACCCGCTGATGGAACAGTCGCACCGCTACCTCGCATCGCTGGTCACCGTGCTCATCATCACGCTCGCCTTGGCGACGTGGCGAGCGGGCAAAGTGGCTCATCACGTGTTCATTCCGGCGCTGTTGTCAATAGGAGTCATCCTGGTCCAGATCGTTCTCGGGGCCGTCACCGTCTTCACCAACAATGCCCCTTTTACCGTGGCTCTGCATCTGCTGGTCGCGACGTTCTTCTTGAGCGTCGTGACACTTAGCACCGTCGCGACATTCGTCTCACCGGAGCGCTCGTGGTCGTTGACCCAAGGACCCGGAAGACTCGCCTGGTCCGCCGTGGTCGCGCTGTACCTCGTCTTCGTCTCGGGCTCGATCGTGGTGAACGGTGGCGCCCAGTCGGCGTGCCCGTCGTGGCCGGCATGTTTCTCGAGCCGTGCCGCGACGGGTCTGGTTATCCTCCAGCTTGCCCACCGATCTATGGTGCTCATCGGCTCAGTTCTCGTCGTGACCTTCGTCGTGCGTCTCGTACGCCGAGGAACTAACGACGCCACCGAGCGCAACCTGGCATACGCCACGCTCGTACTGCTCGGACTCCAAGTTGTCGCCGGTGCGCTCACCGCACTCGAAGGCGGTCGCGCCGCGATTGCCGACGTTCACCTCGCCCTCGGCAGCGCCCTATGGTGCTGCGTCGTCGCAGTCTTTGCCCTGTGTGCCAGGGGACCTTGGCGTACACGGGGGCCAGAGTCGAGCCCCAACGCTCAGCTCTCGAATCACTGAGATGGCCCGGGCGGCATCGGTGCTCAGGTGCATAGCTGCCCTCTTTCACCGTTCGCGAGAGAGGTAAGGGTCGTGAGCGCCAGTCGAACGACGCACCGACTGACGCGCCACATCCGCTTGAGCGAGCCACCAGGGACGTCCCAACTATCGACACTCTCCCACTGAGCACCGTGGTGATGAAGGGCCCGTCCTTCGCGGCGGGCTCGGTTGTGTTCTGATGGAGCCATGGTGTTGAGCGATGCGTCCCGCAACTGGCTGTGCGATATGGACGGCGTACTCATCTCGGAGGACTCGATGGTAGATGGAGCCGACCGGTTCCTCGAACGACTTCGCTCGACGGGGCGACCATTCCTCGTGCTCACGAACAACTCAATGTTCACCCCCCACGAGCTGCGCGAACGACTCTCCTCGCTGGGGCTCGACGTCGACGAAGAGCAGTTCTGGACTTCGTCGCTCGCTACGGCCCAGTTCGTGCGCGCCCAACGCCCGGGTGGCAGCGCCTTCGTGATCGGTGAGGACAGCCTCCACGTTGCCTTACACGAAGTGGGCTACCGCCTGACTCGTCATGAGGCTGACTACGTGATTCTTGGCGAGACCCAGAACTACTCCTTCGACGACTTCGCCACCGCCATCGGTCTCATCGAGAACGGCAGCCGTTTCGTCGCCACCAATCCAGAGCCCACCGGACCATCACCGAACGGTTCGCTCCCGGGTTGTGGAGCGATGGCCGCGATCATCGAGCGCGCGACAGGAGTGTCCCCGTACTTCGTCGGAAAGCCCAACGCGAGGATGATCCGAGAGGCGCTCGACGTGCTCGGTGCCAACTCCAAGACATCGACCATGATCGGCGACCGAATGGATACCGACATTCTCGCCGGCGTTGATGCGGGTATCCATACGATCCTCGTACTCTCGGGCGTGGACGGCGAAGGCGACGTCGACAGGTTCCCGTACCGCCCATCGAGAGTCGTGCGCTCGGTGGCCGAATTGGTCGACGAACTCTAAAACACGTGCTCGCGCTGTCGAGACGAGGGAACTAGGTCGAGGGGTCTGGGGATTCTGCACCGGCGCTCGGCCGCGAAGCGTTGCCCTGCTGGAGTGCGGCGAGGAAGGACTGCGCCCAGTCAAAGACGTCGCGACGCATGGTCTTGCGCCGCATGCGCGACATCCGGGCCTTGGCTTCCTTGGGGCCGGCCTTGAGTGCGAGACAGACGGCCTCCTTGATTCCGTCAAGGTCGTGCGGATTTACCATGAAGGCTCCTCGAAGCTCCGAAGCGGCGCCCGCGAACTCGCTCAGGACGAGTTTGCCGGTGAGTTCGGTCCGACAGGCTACGTACTCCTTGGCCACCAGGTTCATGCCATCGCGAAAAGGCGTGACGAGCATGACGTCGGCGGCGAGATAGAGGGCGAGTAACTCTTCGAAGGGGAGGTTCTGGTGGAGGTAGTGGATCACCGGACTGCCGACCAACCCGTGGTCACCGTTCATCTCGCTGACGACCTGTTCGAGGTTGTGGCGCTCGAGGTCGTAGTGCGCATCAGATTCGCGGCTCGGGACGGCGACTTGGACCATCACGTGCGTGCCACCGCTCAACGTACCGTCGGCGTAGAGTTCGTTGATCGCTCTGATCCTCTGCTGAATCCCCTTGGTGTAGTCGAGCCGGTCCACCCCAAGTAGTACGACCTCGGGGTTTCCCAGGTCCCTTCTGATCTCGCGTGCTCGTTCGCGGATCTTGGGGTCAGCGGCCAGCGAGGTGATCTGGGCGGTATCAACGGTGATTGGGAATGCTCCGATACGTATCGTGCGACCCGCGTAGGTGAGCACCGAGTCGGTACCCGTGGCGCCGAGCAACCGGCGAGCGATGCGCGAGAAGTTCGAGGCCATGTGAGGAACCTGGAAGCCGATGAGGTCCGCACCGAGCAGGCCGGTGAGGATCTCCTTGCGCCACGGCAGCTGCATGAACAGCTCGCTCGGCGGGAAGGGGATGTGCAAGAAGAAGCCGATACGCACGTCCGGTCGAAGCGTTCGCAGCATGTTGGGCACGAGTTGGAGCTGGTAGTCGTGGATCCAAACGGTACCGCCCTCGGCGACCGACTCAGCCGCGGCGCTGGCGTAGCGCATGTTGATGTCTTGGTAGGTGTGCCACCAGTGTCGATGGAACGTGGGTGCACGGATGGCGTCGTGGTATAACGGCCACAGCGTGGCATTGGAGAAGCCGAGGTAGAAGTCGGCGTACTCTTCGGGACTGATCGCGACGGCCCTGAGTCGAATCCCCTCGTAGTCCATGGGCGGCTCGCCATGTTCAGAACCTCCCAGCCAGCCGATCCACAGACCGTCGTGGTTCTGCAACACCGCGGTCAGTGCCGACACCAAGCCACCCGGACTGGGGCGCCACTCGTCATTACCCTGAGAGACCGAATGCTGGACGGGAAGTCGATTCGCGACGACGACGAAATCGGCCTGTTCCGATTCGGACTTTGAAATCCGACCTACGCCCAAGGTCGGTTCAACGGGCTCAGTGGCTGAGCGCACAATTGGACTCATCTCGAGAACATCCTAACGTCAACGCGAATCTCACCCGTCCTGGCCCCGTTGGAGCCAAAACGAGACAGTCGGAGATGTTCGAACTACGACAGCCACCCATTGAAGCCAGATACATGACAACGTTCAAGTCAGGAGTTTCCCATCACCCGATCGAGGCTCCCGGCCGCATTCCACCAGCTGGGCGAGCCCGCGGGCCCGATCGAGCTATTGGTCGTACGCTGCTCGGCCTCGATGACGTGCAACACGGCATCGATGAGCGCGAGGTGCGTCAGGGCCTGAGGGAAGTTCCCCAGGTGACGAGCAGTGGTGGGGTCGATCTCCTCGCCGTAGAGCCCGAGCGTGCTGGCGGCCCCGATCAATTTCTCACATTGCGTTCGTGCCTGATCGAGCTCGCCGATCTCGGCGAGTGCCGAGACGAGCCAGAACGAACACGCGGTGAAGCTTCCCTCCGGTTGACCACCGAGCCCGTCGTCGGTGATCTCGGCTCGGTAGCGGTACACGAAGGCGCCATCGCTGAGTTCACTCGCGATCGCCAGGACCGTCGAACGGATTCTCTCATCTTGTGCCGGCAGGAATCCGAGCATCGGTAGCAATAGCAGCGACGCATCGAGTTCATCCGAACCATAGGACTGGGCAAAGTATCCGCCATCGCTGAGCGCATGAGCGCAGATGTCCGCGTGAATCTCTTGAGCCGCGCTCCACCAACGTTCTGCCCGCTCCTTCTCTCCGCGCAGTGCCGCGAGTCGCGCCCCGCGATCAGCAGCCACCCAACACATGACCTTAGAGAAGGTGAAGTGCTTGGGTTCGCCGCGGATCTCCCAGATGCCCCGATCCGTCTCGCGCCAGCACTGCAGTGCGGTGTCGACGGCTTGAACGACGATGCGCCACGCGCGTTCGCTCAGTGAGTCGCGCGAACGCGTGTGTTCAAAGACACAGTCAACTATTGCTCCCAAGATGTCGAACTGGACCTGGTTGTAGGCGGCGTTTCCGGTACGGACGGGCCGACTGGCGAGGTAGCCCGAGAGATGATCGAGTTCGTTCTCGGTCAAGGTAGTAATGCCATCGACGGGGTAGAGCACCTGGAGGTTGCCTCGCAACTGCTTGGTGCCAGCCGCCGTTCGGCCCCTTGGTTCGAGCACGTCGCCGAGGAACGCCAGGAAATCGTCCGCTTCGGTATCGAAGCCCAGAACGTGCAGCGCGCGCAACGTGAAGGCAGCGTCACGAATCCAGGTGTAGCGATAGTCCCAGTTACGCTGGCCACCGGGCTGTTCGGGTAACGATGTGGTTGGCGCGGCGAGCAGCGCCCCGGTGGGCGCGTAAGTCAATCCCTTCAGCGTGAGCGCGCTGCGCTGGAGCAGTTCGCGCCACGGATGATCCGGGAACTTGCCTCCATCAATCCAGTCTCGCCAGAAACGGCTCGTCTCGGCTCGACACGAATCGATCTGCGCGCGCGTCGAGGGAGGCTCCTCGCCGGTCCAACTGAGCACCGCGAACGAGGACTCGCCTTCGGTGAGGCGGTGTCGGGCTCGAACGGAACGGCCCTCGATGCCGAACCTCATGTCACCGCTCAAGGTGAGGCGATCGAAGTCTGGGTTGGTCGTGGCGACCTGCTCGTAGGTCGGACCCGTGTACTCCCACTGTGCGTCGCTGCGACCGTAATCGTACGAGGGCTCACAGTTGAGCAGGATGTCGACGGTGCCGTGCAGGCAGACGGCCGAGCGAACGAGGATGTGGCGAGCGTCGAAGTCGCCGGGGGTGCGTCGATGCAGTTCGGAACGGTCGCCCTTGCGATACCAGGGAGCGACGGCGAGGAAATCGGTCACCACGAGCCAGCCGCTACGGGTCTGCCACGTCGTGGCGAGGACCATGGTCCCTGGAACGTACTGGCGGTGTGCGGGCACCGCGCTGTCCACGGGAGCCAGGCGAAAAGAGCCTGCGGCACGATCGAGGATGGTGCCAAAGACACTGGGGTCGTGTGGCTTGGGAAGACAGAGCCACTCAATGGCGCCCGTTGGCGCAACCAGACAACTGTTTTCGCAGTCCGAGAGGAAGGCGTAGTCCGCGATTGGTGGGAAGAGCGTGGCCTGTGCACTCTGGCTCGGCGGTCCCGTAGGTCCCCTACCGCCAAACTTGAAAGTAGGCATGGGGTTCGCGCCGCGTCCCTGCGGGCGTGGCTCGTGGCTCGATGGATCACTCAACTCAATCGGTTCCGGCGTCACGTCGCCACCTTTGGTAGTGCTTACGGGCACGTACAACCCAGACTTCTGTAACTTCTGGCGTCTCAACTACCTCTGTTGCCACCCTAACCACAGCCCACGCAACTCGGACCTCAATATTTTGGGCCCCGACATCGTCAAGCGCTTGGGCCCAAGCGCATGGGCCACCAGAAGATCGCACCCCAAGTTGCCCCGCGGGGACTTCGCATCACGAGAGCGAAACAATCTCCACTGGAGAATTCTCAGGGTTTTCGAAACCCAGTCTCGAAACACCACGGCCCCGTTCCTAGCTCCGTCGCCAACGACGACCAGTGCCCTCGTCACGCCAACCCCCTCCGTCTGGCGTCGCGAGAACCAGCCACCACTCTCGAGTCCACTCTCAGCGTGAAGTCGGTATCGGAAACCGCCAACGTTCAAGAGGGCTATGGAGGCGCCGACCTCGGTCACGATGATCGAACAACGCCACAGCCCTTCTTGGCAACGGTCACGAAATCAGTCATCGTCAACGAATGACGAGCGACGCCGTTTCGAACTCTCGAGCACCAAAGCGCACGAACGTCAATCGATGTACCCTTCAAAGTAGGAAGGGGGTTGACATGGCAGATAAGTCTCCCCGCAAGGTGTCGTCCAAGAAGGCTGGCAAGAGCCTCAAAGAGAAGCGACAGATAAAGAAGGACAAGGGCCGATCGGGCAAGGGTCTCGGGGACTGAGCGATTCGCGCGGTTCCGGTGCGCTGACTGATGCCAGCAATGGGGACCTGAGCGACGTTCGAAGTGCGAAGGGCCGCGGCGGCGCCGTGACAACTTTGACGGAACCTTCTGCTCTACTCGCGCTCTGGGGCCGATCGGTATAGGCGGCCCGGCACGATTCATCGGGGTCGCGCTCGATGTGGGAGTTCACTTGACCCGTTCGCCCCTGGCCCTGAAGCCGAGTTTCGTCAAGTCGCTATGGTGCAAGGAGAGAGGAGTCACATGAGCGACTCACCGAGCCCGGTTCACCTGAACAATCACCATCGCGACACTTTGGTCTCCATATTTCAACACCCAGTCAGCCACAACATCGAATTCAAGGATGTGATCTCGTTGCTGAGCGTCGTCGGGGAGGTCGTCGAGAGTAGCGAGGGAAAGTTTCGGGTCCTCGCCGGAGGCGAAGAACAGTCCTTGACGCGCCCGAGAGGTAAGGACGTCGACGCACAGATGGTTGTCGACCTTCGTCGAATACTCACCAAGGCGGGCTACGAAGGCGCAGCGACTCGAGCGACGAACGAAGGCAAAGAGGTCTAGAGCCGAAGGCTACGGGTCCGCGCCGAGGCGAGCACTGCGATCACCTCGGCGCCCTTGCAGCGCCTTGAGAGGTCGTGCGAAGCCCGTGCCGTCCTCAGTCGCCCTGACTTGAATGCGGAGTGATGAGGAACTTCTGTCCGGTCGCTTGACGGGCGTACTCGACAACGACTTCGGGGGCAAGGGCCTCGTACAGCGAGATTTCGCGACTGTAGGAGCTCGAGAAGGTCGTGCTCAGTCCGTCAGCGACTCGTCGGCGAAGGGCTGCGAAGTCATCGGGGCCGATCTGTTGGAGGAACGGAGTGAGCAGCCAACCCCCGACGCCCCAAGCGAATCCGAAGCTGCGAGAGAGCACGGTGGGCCCACGATCGAGTCCGCCATAGATGTAGACCTGCTTGTGCGTCGTCGATCCGTAGCGACTGTAGACGGCGCTGTTGGAACTCGCCGAAGCCTCCATGGCCGTGAGAATCTGACTGGCCAGCGTTCCCCCACCCGTGGCGTCAAAGGCCAACGTCGCCGATGTCGCGGCTATGGCGGCGATGAGCTCGCTCATGAAGTCGGGCGAACTCGAATCGCAGACGTGCGCGGCCCCCAGGGAACGCAACAGCGACGCCTGCTCGGGTCGTCGTACGATGTTCACCAACGAAATGCCCT
>JABEUR010000013.1 GCA_013044405.1 Acidimicrobiaceae bacterium | reverse complement strand
CCCGGTGATGGAACGGTCCACGTGACTCTCCGCGGCGAAGTGGATGACGCCGTGGGCTCCGCGCACCACGTCGTTGGTGAGCTGCGCATCGAGGATCGAGCCCTCCACGAACGAGACGCGTGCATCACGCAACACCTCGTTCATGTTCTCGCGCCGCCCGGAGTAGGTGAGGGCGTCGAGCAGAACGATCTCGTCGTATCCGAGAAGTTCGGCCCGCTCCAGGAACATCTCACTGAAGCGAGACCCGATGAACCCGGCAGCCCCGGTGATCACGACGCGCATGGAGATACCTCGGCCTCTCGGAAGGGGTTAGTGGACTCCTATACTAATGGAGTGAAGGGAATCATCCTGGCTGGCGGGACCGGTTCGCGCCTGTTCCCCATCACCCGCGCAGTGTCCAAGCAGTTGCTGCCCATCTACGACAAGCCAATGATTTACTACCCGTTGAGCACCCTGATGCTGGCGGGACTGCGCGAGATCCTTCTGATAACGACGCCCCACGATCAGGCGGCCTTCACCCGTCTACTGGGCGACGGCAGTCAGTTGGGTCTGAGCATTGAGTACGTGGTGCAAGATCAGCCCAACGGACTCGCCGAGGCCCTGATCCTGGGCGAGGAGTTCCTGGGCGGTGACAAGTGTGCGCTCATCCTCGGCGACAACCTCTTCTACGGTCCAGGTCTGGGCACCCACCTTCGTGCCAACACCTCGGTCGACGGGGCACTCATCTTCGCCTATCAAGTCAGCGACCCCGCGGCCTACGGCGTCGTCGAGTTCGACGACGCCGGAACCGTGCTCTCGATCGAGGAGAAGCCCGAACAGCCCAAGAGCAGCTACGCCGTTCCGGGGATCTACTTCTACGACGAGAAGGCGCCGCTCCTCGCGCGACGACTGCGCCCGAGCGAGCGCGGAGAGCTCGAGATCACCGCGCTCAACAACGCCTACCTGGAGCTGGGCGCACTGCGCGTCGAGGTGCTCTCTCGTGCGACGACGTGGCTCGATACCGGGACCCACGAGTCGCTCTACGAGGCCGGTGGGCTGATCCGCACGCTCCAGCACCGCACGGGCATGCGAATCGGCGACGTCGAACAGATCGCGCGAGACCAGTCCTGGATCTAGGTGTGCCCACCAACGCCCACTCGAGCCTCCTCGAGCGCTGGCTAGGGTAGGTGAAACCATCGAGAGGAGTCCCATGTCAACCATCGCCATCGGCACACGATCGCGCGTACTCGCCGACGTCGTTCCGGCGTCACTGCTCGCCAACACCGCCCTGGTCGTGGGCGCAGCGGCCCTGGTCGGACTGCTCGCCCAGGTCTCGATCCCGCTCGGCTTCACGCCGGTTCCGATCACCGGTCAGACCCTCGGCGTGATGCTCGCCGGATCGGCCCTCGGGTGGCGCAGGGCCGGACTGGCGATGAGCGTCTACGTCATTGCCGGAATGGCCGGCCTGCCGTGGTTCGCCAACCACGCGAGTGGCTATGCGATGGCCTCCTTTGGCTACCTGGTCGGCTTCGTCATCGCGGGATCGGCCCTCGGGTGGCTCGCCTCTCGTGGGAGCGACCGGACCGTGTCTCGCGCGCTGGTGTCGATGATCGTGGGCGAGGTGATCATCTTCGCCATCGCCGTACCCTGGCTGGCCGTTGCCCTGCACGTCTCACTCGCCCGGGCCATCAGCCTCGGCTTCACCCCCTTTGTGGCCGGTGAGTTCATCAAGGCCGCCATCGCCGGCGTCGCGTTGCCCTCGGCGTGGCGCATCGTGGACCGCGCCTCGAGTCGTTGAGCCAGCGTGGATCGAAGGGGGTCGAAGCGGTGCCCGCCCGAAACGCCGTGGTGCATCTACGGCCCTTTAACGAAAACGACCAAGCAGCGGCGATCGCGGCCCACCGAGAGATGGAGGGCGAGTTCACCTTCCTCTTTAACTGGAGTGACGACGTTGACTGGTCTGACTACCTGGAGCGATTGGAGAAGGACCGTTCGGGTACCGATCTGGGCGAGGACCGGGTCCGGGCCACGCTGCTCGGTGCGCAGTGCGACGGTGTTCTCGTCGGGCGTGTCTCCATTCGCTTCGAGCTCAACGACTTCCTCGCCTGGCGCGGTGGACACATTGGCTACGGCGTGCTCGAGCGCTACCGGCGCCGAGGACTGGCCACCAACATCCTGGGCCAGGCACTGAACATCGCGCGCGAGAACGGCGTGCAGCGGGTCCTCGTCACCTGCGACGACCGCAACGTCGCCTCGGCGCGCGTGATCGAGCGCTGCGGTGGGGTGCTCGAGCAGGTCGTGGCCGCTGACTCGACCGACGTCGCCTTTCGCCGCTACTGGTTCGACTGAACCAGTCGACTGTCTCGGTCAGTCTGCGTGGTAACCGAGGAAGGCCGCTTCGGCGCCGTGGATCACCTGCTTGTGCGCGCGCAACGTCGCGCGGTCGAGACTCGACATCCGCTGGGCCAACTCCAGAGCTCGTTCGATCAGCTCCTCGCTCGAAGCGAGGTCTTCGACAATCCCCCAGTGCAGGGCGTCGGGGCCGGCGAAGCGCCGCGCCGTGGTCGCGGCCATGATCGCCGTGGCCCGGGGCAGTCGATTGGCCAGGATGGACCAGAGTCGTTCCTCGAGCGCAAGCCCGATCTCAGCCTCGTTCATGCACCAAAATCCGCGATCGGACCTCATGATTCGCTGATCGAAAGCGCACGAGATGAGCGCGCCACCCGCGAAGGTGTGCCCGTTGAGGGCCGCGACCGTATAGGCCGGGTAGACCAGCACCCGTCCGATCGTTCGTTCGAGCTCGTGCAGCGTCGCGACGAACTGCTCTCGGTCGTCGAGGAATCGACCGAGGTCCAGTCCATTGGAGAAGAACTTCCCGGCACCCGTGAGCACCACCGCGAGGGGCCCGTCGATCCCCTCGAGTTCGTCGAGGATCTCGTTGAGGCGCGCCAACGAGTCGAGATTGATGCGATTCTCGCCGTCGTTCCACGTGATGAGGGCCACCGAGTCGCGTTGTTGCACCGAGATATCCATGCTTGGAGCATATGGCGGGCGCCGGGGCCCGCGAGTAAGTTGGCGTCGTGAGCGACATCAACTCCTCGATACCCGAACCCGACGTCTCGGCCGAGCACCCGATCTCAGAACACTGGGTGTGGGTCGGCGCGCACCGTCCGCCGTGCCCGCGGGTCCTGTTCGAACATATGACCAGTGACTGGGAGGTCGCCGAGGCGAGCAGTGACGTCCATCCCGCGGCGAGCTTCGCTCGCGAGCGACGTGAATCGCTCGCTGGTCAGTTCCCCGGCAAGACGCTCGTCGTGGCGACCGGCAACCCCAAGGTCCGCGCCAACGACACGGACTACCGCTTCCGGCCGGGTACCGACTTCTTCTACCTCACCGGCTGTGGCGAGCCCGATGCGGTGCTCGTCATCACCCCCGGTGCGGGCGGCTCGCGAAGCACCCTCTACGTCCCCGAGCGTCGCGACCACCAGACCCACGAGTTCTTCACCGACGCGCGCTACGGCGAGCTCTGGGTCGGGGCGCGGCGCGGCGTTCGAGAGGCCGCCATCTTCTACCAGATCGACACCGCTCCACTCGATCACCTAGAGAAGGACCTGTCGTCACTTGCAGCGACCGACGTGCTGTGCCTGCGCGGCATCGATCCTCAAGTCGACGGCCTCATCAGCGCGCACGGCGACGACGAGCTCCTCGCGAGCACGCTCAGCGAGAACCGTCTCGTGAAGGATGACTACGAGATCGCCCAGCTGCGTCTCGCGATCGACTACACGGTCAAGGGATTCGAGGACGTGGTGGCCGCACTACCCGCCGCCGAGGGACGAGGCGAGCGGGTCATCGAAGGCGTCTTCAACCTTCGCGCCCGCGTCGAGGGCAACGACGTGGGCTACGCGACCATCGCAGCGAGTGGCTCGAATGCGACCATCCTGCACTGGGTCGAGAACGACGGTGCGGTTCGCGCCGGTGATCTGCTGCTGCTCGATGCGGGCATCGAGTGCCACGATCTCTACACCGCCGACGTCACTCGCACGATGCCGGTGAGCGGAACGTTCTCCGCCGCGCAACGTCGCATCTATGAGCTGGTTCGAGCCGCCCAGGAGGCGGGGATCGCCGCGGTCAAGCCCGGGGTCTCGTTCATGGCGCCCAACGACGCCGCGATGCAGGTCCTGGCCCAAGGCCTCTTCGAACTGGGGATCTTGCGCGAGGAACCGGCGACGGCGCTTCGCCGCGATCGTCAGTTGCATCGGCGCTACACCCTGCACGGGGTGAGTCACATGCTCGGGATCGACGTCCACGACTGCTCGAATGCGCGCAACGACGTCTACCTGGGAGAACTCAAGGTGGGCTACGTCCTGACCGTCGAACCCGGTCTCTACTTCCAGGCCAATGACCTCACGGTCCCCGAGGAGTACCGAGGGATCGGGGTGCGCATCGAAGACGACATCTTGGTCACGAGCGACGGCGCGATCAACCTCTCGGCCGCGCTGCCGAGGGACCCCGACGAAGTCGAAGCGTGGATGGCCGGGATCTGGGAGTCCGGCGAGACCAACCTTCGCCTGTAATCCTCGTAGGACGCTGCGAGGGCAGCGCAGAAGTCAACGTGGTCTCGGCGCTACGGACTCGATTCAGCTGCCAACGCGAATCGGGATGTTGCGTGGTCCTCGAACCTGACCTTGCGCCCACGTGACCGCCTGCGGGTCGGCCAACTCGAAACGCGCGAAGCGCTTGATGAACTCCTCGATGGCCACGCGCAGCTCGAGCCTCGCGAGGTTCGACCCGGCACAGCGGTGGATCCCGAGTCCGAAGGCCGCGTGACGATTGTGCGCCCGGTCGATGATGAACTGACCGGCATCCTCGAAGGCCGCGGGGTCGCGGTTGGCGGCCGGGAAGCCGAGCAGAACCCAGTCATCCTTCTTCATCGCACACCCGTGGAACTCGAAGTCGTCTTTGAGCGTGCGCGCCATAGTGACCGGCGCGTAGAAGCGCAGGAACTCCTCGACGGCAAGCCCCATGATCTCGGGCTCGTTCACCAGACGCTCCAGGTCCCTCGGGTGCGACGCCAGGTGCCAGAGCGACGAGCCGATGGCCGACCACGTCGTGTCGATGCCCGCGACGAGCGTGAGCACCATGGTTCCTCGAACGTGTTCTGGCGCCAGACGCTTTCCACCGACCTGGACGTTCAAGAGGTAGCTGGTGAAATCATCTCGAGGGTTCTCCAGATGGTCCTCGATCTGCTTGGTGAAGTACTGGACGAGCGGTTCGAAGAGGGGCACTCGCTGCTCGGTGGGCAGGTCAATCAAGTCCAGCACCAGGTGAACGAACTCGCGAAACAGGTCCTCGTCCTCTTCGGGGAATCCGAGCATCCGGGTGATCACGCCCGGCGAGATGAACTGCGCGTACTGTGAACCGGCGTCGAAGTACTCCTGGCCCTTCAGTGCGTCGAGATGCTTGGCGCACAGGTCTCGAATCTGGGGTTCGAGCGCGTTCACCACACCCGGGGACAACGCGGGCAACATCACGCGACGCGCGATCTGATGGAACGGGGGGTCCGAGGTGATGGGTGGCGCTCCACCCATCGGCGCGGGTGGGGCC
Organism: Acidimicrobiaceae bacterium; assembly: GCA_013044405.1. GTDB lineage: Bacteria > Actinomycetota > Acidimicrobiia > Acidimicrobiales > RAAP-2 > RAAP-2. The sequence goes on along the minus strand of JABEUR010000013.1, from coordinate 11,135 downwards.
CCTTCAGGGAACTTGTTGTGGTTCACCACCACCAACCGGCTCGAGAAGTGCTCGACGTCGTTGGCGATCTCGCTGACCATCTCGTGGGTCGTGGGGAACCAACCACCTCCGTAACGCTCGGTGTGCGCCACGGGGCAGCGCTCGCGAAGATCGTCCCAGATGGGGTAGGGATTGGCCACCCAACGCGGATCGGTGTGGTCCCAGTCGGTGGCGAAGTCCTGCACCGGCGCCTTGAAGGTCATCGCGTCTCCATCCTGGTTCGATGGCTCAGTGCTCAGACTCACGGGAGGATCTTGATCGGTAGATTTCTCGGGCCACGAACCTGCCCGGCGGCCCAGGTCACGGCTTGAGGGTCGGCCAACTCGAAACGCGGGAAGCGCTTGATGAACTCCTCGATGGCCACGCGCAGCTCGAGCCTCGCGAGGTTCGAGCCGGCACAGCGGTGGATCCCGAGTCCGAAGGCGACGTGGCGGTTCTCCGCGCGATCGATGATGAACTGGTCGGCGTCCTTGAAGGCCGCCGGGTCGCGGTTGGCGGCCGGGAAGCCGAGCAGGACCCAGTCGTCCTGCTTCATCGGACATCCCAGATAGTCCATGTCCTCTTTGACGAGACGAGCCATGGTGACCGGCGCGTAGAAGCGCAGGAACTCCTCGACGGCGAGCCCCATGATCTCGGGCTCGTTCACCAGACGCTCCAGGTCACTCGGGTGCGACGCCAGGTGCCAGAGCGACGAGCCAATAGCCGACCACGTGGTGTCGATACCCGCGACGAGCACGAGGATCATCATGCCCGCGACGACCTCCGGTGGCAGGGTCGCACCCTCGAACTCGACACCGAGCAGGTAACTCGTCAAGTCATCGCGCGGGTTCGCCAAATGATCCTCGATCTGCTTGGTGAAGTACTCCTCGATCGGCAAGAACTCAATGACACGGTCCTCGTAGGGATGGTCCACCCCCTCGAGAACGATGTGCACGATCTCGAGGAACTTCTCGATGTCCTCGGGTGGGAAGCCCAGCATCTGGCGGATCACGCCGGGAGAGATGTACTGCGCGTACTGCGTTCCGCCATTGACGATCTGCTGACCGTCGACCTGGTCGAGCAACTCGACGCACAGGGATCGGATCATTGGTTCGAGTGCGTTGATCGGACCGGGGGCGAAGGCCGGAAGGATCAGGCGCCGGGCGATCTGATGGAACGGGGGGTCCGAGGTGATCGGCGGCGCCAGACCGATCGGCGCCGGCAGGTCCTCCTCGGTGGGGCGTCCGTTACCCACCACGACGCTACGACTCGAGAAGTTCACGGTGTCGCGAGCGACCGCGCAGACCCCCTCATGGGTGACGGGGAACCAGCCGCCCTCGTAACGCTCGGTGTGCGCCACGGGGCAGCGCTGGCGCAACTCCTCCCAGATCGGATAGGGATCAGCGACCCACTGCTCATCGGTGTGGTCCCAATCGGTCGCGAAGTCCTGGACGCGGGGCTTGTCGGTCATGGCTACTCCTCGATGAAGATCGCGTGCTCGGGACAGTTCGCTTGAGCCAGCCGCGCCATCTCGACGGTGTTCTCGTCGAGGGACCCGTCGCCGATCACCACACCATTTCCGAGCTCGTCGAAATCAAAGATGCTCGGCGCGATCGAGAAGCATCGCCCGTGCCCTTGACAGAGTTCGCGGTCAATCACTACCTTCACAGCCCCCCCAATGTTCCTCTTGGCGCGACATTACTACCGGGTAAGAGAACTTGGCGATGACACCACTAAGAATCGGCTCAACGACCTCGCCGGTTGCTACAAAGCGCCAGACGGCCCGAATCTTCGCCCAAGTGTGCCAAGGAGACGACGGCTGACGCCACTCATTCGGTCTCGATCTCTTCACGACTGATGCCGAGGAAGTAGAGGACGGCGTCCAGGTAGGGCACGGAGAGGGCGGCGTCGGCGTGTTCGCGGACCACTTGCTTGGCGTTGAAGGCGATGCCGAGTCCCGCGACCGAGATCATGTCGATATCGTTCGCGCCGTCACCAACGGCGACCGTCTGCTCGAGCGGCACGCCGATCTCGAGCGCGAAGCGACGCAGCGCCTCAGCCTTGCCCGCGCGGTCGACGATTTCGCCCACCAGTCCACCGGTGAGTCGTCCGTCGACGATCTCGAGTCGATTGGCGGCGAGGTACTCGACGTCGAGGTCGGCCAGCAGCGGTTCGAGTACCTCGACGAATCCGCCCGAGACCACCGCGGGAACGTAACCGAGGCGGCGCAACGTACGAAGCAACGTGCGCGCACCCGGGGTGAGGCGCAACTTGGCGCGAACGTCGTCGAGCACGCTCTCGGGAAGTCCCTTCAAGAGAGCGACGCGTCGACGCAGCGACTCAGAAAAGTCGATCTCGCCAGCCATTGCCGACTCGGTGATGAGCGCCACTTCGTCGGCACTCCCGCTCTCGGCGGCCAAGAGGTCGATCACTTCGTCTTGGAGCAAGGTCGAGTCGGCGTCCATCACCACCAGATGCTTGGAGCGTCGGTGCAGTCCGGCGCGCTGCACAGCCAGGTCAAGGCCACTCTCGCGCGCGACGCCAGTGAGTCCTTCGCGCAGTGCGGCGTGGTCCGGACCACGCACGACCAGCTCATAGCAGTCCACCGGATAGCTCGCGAGGTGCACGATGCGCTCACAGGTCGACCCGCTCGATGCGATCGATGCGAAGACGGCCTCGAGTTGACTGGCGTGGATGTTCGGGGCGAGGAACGTCACGAGCAGTCGCCTCCCGTCGGCGACCTCGCTCGCGGCCACCGCCTCGACGTGCACGCTGATGCCGCGGCCCTCGATATCACGGTCCTGCAACGCAGCCGTGATGCGTTCGGCGTCGAAGGCGCCTTCGCAACTCACCTCGGCGCACAGCACGAGCGCACCGCGAATCGTGATCTGGGCCACGTCAGTGATCTCCACGCCACTGTCGTGGAGCGAAGCGAGAGCAGCGAAGAGCTCAGCCCCGACCCCGATCCGGTCCGCACCACTGACCGTTACGAGATACGTTGAAGTCGCCATAAACCGAGCGTAGAGGCTGGCAGCACGTGCTACGTGAGACCGAGTTCGTCGCGCGCACGCAGCTCGCGCACCTCTTGGACGTGGGGATCCGTTCGAGCGTCGAACCTCCACAGCCCGGGCAGTGCCGCCGTCACGGCTCCGATCGATCCCGTGCAGGCGAGACCTCCGAAGGTGAGCGAGAAGCGAAGTGTGGTCCACGCCGCCATCACACCGGCGCGGAACTGTCCAGCCGTTGGGCCGAGCGAGTAGGAGATCATCTCGACTCCGGCCATGCGCCCGCGCATCGCTGGCGCAATCGACGCATTCCACATGGTGGTGCGAAAGATGCCGCTGACGGCATCGGCCCCTCCCCCGATCGCCAGACCAATGAAGGCCACCCACAGCACTCGCGTGAAGCCGAAGAGTGCGATGCCCAGTCCCCAAATGGCGGCCGAGGCGACGACGGCGCGACCGTAGTGGTGCACTCGGTGCGTCCACGACGAGACGAGGGTGGCCACCAGAGCTCCACTGGGCAGGCCGAGGTAGAGCACCGAAAGCGCGTAGGTCCGGTGGAACTGGTCGGCGACGAAGGGCAGCATGACGACGGGGAATGCGAGGACCATCGCCAACAGGTCGATCACGTAGGTTCCGAGTATGTCGGGTCGCGATCGCGCATAGTGCAGTCCACTTCGTAGAGCGACGAGGTCACTCACCGGGGCGTCACGCCTAGACGTGGTAGCGCCCAGCGAGACCAGCATCATCAACGACAGACTGAACGTGACGACGTTGGCCACGTAGACCGACGCCGGGCCCAACGCCACCGCCGCGAGTCCACCGAGCGACGGCCCGATGATCGACGCCGTGGAGTAGCGGATGTTCGCCAGCACCGCCGCCGAACGTTGGAGTTGGTGCGAGACGAACGTCTGGTTGAGCGCCTCGATGCTGGGCCGCTGGAGGCTCGACGCTCCCGCCACCACGAAGGCGTCGAGATAGAGGACCCAGACCTCGGGATGGGTCAGCGACGCGTTCACCACGAGCACCACGGTGGAGAGCATGAGCACCAGCTCCATGGAGATGATGAGACCTCGACGGTTGACCCGGTCGGCGAGCACCCCTCCGTAGAGGCCGAGCAGGATCAAGGGCACCAACTCGACGAGACCGAGGGCCCCGACCGCCAAGGGCGAGTTCGTCAGTTGCTTGAGCTGGTAGGGAACGGTCACGTAGGTGGCCTGGCTGCCCAGAGCGGTGATGAGCCCAGCAAAGTAGAGGCGCCGGTACTGTTTCGAAGCCCGCAGTGGTGCCAGATCGACACCCAGGCGCGGTGTCGTCACTCGAGGGGCCCCGACTGCCATCCCTTCGACGCATCATGATGACGCAGCACCTTGGCGGGTACCCCACCGAGCACGACGTGGTCGGGGAACGTACCGCGAACGACCGCACCGGCGGCGACGACCGTGTTCTTGCCCAACGTCGTTCCCGGCAGGATGACCACATTGGCTCCCAACCAACTCCCCGACCCGATCGATACCGCTGCCTCGTTCGGCGTCTGCCAGCCGACTGCCTGATCGAGGTCCAGGTACGAATGGTTCTGGTCCGTGATGTAGACGTAGGGACCAGTTTGGATCTCGTCACCCAACTCGATGCGCCAATGTCCAATGATGTGTGAGCCGCGACCGATCACGCACTTTCGCCCGATTGAGACCACCGGCGAACTCAACATCACCTGATCGGCGCTGATTCCGGCGGTGAGACAGACGTTGGGACCGATCAGTGTCTCATCACCGAGCGAGAGATAACGCTCGTTGTAGATCACACCCTGGGGAGCCATCAACGCCGCCCCACTGCCGAAGTAGTGAAACTGCTTCGCGTAGGCGTCGTGAGGTCCAACGATGGCGACCTCGTTCAGGTAGGAGCGCAAACGTCTGACCCCATGGCCGAGAAGGCGACGAAACTCGAGGCGCGCGTTCATCCGAGTCACGCTACTTCCACCAATGCGGTTGCCAACGCGAGTCGGTCCGGTCCCAGGACCGGGCACCCGGTCGATCGACTCAATCGAGGGTGATTGGCGAGTCGATGTCGATCACGTCACCGGCACCGACTACGTCAGGCAACAGCGCGTTGGCCAGGTGCTCGCGAACCCGTCCGTCGATCTCGGCCATCATCTGGGGGTTCTCGCGTAGGAAGGTCTTGACGTTCTCACGGCCCTGACCCATCTGCTCACCCTCGTACGTGAACCAGGCACCCGCCTTCTTCACGAATCCCAGCTCGACCGCGACGTCGAGGATCGATCCTTCACGGCTGATGCCCTGTCCGTACATGATGTCGAATTCGGCCTGCTTGAACGGCGCGGCGCACTTGTTCTTGACGACTTTGACGCGCGTGCGGTTACCAACGACCTCGGTACCGTCCTTGATCGACTCGATTCGTCGAATGTCCAAGCGTACCGAGGCGTAGAACTTGAGGGCCCGTCCCCCGGGAGTCACTTCAGGTGAGCCGTAGATGACCCCGATCTTCTCGCGAAGTTGGTTGATGAAGACGGCGACGGTGTTGGACTTGGAGAGTCCGCCCGTCAACTTGCGCAAAGCTTGGCTCATGAGTCGCGCCTGGAGCCCGACGTGGCTGTCGCCCATGTCGCCCTCGATCTCGGCGCGCGGCGTAAGTGCGGCGACCGAGTCGATGATCAACACGTCGAGAGCCCCTGAGCGTATGAGCATGTCGGCGATCTCGAGGGCTTGTTCTCCGGTGTCGGGTTGACTGATCAACAAGTCGTCCACATTGACACCGATGGCGCGTGCGTAGACCGGGTCCATGGCGTGCTCTGCGTCGATGTAGGCGCACGTCCCTCCGTTGCGCTGCGCCTCGGCGACGACGTGCATCGCGAGGGTCGACTTACCGGAGGATTCTGGACCGTAGAGTTCAACGATCCTCCCGCGGGGCAATCCGCCGATGCCCAGCGCCATGTCGAGGGCGAGGGCACCCGTGGGGATGGACTCGATGTTCATGTGCAGGTTCTCGCCCATGCGCATGATCGAACCCTTACCGAACTGCTTCTCGATCTGGCCGAGTGCAGCTTCGAGGGCCTTCGAGCGGTCGTCGCTTGCCATTAATTTCTCCTTGTTCTTCATCACTCGAGGAACGCTACGAACCTCTTGTGACATCGGTCGGTCTCCACCCGCTTTTACGGTACTACGAACAAGTGTTCGTAGCGTGGATTATTCGAAGGATGGTCCAATCATGACGTCTCTATGTTCCCAACGTCTACATCCACCCGGCCCTCAGTCGAGGAGAGCCTGATAGACGAGCTGTTGGAGTTCGCGGCGGATCGGGTAGGTACCGCTGGGCAGGAGTTGGGTGAAAAAGCTCACCGTGAGCTCTTCGTCGGGATCGACCCAGAAGACGGTCGACGCGGCCCCTCCCCAGGCGAAGGATCCCTCCGAGACGAGGCTCTTGTTCTTTCGACGATCGAGTACGACCGAGAACCCGAGTCCGAACCCGACCCCCGCGTACGACGTCTCGGAGAAGGAGTCGGTGGCGAATGCGGTCAGGTCGGCGTCGTCGGGAAGATGGTTCTGCGTCATGAGATCGATCGTTCGACTCGAGATGACACGAACGCCGTCGAGCTCGCCTCTACGCAACAACATTGTCGAAAAGCGGTGGTAGTCAGCGGCGCTCGAGACGAGTCCGCCGCCGCCGCCGAGGACCCTCGGCTGTTTGGCCGCACCCCGGGCCAGCTCTTCGTGGGCGAACGAGTCGCCGTTGAGCGGAACGTAGAGCATGGAGAGGCGGTCCTGCTTAGCCGTAGGACACCACCAGTCGGTGTCGTCCATTCCGAGCGGGTCGAGGACCCGTTCGCGCAGGAACACGTCGAGGCTCTGACCGCTCCAGATCTCGATCAACCGACCGAGGACGTCAGTAGCCACCGAGTAGTTCCATCGACTGCCGGGTTGGAAGAGCAGCGGGCTCGTACACCAGTCGTGCACGGCCTGTTCGAGGTCCGCGCCCTTGGGGTATCCGAAGTCGTAGCCCTTGGCTCGGTAGATGGCGTCGACCGGATGGACGTAGTTGAACCCGTAGGTCAAGCCGCTCATGTGGGTGAGCAAGTGATGTATGCGCACCGGTCCGTTGGCGGGCACGGTCTCGGGATTGTTGACGTTGCCCCCGCTCCAGACCCTCGGCGACTTGAGTTCGTCGATCCACCGGCCCGCGTCATCGTTCAGATCGAAGTGGCCCTCCTCGTAGAGGATCATCGCCGCGACCGAGGTGATGGGCTTGGTCATCGAATAGATTCTCCAGATCGTGTCATCAGTGACCGCCAAGGCCTTCTCACGATCTCGGTATCCACCCTTCGCGCTCCAGACCAACTCTCCACCTCGAGCAACCGTGGCGAGCCAACCGCTCAGGCGTCGGTCTTGCACGTAACGGTCGAAATGGGTCTTCACTCGCTCCAGTCGCGTAACGTCGACACCCATCTGCGAGGGATCGACGCGAATATCCAACGTTGACATAGACACCTCCTAGGGATACTTCGACACTAGGTGAGCCCGAAGCAACCTCGGTGACCCGGTCATCGAGGTTGGTCATCGGAGGCTACGAACATCGACCACCGTCACGTGCGCTCGAGTCACGTCGCGTCGGGTACCGCGATCATGTGGACGTCGTAGGGCGGATCACCATCACAGCAGTCCAACAGCCGAGACGAACGACTTCGTCACCGTGCACAGCACGAGAGGGCTCGCCACGACCGGTAGCTTCGAACGCCGAAGACTCCGAATGGCTCGCCGTCTTACTCGTTGCCAGAGAAGATAGGGCTCGATTCAGCGGTCGAGCAACCGGCGTAGCGCGTCTAACGCGCTGATGGCACTGTAAGCGCGGATTCGAGGTCGGTCGCCGGGTAGTCGCAGTGCAACGTGCTCGACTTGTTCCCCCACCGCGATTCCGACGAAGACGGTTCCGACAGGCAGGCCATCTTGTTCTTCAGGTCCGGCGACTCCGGTGACGCTCAGACCAATGTCCGAACCCAGGACCGCTCGAACGCCGACCGCCATCGCTTCGGCGGCCTCCGCGCTCACTACTGGACCGCGCGCGACGCCGAGAAGTTCGTACTTCACCTCTGAGGCGTAACTCACGACACCCCCACGAAACCACTTCGAGGCGCCTGAGATGTTGACGAGCCGGCTGGCGATCAGTCCACCCGTGATCGACTCGGCCACACCCAGTGTCGCACCTCGCTCGACGAGGCGTACCGCGATCGCGTCCTCCATCGTCTCATCGTCGACGCCAAAGATGATGTCGCCCAACTTCTCGCTAATGAGTCCTCTGGCCAGTTGTTCCTCTTGCGCGAGCAGTGAAGCGGCGTGCTCGCCGTCTCGCCCACGCGCCGTCAGTCGTACCTTGATCCCCTCGATCCCCGAAGCGAGGAAGGCGATGGTGACGCGATCGTCGTCAATCAGCGCATCGAAGCGCTCGCCCAATGCCTCGGCGAGCGCCGACTCACTGGCGCCCCACGTGCGAAGGACTCGACTCTTGATCACGGAGCTCTCTCCCGCAGCGCGCTGGCGCTGGACGAGGTCGGGCAGGATTGCCCGCTCGAACATCTCGGTCATCTCGTACGGGACTCCCGGTACCGCATAGACGACCTTTTGACCGACCGGGCAGATCAATCCCGGTGCCGTGCCTCGGACTTGGGAGATCACCGTCGCCCCGACGGGGACATCGGCTTGGAGGAGGTTGTTATCTGGCATGGAGCGCCCGCGCGCGACGAACATCGTTCGGATCTTCTCGACGATCTCCTCGCGACGCTCGAGCCCAACGTTCATCACCTCGGCGAGCGCTGCACGCGTGATGTCGTCTTGGGTTGGTCCGAGTCCCCCACAGACGATGACCGCGTCGCTGCGGGCCAGTGCCGTTCGAAAGGCGAGGACAATTCGCTGGTGGTTATCGCCGACGTGTTGGTGGAAGTGCGATGCGATGCCGTGGGCCGCGAGTTGCTCTCCCAACCACTGCGAGTTGGTGTCAGGAATCTGACCGAGTAGCAATTCAGTGCCCACCGCCACGATCTCAACGCGCACCGAGACCAACCTTCTTGCCATCGACGTAGTAGAGCCATCCAGTGTAGAGCGTCATCGCCGCCGCCAACCAGATCGTGGTTACACCGATCCAGGAGTGATGTGCGGTGATCGGCAACACGCAAAAAGCGATGGCCCAGTCCTGAACGAAGGTCTTCCACTTGGCGACCTTGCTCGCGGGAATGGAGATTCCGCGCTTGGAGGCCTTCGAGCGATACACGCTCATCCAGATCTCTCGCAGGGTGATGAGGGCCGCCGGCAACACGAAGCTGGTCAGACCATGGGGGCGAGCGACGATCAGCGCGTACAGACTCCCGAGCACGATCACCTTGTCCGCCAGCGGATCGAGGAAGGCACCCGAGGTCGTCGTGCCATGGCGTCGAGCGACGATTCCGTCGAGGTAGTCCGACAGTGCGGCGAGGAATCCGACCCCTGCGGTCCACCACGAGATCCGATTGACGATGATCATGTAGATGAACACGGGCGCGACGAGAAGTCGAAACAGCGTGAGCATGTTCGCCGGAGTCAGCAGGGCGCTCTCGCCATAGGTGCGCTCGCGTGCGCTCATACCAGCACTGCCTCCAGATCGGTCCCGTGACTCGCCACGATCTCACAGTCCACCAGAGATCCCACGGCGAGAGTCGGGTCCACCATCACAATGCCATCAATCTCGGGACATTCGCGCACACTGCGGCCCACGCCTGGTGTGTCGACCAAGATCTCCATTCGCCTGCCCACCAAGGCATCACGACGGCGCGCCGTGATGGCGTCTTGTAACTCGCTCACCTCGCGCAGTCGCTCCAGAGCGAGTTCGTGAGGCACCTGACCCCCCAGTTCATTCGCGAAAGTTCCCACTTCGGAGGAAAACGTGAAGAAACCCGCCCAGTCCAACTGCGCGTCCTCGATGAACTCCAGAAGTCTGCGCTGGTCGTCTTCGGTCTCGCCCGGGTAGCCCAGAATGAACGACGATCGAAAGGTCGCGTCGGGCTCAGCGTCGCGTATCGCCGCAATCCGCTCGAGGAAGCGATCACCGTCGCCCCAGCGGCGCATCCCTCGTAGTAGCGATCGCGAGGCGTGCTGGAGGGAGAGGTCGAAGTACGGGACGCCGGTCTCGAGGATCGCCTCGATGAGCCCACCAGTGAGTCCCGATGGATACAAGTAGAGCAGGCGCACACGCTCGGTCTCGCGAGTAAGCGTGCGAGTCAGCTCAATGAGCGGCTGCGTCCCGCCCTCGTCGAGGACCTCGACCGGCTCACCGCGTCCGGCGCGTCGACGGTCGTGCCCCCAGCTGGCCAGGTCCTGGGCGATCAACACCAGTTCGCGCACGCCACCACCGACGAGCGACCTCGCCTCGCCAAGGATCTCCTCGTTGGACCGCGAGCGCTGGTCGCCACGGAAAGTCGGAATCGCGCAGAAACCACAACGGCGATCACAACCCTCGGCGATCTTGACGTACGCCCACGGCGTGGTGGTCTTGGGCCGTGGGAGGTTCAACAGGTCGAACGACGGTATCGAACGTCGGCGCAGAGACACCGGTGTCGAAGGGATCAGCTCATCGGTGAGGCTTTCGCCGAAACCGGCTACCAGATCCACTTCGGGAAGCGCCTCGGCGAGTTCGGCGCCGTAGCGCTCGGCCATGCAACCGGTCACCACCAGGCGCGCCGTCGCTCCGCGGCGATCGGCCAGGTCCAGCACGGTCTCAATGGACTCCTCGCGAGCGGCCTCGATGAAGGCACAGGTATTGGCGACCACGAGGTCCGCCTCCTCGGGTGAAGCAGCCACCACGTAACCCTGGGACTCGAGCAGTCCCGAGAGTTTGTCCGAGTCGACGTGGTTCTTCGGACACCCCAGTGTCTCGATCCAGTACCTCACCGCGTCTCCTCTATATACGCCAACACCGAGCGCGCTGCGCTCGGTGTCGATGGCGGAGAGGGAGGGATTCGAACCCTCGGGCCCACTTTCGCAGGCCGCATTCTTAGCAGGAATGTGGTTTAAACCGAACTCACCCACCTCTCCCAGCCGACCCATCCTAGTAAACCAAAGGAGGAAATGGAAATTGATT
>JABEUR010000095.1 GCA_013044405.1 Acidimicrobiaceae bacterium | reverse complement strand
TCTGGGGTGCAGTAGGCGAACAACTCCACCTTGTCGAACTCGTGGACTCGAAGCAACCCGCGAGTATCGCGACCCGCCGCCCCGGCTTCACGACGAAAGCACGCCGTCTGGGCGGTCATCCGAATTGGTAGACGTCCTTCGTCGAGGATCTCTCCACGGTGCATCGAGGTGAGCGGCACTTCGGCGGTGGGTATCGCCCAGAGTCCGTCACGCTCGATGGCGTACATATCATCGGCGGACTTGGGCAGGTGTCCCGTCGACATCATCGTCTCCGTCAGGGCGAAACTGGGTGGGCGAATCTCCTCGTAATCAACGAGGTGGCGGTCGAGAGCGAACGATCCGAGGGCGCGCACCAGCCGGGCACCGGCCCCGCGATAGAGCGGGAACATCGAACCAGCCAGCCGCGTACCCGCCTCCAGGTCAAGGATGCCCAATTCTTGGCCAATATCCCAGTGCGCGACGCGCTGGTGATCGGCGTAGGTGGGCTGTGGGGCTCCGCTGTCCATGTCGACCCACCACCGTCGCAGTTCCACATTGTCGTTCTCATCAAGCCCGTCAGGCGCTTCGGGAGCGGGAAGGTTCGGGAGCATCAAGAGCTGCTCTCGAAGCCGCGAAGCCACCGATTCGACCGCCTCGCTGGCCTCGCGCTGCTCATCGCCCAGGGAGCGACTTCGAGCCGTCAGGTCCCCGGCGAGCGAGCCTTCATCATTGCGCTTCGCTTCGGCGACCTGGCGAGAGAGCGTCTTGACCTCGGCGCGCAGCCGTTCGGCCTCCTGGAGAAGGCGCCGGTGCTCGATATCGAGGCTGATCACCTCGTCGACGCTTCGCGTTGGAACCCCCCGTCGAGCCAGCGCGGCCCGGACGAACTCCGGCTCACGGCGCAGTTGGGCGAGATCGATCATCCGTATAGCCTAATTGCGGTCATTGCGCACCGCGTGGGACGAACCTCCACGACGAATCGAATCGCGGGAGAGAAGTGCCCGTCAGCACCCGGGCCGTGGGTCAACGCGACAGGTTGCGGACTTGGCTCATTTGGGCATGGTCCTCCAGAACCATTAGGTTCGATGGTCGTGAGCAATGCCGTCGAGATCAATCACCTGGCCGTCAGTTTCGCCCAACTCGCAGCCGTCGACGACGTGAGCCTTGCAATCTCGTATGGGGAGGTCGTGGCGCTGCTCGGCCCTAACGGTGCCGGCAAGACGACCATCGTCGAGACCTTATTGGGCTTTCGTCCTCCCACGTCGGGCACCGTACGCCTCCACGGCCTCGATCCCATCCGTGACCACCGCGAGGTCGTCGCGCGCACCGGTGCCCTGCTCCAGCGTGGCGGGGTCTGGTTCCCGATGACACCCCGCCAGGTCCTGGACCTTACGGCCACTTACTACGACGCTCCTCGCGGTACCGACGAACTATTGGACCTTCTGGCCCTGGAACGCTGCCAATCGACCCCTTGGCGTCGTCTGAGCGGCGGTGAGCAGCAGCGCACGCTGCTCGCCCTCGCGCTGCTCGGACGACCCCGGGCCCTGGTGCTGGATGAACCGACCACCGCCGTCGACCCCGAGGGCCGTCAGGTCATTCGCAACATCATCGCCACGGAACGCGACCGCGGCTGTGCTCTGCTGATCACGACCCACGAGCTCGACGAGGCCGAACGCCTCGCGGATCGGCTGGTCATCATCCACCACGGACACGTCGTGGCCCAGGGACGTCTCGATGAACTCGCCGGTCGCGCCGAGATGATCATCGAAGTGTCAAAACCCGTGAACGTGGCCGCCCTGGCCAATGCGCTCGGATGCGAGATCACTCAAGACAGTCCCCTCCGTCTTCGCTGCTCTACGGAGTCGAGTCCCGAACGGATCGCCACGGTGACGACGTTCTTGACGAGCGTCGGTTCGAGCATGACATCGCTTCGAACTCGAGCTTCGCTCGAGGAGCGCTACCTCGAACTGATCGCCGAAGAGCGTGGCCCGGTGCGTTCATGAGGGCCCTACGAGCTCAAACCTTCGCCGAGGTCCGCATGACGATCCGACGCGGCGAGACCTTGCTGCTGACCATCGGCATCCCGGTCCTACTGCTCGTATTCTTCTCCCTCGCCCACGTCACGACCACGCCGACCAAGCACCGGGTCGACTTCATTGCCCCGGGGATACTTGCGTTGTGCGTGCTCTCGACGTCGTTGGTGGCCCTCTCCATCGCTACGGGTTTTGAACGCTCCTTCGGAGTACTTCGTCGCCTTCATGTGACCCCGCTGGGCCAGCGGCGCCTGATCGCGTCGAAGATCGCCAGTGTCCTGGTGACCGAGGTTATCCAGGTCGTGGTCCTCAGCGTGGTCGCTCTCCTGCTCGGCTGGCATCCGCGAGGAGCGCTCAGCGGAGCTCTCATGGTCGCCGCACTGCTCATCCTCGGTTCAGCCGGATGTGCGGGAATCGGCCTGGCCCTCGCCGGTCAGCTGCGCGCCGAGGTCAATCTCGCCGCCAGTAACGGGCTGTACCTCGTCTTATTGTTGCTCTCGGGAATCGTCGTTCCCCTGACATCACTTCCGGAGCTCCTCCAAAAGGTGATGATTGCCGTACCCTCGGGTGCGATGGCTGATGGACTGCACCGAATCCTTGGTCAAGGGGCTTCGCCGTCGATCAGTGACTGGGTGTCGCTCGCGGCCTGGGCAGTGCTCGCACCGCTCTTGGCGTCACGAACCTTCCGTTTCGACTGACCTGCTCAGGCAGCGTGGAGCTTGGCGAGTCCCTTGGCGAGCTGCTCTTTGGGAATAGCGCCCTGGTAGACCTGCGTCACGATTCCCTGGGCGTTGACAAAGACAGTATCGGGAATGGCCTGGAGCTTGAAGATCCCGTTCGCGATTGACGTCGTGGGGTCGAAGGCGACCGGGAACTCGACTCTCGAGCGGGTCACGAAGCCGAGCCCGTTACCACGCGAGTCATTCGTATCGATACCGACCACGCGGATCGAACCTTCGTTGTGGCTCTTCAGGTACGCGGCGACCTGGGGCATCTCGGCTTGACAGGGTCCGCACCAACTGGCGAAGAAGATCAGGACCGTTGGGTGCCCATGACCGTAGGGCGCCGTGATCGACCCGCCATTGAGGCCAGCGAGACGAAAGCCCTTCACCGACTGGCCCACCAAGGCATTGGTCGCCTGAGCGCCGTTCGGATTCACGCTGCCGCCGGTCAAGAGCGAGACGATGACGATCAAAGCGGTGGCCAGGACCGCACCGAGTCCGATCGAGACGAACATCATGGGCGACGGGTGACCCCGTTTGGGTTTAGTGGAATCGGACAAGGACATCCACCGCCATCAAGACGAATAGCGCCGTGAGATAGGTGATCGAGAAGTGGAACAGACGCATCGCCTCCGCGACGTCAGCTCGATCGTGTCGAGCGTGATTGTGCAGTCGCAGGGCGTAGAATGTGAACAGCCCTCCAAGGACCGTCGCCGAAACGGCGTAGACCCATCCCAGGTGGGCGATCGGCCCGATCAGCAAGGTCAGCGCCCACATGATCACCGAATAGACGAGGATTTCGAGGGTCGTGCGCCTTAGCGACGCCACGACGGGCATCATCGGAACGTTCGCTGCCTCGTAGTCGTCGCGGTAGCGAACCGCGAGGGCCCAGAAATGAGGTGGAGTCCAGATGAAGATCACCAAGAACAGCAGCACCGGGGTCCAGGTGAGCGAGTTGGTCACCGCAGACCAGCCAATGAGCACCGGGACGGCACCGGCGGCACCGCCGATCACGATGTTCTGCTTGCTGCGTCGCTTGAGCCAGAGGGTGTAGACGACCACGTAAAAGGCCGTGGCCGACATCGCCAGCCACGCCGATAACTGATTGACCCAAATGGCGAGGACGCCGAATGCGACCACCTCGAGCGCGAGCGCGAAGACGGTGGCCGCACGCGGTGTCATCACCCCGGTCACCAATGGGCGCTTCTTCGTTCGCTCCATGATCGCGTCGATGTCGCGGTCGATCACCATGTTGAAGGCGTTGGCGCCACCGGCGGCGAGGGTCCCACCGATGAGGGTGTCGACGATGAGCCACAATGCGGGTATTCCGTTAGCGGCGACGACCATGGTCGGGATCGTCGTCACGAGCAGCAACTCGATGATTCGCGGCTTGGTCAGAGCCACGTAGCCCCGCAAGACGTCCGCAATGGGGAGCGAAGTAGGGGCTGTAATTGTCACAACGGGCATTCTACGAGTTGAGAATCTCTAGGCTACGGTCGTGCCAAAATTCCGACCGCGCCCGGTGAGCGGCCCCTCGTTTCGCTGGTTCGCCCTCGCATCGTTCGTATCAATGATTGTCATCGTCCTTTCCGGGGCCGCGGTACGCCTGACGGGGTCCGGTCTCGGGTGTCCCGACTGGCCGACTTGTTTTCGTCATCGCCTCACTGGTTCGTGGAGTATCCACCCCCTGATCGAGTACGCGAACCGTATCGTGACGGTCACGCTGGTCCTCGTCACGGCGGCGACCTTCGTCGCCGCTCTGCTTCGCCAAGCCCGACGCCGCGACCTCGTGATGCTCTCTGGACTCTTGATACTGGGCGTCGTCGCCGACGCCATCCTGGGCGCCTTCGTCGTGTACAGCAAGCTCAACCCCTGGTTGGTGGCGCTGCACATGCAGTTGTCACTCTCGATGGTCGTGGTCGGGGCCGTGCTCTACCACCGTTCGAAGTACGTCTACGGCCCCGGATCGCGCAGTGACGTGCGCGATCCCCACTTCCGCCTGATCGCGCGACTGTTGTGGATCCCCTTCGTGGTGCTCGTGGCGACCGGGACCATGACCACCGGATCAGGTCCTCACGCCGGTGCCTCCCAGGGGCAGCTGGTGGCTCGAAGGCTCCCCTTCGCGCTCTCGTCGGCCGCGTGGGTCCACTCGCTGGCGGCCATGCTCTTCATCGGACTGGTCACCGGTCTCGTCTTCGCCATCTGGACCAGCGGGGTGCCCGAGGCGCTCAAACTCGGCGTCCGGCGCCTGGTGATCATCTCGCTGGTCCAGGCCACGATCGGAGCAGTGCAGTACCTGACCCACCTGCCGGCCCTCCTCGTTGAACTGCACGTGGCCGGTGCGACCTCGCTCGCCATCGGCGTCACCCAGTTCCATCTTCGCCAAAGCGCCCATGATCGAGAGCCCGGCACCAGGCGAAGTACGTAATAACTCCTGCTCCGTCACGGGCCTTTGGACCCTGGTTCTTACCCGGTAGGTGCTGGAACACTGTACTTAGCGTCATACCGGTGTAGGGAGAACTATGAATTGGCTAGGTTCGATAATCAACCTTGATGGTTACGGCCATTATTTGCATTGGCACTTCATTCTGGTCAGCGTCGCCAACCTCATCGTGGTGGGCCTCATGGTGATCACCTTCGTCGCCGCGCTATTCCTCCCGTTCCCCGGTAAGGGCCGTCGCAAGGAGAACCGATGAGCACCACCGAAATCGACCGTCAATGGACGACGCGCCTGAGAAAGCGTGTCGAGGGCAAACTCCCACCCGAGAAGTTGCTCCCCGACACCCAGCCGGCCTACGTCGCATCGTGGATCTACGTCTTTGGCGTGGCTACGCTGTCCTCACTCATCCTCGTGATCGCTACCGGTACGCTGCTGGCGATCCGCGGGCCTATCTGGTGGCACCAGTCGTCGATTGGCCACTTCGTCAACTCGCTGCACCTGTGGAGCGTTGAGATCTTCTTCTTCTCGATGATCATCCACCTGTGGGGCAAGTTCTTCATGGGTGCCTGGCGCGGTGGTCGACAACTCACGTGGATGACCGGCGTGGTCACCTTCGTCGTTTCGATCGTCACCGGTTTGACCGGTTACGTCTCACAGACCAACTTCGACTCACAGTGGATCTCGACCCAGGCCAAGGACGGCATCAACGCCACCGGCGGTGGTGCCTTCTTCAACGTTCTGAACTTCGGCCAGATGCTCATGTGGCACATCGTGCTCCTCCCGATCGCCGCAGTCATCTTGACCGCGCTGCACGTGCTCATGGTTCGCGTCAAGGGCGTCGTTCCCCCCTACGAAGATGAGAAGAAGGTCGCCCAATGAGTAAGAAGGCATTTCGCCCCGACGTGGACGCTCCCGAGTACAAAGGTGGCTACAGCCCCTACGACATCATCAAAGAGGGCACCATAGCCATCGTCATCATCGGTCTGTTGACTCTGCTACTGGCCGTCTTCTTCGGATCACCTGACGAGAAGGCCATCACGGTCAAGGCGTGGTCCAACGCCGCGCCGGTGGACTTCGCGCAGACGGCGGTTGAGGAGCTCAACGGAACCTCGGGAACCGCCGGATACGGTGCGCCCTACAACCACAACGCGACCGGCCAGCAGTTGGGACCGCTCACGCTGGGCAAATGGGTCGGGGTGCACATACCGATCAACACGGTGAGGGACTTCATCATCGCGCCGCTCGAGTCCCAGCCTTCACTGCCGGGTCTGCAGTCGGCCCTCGCTCAGTGGAAGGGTGCGTCGACCTCGGTCAAGAACGGCTGGGTCGCGAACTACACCAAGGCGTCTAACAACATGAGCTTCAGCAATGGACAGCTCGTCGTGAACGCCACCAACTCAGGTCCAGTTCCGGTCTTGATCAGTGACCTGACCTCGATGGCGCGAAGTGGTGCACTCGACCAGGCCCTGATCACCGGCTCGGGTTACTACACGACGGACTACACCAAGCCACTGTTGTTCCTCGCCGACAGCGATTACTTCCCGACACTGGCCGCCAAGCAGCACCTGACGGGCAGTCAATGGGGCATGATGAACGAGACCGGCCAGTACCCCGGACAAGCCTGGCTTTGGCTGTACACCTTCTGGTACCAGGTCCCTCCCTTCAACACGAGCCCCAACGCCGACGTGCTGATCTGGGGAATGATGATGTTGCTGACCGCCGGATTGCTCCTCGTCCCCTTCATCCCCGGAATCCGGGCGATTCCGCGAAAGACCAAGGTCTATCGCCTCATCTGGCGAGAGCACTACGCCACCCACGAGTAGTCCCCCCACTCGTACAGCAGAACCCCGGGCCATCGGCCCGGGGTTCTGTGATTTCGCTTCGGGGTTCGTTGATGGCAATTCGATGTCCGGGCCGTAGTTTGGACCAAGGAGGTGCACGTGGCAACATTCAAATTCAGCGAGACGACGAGTCGCTCTCCTGAAGAGGTCTTCAATTTTCTCGCCGACATGACCAACGCGAAGCGTTGGGACCCCAGCATCGCGTCGGTGGTGAGGCTCGAGGACGGCCCCGTTCGGCGAGGATCGACCTTCCGAGTCAGCCTGGTGTTCATCGGGCGCACCATCACCATCGATTACCGCCTCGTGCGCTTCGACTCGCCGCACGGACTGGTCTTGCGCAGTGAATCGAGGATCTTCGTATCCGAAGACACCGTGACGCTCGGCGTCGAGCAGGGGCGGACTCGAGTTGACTACCAAGCTCGACTCGCCGGTAAAGGTTTGCTCGCCCTGCTCGACCCCGTGTTTCGATGGGCCATCAACCACTTCGGAAGGGACGCTGGAGTGGGACTGTCCGCGTGGCTACTCGAGTGAAACCTATCTCGCAATTCGCGAATCTGGCTGATTCAATTCTCGAAGCCACGATCGTCGCGAGCTTCACGTCGTTCGGCTTTAGGGTGCGTTCGCGCCTCGAGCACTGGCGAGAGCCGTCTGACGCCAATGGGCGCGTCATCGTGGTCACGGGAGCAACCTCGGGTCTCGGACTCGCCATGGCCCGACGACTCGCGCTGCTGGGTGCGAGAGTGCACCTCGTGGGACGAAGCGAGACACGCCTCGAGTTCGCGCGCCAAATGGTGTCCTCCGGTGCCACCGAGGAGGTGACGACCCATCGCTGTGACCTCTCGTCGCTGCGTCAGACCGGCGAACTAGCCCAGAGACTGAGTCGTGAACGGATCGATGTGCTGATACACAATGCTGGTGCACTCCTCAAGAGCTTCGTGTTGACTGACGAAGGGGTGGAGACGACGCTGGCGGTTCATCTGCTGAGTCCATATCTGCTCACCGAGCAGCTCATCGCAGCCAGCGCTCTCGCTCCTCAAGCGCGCGTCATCTCGATGACTTCGGGGGGGATGTACAGCCAGCGCTTCGACCTCACCACACTGGAGATGGGTCCCGATGGCTACCGCGGGGCAACGGCCTACGCCCGCGCGAAGCGCGCCCAGACCATCCTGAACGCCCATTGGCAGCAGGTCTATGGACCAAGCAGTCTCGCCTTCCACCTCGTTCATCCCGGCTGGGCCGACACGCCCGGCGTCAGCGAGGGCATTCCCGGATTTGCCAAGATCATGGGTCCATTCCTGCGTTCTCCGGACGAAGGTGCCGACACCGCCGTCTGGCTGGCCGCCAGCGCGCCGGGCGAGCCAACGCCGGGCATGCTGTGGCACGACCGTCACCCGCGAAAGCTTCACCGACTACCCGGAACCCGCCTCGACACTCAAGATGAACAGCGAGCTCACGACGACGTAGCACTCTGGTGCCAACGTCGCGTCGCTCGAGCGCTCAACCTCGACTGAGTTCGACTGCGCTGCGCTGCGCTGTCCGTGGAGACGATGGGGATCGAACCCACGACCTCAGGCTTGCAAAGCCCGCGCTCTACCAACTGAGCTACATCCCCGAAGGGACTCCAGTCTACCAAACGCCAGGACTTTCAAGACTGCGCGCGCCGGTCTTGGCGAGACTTTCGCCGATCGGAACGAAGCAGCTCACGCTCTACGTCAGCCCAGTGCAACGGCGTCTCTTCCACGCTGTCTCCGCGCTCCTCAGCCCTGGAGAATATGGTGAATGCGACGGTCCACATCGGGATGTACGCTCCCAACTTGGCCACGAAGCCCGCCACTTGTTGATCGAGCAGCGCCGACATGTGAATCAGTTCGTGCTGATGGTGCAGGCCCGGATAGAGCGGGTGCCGAGCGAAGATCCAAACGATGGACAGACTCGTCACCGCCAGTGCGGCAACGAAGATATACGCCGCTCGAGCAATCGGTGAGAGGTGTTTGGTACCTGGCATGATTGCCAGTGCGGGCATCCAGAGCACGAATCCGAGTACCAGAACCAGTACCAGCACCAGATCACGAGCGAGCATCGAATTCGCCGCCCAATCAACCACTGGCGCCGCGAGCGTCAAGGTGCCAACGAGGGTGACCACTGCGATCGCCAAGGCGGGGTGAACCAGTCTTTGCACCACGGCGTCGACGACCCGTGGACTGGTCAGTCGGGCCAGAAGGGGTAGGGGCAGGCTCAGCAAGAGCAGCGGCGCCACGAGCAACATGATGACCAGGCGCTGGATTGTTGCGACCGTGAGCGACACCGAGGCGGCGAGGTCCCCGACGGGCCAGATGATCACCGCCAGCAGTGAAAGAAGTGCGAACGCGCCCAATCTTCGGCGCCGTGGATCTCGAATGATCCGAACGTGGAGCGTCAGGGTCGCACCGACCGCCACCAGTTCGACCACGTGCCAATGAAAAGGCAGCAGGGACATCACGGCATGACGCTGATGCGACCTTCGTCTCGGGCGCAGCCCAGGGCTCGAAAGTCGCTCATCGTGCGATCGCGATAAGCCAGTGCGAACGAAGTCAGGGCGCCGTCGGCGACATCGGACTTACCGAGGTATCCCGCGATGTCCGCGCCTCGGCCACCGCGAGCGTGAGCTCGAGCAAGCACCCACGCACAGATTCGCCCATAGGTGACGAGCAAGGTCTCGTCAAGATGCTCAATGTCGATCGAAGCCTTGTCGTCGTAGAGCTGACGCAAGTAGAAGGAGCGCGGAGTCGAAGGGTGATCGAGCGAAAACCAACCGAGCAACGCATCCGAGGCGGCCTGCATCAGGCGCTGCCCGTTGACCACGCGTTCACCTGCTTCGACATCGGAAGTCACCCCTCGAGCGGTTGCGATCACCGACGCCGTGGCTTGTTTGACTTGCAGCAGTAACGGGTCGTGGGCATCTCGCCCAGTGAGCAGGACGGCGTAGCATTCGGTGCCCACTGAACCGACCCCGACCACCTTTCGCGCGGCGTCCACCGGTGAATACTGCGACAACAAGACCTGGCGGTCGCTGCTGAGGGTCCGCCCGTAGCCAACGATGATCTCCTCAATCTCCTCGGCCAGCAGGTACGAGCGTCCACTGAGATCACGAAGCGGAACCAGTAGGGGCGGTGCTGAAGCGAATCGTGGCGTTCCACCCTCGTACGTCACTATTCTTCGAAGGTTCTTCGTGTTCGACTTGTGATTGGCGAGCTTGACCACGCGGTCCACTCGGCGAAGGGCGTTGTCGGTGAAGAATCCTCCGAGGTCGTGAACGACAGCGTTGACGTCCAGTGAGGCGTACCAGATTCCCATCTTGGTAAGGGTCGCGAATCGACGGATCGAGTGGCGATACTCTCGCGCCGCCGCCACCGCAATTCGCTCCTGCTGTCTCGGACCATGTCCGAGATGTTCCGATGCCAGCACCAGCGAAGTGACCAGTCGCTTCACGTCCCACTCAAAAGGACCAACGTCGGTCTCGTCGAAGTCGTCCACGTCAAAGACGATCCTTCGTTCGGGCGTGGAAAAGAGATTGAAGTTCGAGAGGTGGGCATCGCCACAGATCTGCACCTCCAACGTCGTGCTGGGCCCGCGGGCCAAGTCTTCGGCCATGAGCAACGCGGTGCCTCGATAGAAGGACATGGGGTTGGCGAGCATCCGAGAGTACCGCAGTGACAGGAGCTCCTCGACCCGCGAGGTTCCTTGCCACTCCAGGCGCTCGACCGGGTCGTATCCGGGCGCACGCTCCGCGAGCGTCGCGAGCGAACTTCGCGGGAAACGCTCACGTAGAGCACGACCACGAGCCAAAATCACCGACCGCGGCTCGCCCGCGGGTGTCATGAGGCTCCAATCGGCATCGACGAGGGTGCTTCACCGCGAAAGCGCGGTCCCGCTCGAGTCACGATCACGAGCGCCAACATGAGATCGGCGATCATGATCACCCCCGGGAAGAGTGCGCCCGCAGTGGTGATGGTGTGCAACGTCATCAGAGTGATCGCCGTGTTGAGAAATCCCATGAAGAAGACCCTCGACGACTCGGTCTCCGGCGCTTTCCATGACTTTCGAATCGTGGGCAGCGCTGCCAACTGATCAGCCACGACGAACGAGACGAGTGCGACGGTTGGCTCGTTGACCATGGCCCAAAAGGCCATACCCAAGACCGAGAGCGCGCCACAGAAGATGTCGAACGCGCCGATCCTCCAGACCGCTCGAGGGTTGTGGAACGATGCCGCAACCACCACGCACGGCCCGAGACCGAGCATCAAGGTCATGATCGATGCGATGCCAACGCGCTGTTGTAACTCGATCGCGAAGGCGAGGATCCCTTCGACCCCCCAAAGTGACCACGTGACGCGATTCGGTGAAGTCGTTCCTCGAAGGGTGTCACGGATGTACCCGTAGGCCCCGACGATCGACAGGACTGCCGCGAGGTAGACGAACCGTGGATCTATCACCCGTCCAGTCTGCCCGCTGAGGGACCAGGGGCGTCCACCGGACTTTTGAGGGGTGGTGGATTCGATAACCTCGGCCTTCGTGGATGTCGAGCACTTTCTTGGAATGTCGCGTCTGGACGAATCCACTTGGGGATTCGAAGTCACCGAACGATTGATTACGCCCGGGCGGTTCCTCTTTGGGGGATGCGGACTCGCATCCGGTCTCGTCGCACTCGAGCAAGCTAGTGCTCGCCCCACTATTTGGGCGACGGCACAGTATCTCTCGTATGCCCCACTGGGAGCTCACGTGACTGTCGTTACCGATTTGGTCGTGGTCGGCGGTCACGTCACACAGGCGAGAGCCACCACGTTCGCCGACGGTCGGGAGTTTCTTACCGTTAACGCCGCGCTCGGAACGGGAGAACTCACCTCTCCGTCGCCCTGGGTCACCATGCCCGACGTACCGGACCCCGAGGACTGCGCGCCCCGGTTCATGCCACGACGATTCGACAACTCGATCTTCAACCATGTCGAAACCCGAATAGCCATTGGACGCCCTTTCGAAGAGCTCGATGGAACCCCTGGTTCACCCGTGTCGGCCCTGTGGTCGCGTGTTCCTGGACACCTCGAGCCATCGGCAGCGACCCTGGCGATCTTCGGAGATTTCGTGTCCGGCGGAGCGACCCAGCCCCTAGGGCGCAACACCATGGGTCGAAGTCTCGATAACACGATTCGCATCGCCGCTCTCGAGCCGACCGAATGGGTTCTGTGCGAGATTCACATGCACGCCCTTTCGGGTGGGTTCGGTCAGGGCACCGCATTTCTCTGGAGCAGAACCGGCACGCTTCTCGCCACAGCCAGTCAGTCGATCTCGGCCAAGTTCTGGGATCCGTTGACCCAATAGAGGCACGTACGGTCTGGTGTAGATTGGAACCCCTTGGGGCTATAGCTCAGTCGGTTAGAGCGCGTCACTGATAATGACGAGGTCGTAAGTTCGATTCTTACTAGCCCCACCACG
>JABEUR010000094.1 GCA_013044405.1 Acidimicrobiaceae bacterium | reverse complement strand
CGTACGTCGCATCAACGAAGTGGGAGCGTTCTCCGGCACCTCGCTCTACCACGACGTCCCAGCCGTCGCCCACCAGGCTCTTGACGGCGTCCGGGGTTAACGCGACACGTGTCTCACCAGTGCGCGACTCTTTCAAGAGCGCAATTTTCATTCCCCTTTTCTAGCAGCCGTACTTATGAGCCCTGGTGTGACTTTGGACCCAAAAAGTCCGAGATGGCGCTGGCGATGACGTCGGGTGCCTCAAGTGGCAACCAGTGTCCGAAGCCATCGAGTCGAAGGAACTCGAAGCCCTTCGTGCAATAGTGCGATGAAGTGGCCATCTGTCGCTCACTGAGGGCACGATCGCCGCTGGACCATATTCCCAGGGTTGGAGACTGGATCGGGGGAAGGATCGGTGGATCGGCGACGAACGCCTCGGGAGGGATGTTGGCGCGATACCACTGCAGATGGGCGGACATCTGACCATCGCGTTCGAGTTCGGTAATGATCTGTTCGACTCGGGGGTGCCCTAACCACGTTCGCATCGCCTCGTAGTCGTTCTTGCGCAAAAAAGCCTCGCCGAGCCCCTCGTGGGCGAAGAGGAGCGTGTACCAACTCTTCAGCTGCTGCTCGAGTCCGGCCGAACGAAAGGCCGTGGGATGGCCCACCGAGATCGCCACGAGGCGTTCGACGCGTTGCGGGACGAAGGCTGCACTCACCCAAGCGAGATTCGACCCCCAGTCGTGTCCCACGAGGCTCACCTTCTCCACGCCCAGCGCGTCGATCATCGCGGTCACGTCGCTCACCAAGTGGCGCATCGTGTAGAGCGACGTCGTAGTCGGCTTCGAGCTGCGCCCGCAACCGCGCAGGTCGGGAATCGCGACGCGAAGTCCGTTCTCCACCAAGGTAGGTGCCACCTGGTCCCACAGCGCCGAGGTGTCGGGCCATCCGTGCAACAACATCACGGTCGGACCGTCGCCGTCGACCTCCAAGGCGAGGCGCACATCGCCATTCTCCACCGTCATCTGGTCCATGTTGCGACCGTACACCGTGTAGAAAAGGACGATGGAACCATTCACCATGAACGTGCAGTCACCGGTAGGCGTCTGGGGGGTCGAAGGGACCGAGCGGGGCGTGACGCACATCTACCTGCCCAACGAGCGCCGGCGCGCGTCGCGCGGCAGTGTTCCTCAGGTCGTCGAAAAAGCCGCTACCCAATTGAGCGACTACTTCGCTGGTTCACGAAGGCGCTTCTCGATTCGACTCAGCGACGCGCCAGCGACCCGATTTCAGCGAGACGTCTGGGCCGCACTGCTCGAGATCCCCTTCGGTCAGGTGCGCACCTACGCACAGATCGCATCGGCGCTGGAGCACCCGAGGGCCGCGCGCGCGGTAGGCAACGCCAACCACGCCAACCCCAGGCCGGTCGTCGTCCCTTGTCACCGCGTCGTGGCGGCGAGCGGACTCGGCGGCTACGGCGGGGGTGGTGAGGTGAAGCGCTACCTCCTCGAACTCGAAGGGGTCATCTTCCCTTGACTTGAGGACTACGCGACGCTCTGGGGGTCCGATAACGCCGCGAACATCAGTCGCGCACCATTGGCCAGGTCGTCTCGCTCCTGATCGCTCAGAACCTCGAAGCACTCGGCCATCTTTTTCTCGGTGAGACGCTCGGCCTCGGCCTTTTTCGCCCTAGTCTCCTCGGTCACCTCGGGCACCTCGTCGTCCTGGTAACCGTGCATCTTGAAGACCGTCGCGTCTTGGAGGTAGCAGGCCTCGAGCGGGGTGATCCCGACTTCGTGAACGGCTTCGATGTGGACCCCGCCGCGCAGTTCGCGCATCAAGATAGCTCCCAGGTACGCCGCGTGGACGCGACTCGTGGGCACCGTGAACTTCTTGTAACCATCCACCAGCAGGTGTCGATCGCTCGTAACGCCGTCGGCGACTTTGAGCGAGGCAGTCGCGAAGGCGTCGATCACCGTCGCGTCGACACCTCCAAAGGTCCGATCGGCGAAGGCGTAGGCCGCATCGAGATAACTCGCCGCGATCTCGACGGGGTTCGCCTTCTGTTTCGGGCCGTTCCAGAGCAACTCATAGACACGTGGATGAAAGAAGGTGAAGGCCCGATCCACCACGTCGACGTCGACGTCGCCGAGCGTTCCGCCACGCCCGAGACCGTAGAACTGGAAAACGTTCAGGTCGTGGACCTTGGCCAGAGCGGCTGTCCCTGGATCGAAGTAGAAACTCATGCCGATGGTCTGGATCGGATCAGCGGTGGCGCGGGCGAGGTCGAGCGAGTTCATTTCTGAGACTCTAGGAGAAAATTCGATGTGACGTGGCATCGAGACGTCGCGAATCTCGCAGTACCCGAAGTTCTATCCGGGTCCCGTGCTCGACCTGCACGAAGCGTGCCGAACCACCGTGACGAGCCACGATCTCGGCGACGATCGACAGACCGAGTCCGGTGCCACCGAGTCGACGACTGCGGGCCGAATCGGCGCGCACGAATCGCTCGAAGAGCCGCGAACTCTGTTCGACCTCGATGCCCTCGCCGTCGTCGCTGACCGCGATGACGGCGCTGTCGCCCTCGTAGTGGGTGTCGAATCGAAGTTCGCAGTTCGCGTAGCGTGCGGCGTTGTCCACCACGTTTCGAATCATGCGCTTGAGCATCGCCGGATCACCAACTACCCGCGCGGGCTCGACCGCGCCGGTATCCACGTTGAGTTCACTGAGCGTGCGAACACGCGTGGACTCCTCGAACAACAAATCATCGAGGTCGACGTCCACCCGTTGGGTCTCCACCTGATTCTCGTCATGGCGTGCGAGCCAGAAGAGTCCGTCGATGATCGAGTCGAGCCGACGCCCTTCGCGCATGACGATGTCCACCACCTCGGGCCAGTTGGCCCGACCCGGGTCCACCGCAGCTCGTTCGGTGGTCGCGAGCAATGTGGTGAGGGGACTTCGCAACTCGTGACTGGCGTTGGAGATGAACTCCTGTTGGAACTGCGACGCCGACTCCAGGCGGTCGAGCATCGCGTTCACGGTGCGGGCCATCCGAGCGATCTCGTCGTCCCCTCCCGTCTGGGGAACCCGCTGGGTCAGGTCTTGAGCAGCGATGGCGTCCACGCGTCGACGTATCGACTCAACCGGAGCGAGCGCCAGGCCGATTCCGACCCAGATCAGTCCTCCCGCCAGCAACAGCAACATGGGAAACGAGACGAGCAGGCTCACGATGAGCACGTTCATGCTGTGTTGAATGGCGCCCCCGAACTCGAAGGCGAAGATCAGTCCGGGGCCCCGACTGGTCAGGATGGTTCCGACCTGGCCGAAGGCCAACTGGGACGAGATCGAATGGGTCCGGGCATTTTGGATCAGCTGGACGGAGAGCCCGTTGCTCGACGAGGGGTCCGCGACCTGGCGCGCGAGCACCGGTGATCCCGAGATCGCCGAGGACGCCGCCCACACCGCGGTGCTGGTCAGGTTGGTGATCTGGACCACGACGTCGCCCTGGGTGGGTAGCGTGACCAACGAGGTCGTAGTGCGCTGTTGGGTGCTGAAGCGCTGTTGGGTCTGGACCATCACCTCTTGGATCTGGTTGTTGGCCTGCACCTCGAGCGAGTGGCGAACGAGGTTCATCAGGGCGACTCCGGTGAAGATCAACATGATCGTGATCGCCACCTCGAAGAACAACGTGAGGCGCGCGCGGATCGAGAGTTGACGGCGCCTGGTCATCAATCCGCGCGTGCGCAGTAACCCACGCCGCGTACCGTTCGAATGATCGAAGGTTCGGGAGGATTGTCGATCTTGCGGCGCAGGTAGCCAATGTAGACCTCGACGATATTGGGATCGCCGTCGAAGTCGCGTCCCCAGACCGAGTCCAGGATCTGGGACTTCGCCAGCGCCTGGCCCGCGTGGACCATTAGGTACTCGAGGAGCGCGAACTCGCGCGGAGTCAGGGTGACGAGTCGACGGTCGGACTCGACGGTTCGTCGCAGCGGATCGAGACTCACCGTTCCCACGTTGAGCTGTTGTGGCCGGCCGCGCTCGTGGCGACGAAGCAGCGCGTGGACCCGAGCGATGAGGATCGATCGTTCGAAGGGTTTGTGCAAGAAGTCGTCGGCGCCGACCTCGAGACCCTCGACCTCGTCGAGCTCACCCTCCTTGGCGGTCAGCATCAACAGCGGTGTCTCGACGCCGGCGCTTCGCAAATCTTGGCACACGCTGAAGCCGTTGCGTCTGGGCAGCATGATGTCGAGCACGATGATCTGGTAGTCGCCGTTGAGAGCTTCGCCGAATCCACTCTCGCCGTCAAAGCGTTGCACGACGTCGAAGCCCTCGTCGACGAGGAGATCGGCGACCGCTCGAGACAGGTCCTGGTCGTCCTCGATCACGAGGACCCTACGGCGATCTTCACTCATTGCAAGTAGAGGTTACCGTCGGACCCTTCGGCGATCTTCAGAGGAGTTAGTCCTCGAGGAGCGGGACCGGCGAGCACGGCACCCGTACTCGCCTCGAATTGAGAGCCGTGACAGGGACAGACCAGCAGATCGCTGGCGGCGAAGTAGCTCACCTGGCATCCCGCATGAGGACACACCGCGTCATATCCGAGAAACTGACCAGCACCGGGGTGCAGGACTATGCCCGGATCTCCCGAGGAAGGGATGGTGAACGTCGCCGCCTGCCCGGTCGGGACGTCCTTCGCCGGGCCGAGCAGGACACCCGTCGTCTTGGTCCCCGATGAGGGTGTGGTGGTGGTGGTCGGTCCCTGACCCAGGAGTTGGTTCGTGCCGTTCGTGGGCTTGGGGGCGCCACCGATCAAGCGACCCGCTGCGGCCGTCGCTCCCGCAGCGATCAATGCGCAGGTCCCGACTCCAACGGTGGCGATGGTGGCGAGCACCACCGTTCGGCGATTGAGCGAGTCGAGTTCGACGCGCGTGGCAATCGGCGCCAGTGGTCCCTTCAAGACTGGACAAAGCGCCGCGTCACAGGCGAGCCCCTGGCGCGCGTCGCACGTGCCAGCACTGAAGTGCCCGCAAAGACCCTGCACCGTCGCGAAGGGGATCGCCACCACGTCGGGCAGTGCGCTGTGGTGCTCACGAGCGACCCGGCGAGCGACCAGCCCATCGAGCGACCAGCGCCGAGCGCTGTTGGAGATGACGAAGGGCAGCCAGGCGAAGGTGAAGACGATGTCGGCTCCGGTGTAGAAGGGTGCCGCGTGAAAGCTCACGGTGAGAAAAAGGCTGAACGACAATACGGCGCCACCGATCGCCGCGATACGCGTCCACAGACCGAGCAGGGTTCCTAGACCAATGGCTAACTCCGCCAAGGCGATGAAGATGCCGATCCCCGTCGCCAGTCCAACGAGGTGAGCGGTCAAGAAGTGGATCGGGCTCACCCGAGCCGAAGCGATCAACTGCGCTTTGATCGAACTTGGACTCTGGGGGTTGAAGAAGTTCGGATTGGCCAGTTTCTGCAGTCCGGCGTAGACGAACGTGACACCGAGAAAGAGCCGCAGTGGCACGAGCGCCCACTCACTCAGGGCCCCGGCGCGAACGGGCGCGCCGAAGGCCGGGCGCCGCTCACCAGGCAGTGATGGGCGCACTGCTCGAGAGGAGCTGGCGGACATTCCACCATGGTGCCACAGGCTTTAGCACGCCAGATTTGGACCGGGACGCTCTTATGAAATTCTTACGTCGATTCATCAACCACAATGGGACGGTGATCAACGCCTCGATCGTCTCGTACATCCTTGACAAGATTCAACACCTGCCCGGCAGCCTGGTCTTCGCCATGGTCGCGCTCCTGGTCTTTGGTGAGGCGGCGTTGTTCATCGGCTTTGTCTTGCCGGGCGAGACGGCGGTGCTCGTGGCTGGCGTGGTCGCCAGTCGAGGTCACATCAACATCGAGCTACTCTGCCTGCTCGTCGTGGTAGCGGCCATCGTGGGTGACTCCGTGGGTTACGCCGTCGGTCACCGCTACGGAGAACGACTGATGACCCTGCCCATTATCCGCCATCGCCGCGTCGCACTCGAACGCGCGCTCGAAGGACTTCGCCGACGCGGACCCCTCTACGTCTTCATCGGACGCTTCACCGCGTTCTTGCGCGCGGTGATGCCCGGGCTGGCGGGCATGAGCAAGATGCACTATCGGCGGTTCCTGCTCGCCAATGCGCTGGGCGGGATCATCTGGGGGGTCGGTTACAGCTTGCTCGGCTACTTCGCTGGTGGTGCGCTCACCAAGATCGAGAAGTACTCCAGCTGGGCCGGCATCGCGGTCCTGGTGCTGCTCGTCGGCGCCGTATTCGCCCTGCACTTTCGCCGAAAACACCTGGATCAGGTCGAAGACACCCGCTGGATCGCCGAGCACCCGGACCAAGAACTACCGAAGGACTTCGAGTAGTTCGTCGCTCAGCGCGATGCGCCACCCGGCGCCGTCTCGCTCGAGCAGTCCGCGGGCGACCGCGGTTGGCCCACAACCGCGCACCAAGGACCGCACGTACACCTCGTCAACGTGAGCCGATCGATCTCGAAGTGCGGAGATCTCGCCCGGCGTGAGATCGAGTGAGATTTCGCGGCTCGAGCGAACGAGCAAGGGACCGAGCACGGGGTCGCGTGACAGTTCATCCTCCACGCCCGCAATCTGACGACGGGCGTAGCGCGCGTCCTCGAGTGCGCCACGGCGCCACGGCGGGCACTGCGCGCGCACGAACCCACCCTCGCTCAGGCGTTGCGGATCGGCGAAGACAACCATTCCGGTGACGTCGTTGGCGACCTTCTCACCCACACGTCGCGCGTGTGCGAGTACGTAGGGAACGGTCCAGGGCATCAACCACGCCTCCAACCCGAGCCAGGACGGCCACGCGGCATCGAACAGGACCACGGTGACGCCAAGGCCGAGCGCGCGCGCGTGTCGTACGACTCGCGCGTATCGCTCGAGTGCCGCCCAGTCGACCTGTCCGCGTCGAGGCTCGATGCG
>JABEUR010000093.1 GCA_013044405.1 Acidimicrobiaceae bacterium | reverse complement strand
CATGGCGGCCGTTCACATCGCGAGCACTAAGAGAGTCGCATCCGCAGCCACCGAGTTGACCAAGTCCCTTTGACCAAGTCGCCCAAGCATCGTTTTATACAAAGTGCCTCGCCCAATGGCGAGGCACTTTGTATTGGCGCGACGAGCTATTTGGCGAGGGCCTTCGTGTAAATAATCGTCGTACCCGGCTTCTTAATGTTGATACGCTCTCCCCATTTTGAGAAAGTCGTCGTACCACGACCAGTTGAACTGGCGATGTACTCAACTACCGGAAGTCGCTTTTGCCCTGACGATATGACGAGACGACTCTTGGTCGCCGGATTCGTTCCAACCGCTTTGGAAGACCAGTTGAGTTGGTAGTTCTTGGAATTGGCCCCGGTCCCGTACGACAATGTCGTACCGGCCAGGGAAGGGAGGACCGCCGACAAGATCCCAAAGGTGAGGTTGGACTTGAAGTTCATGTAGGGAGTAGTCCCCGCGGCCATGGAGATGTACTGCGAGCCCACGCGCTTCTGCTGGCGCGACGTCAATCCCATCATCTTGATAAGGCCGCTTGCATTGCCATTGAGGTAGGCAAACTTCGAATTGACCCGGATCGTCACTGATTCCGATCCAGTGGTGATCTTTTCGATGCCCGAATTAGTGCCTATATCAACGACCACCGTGCTCCTTACCGAGCCAGATGATGATGCCACCACCACACGAACACTCTTCTCTTTAGCGATCGCCGCCTTCGCCGCACTGAGCACCGTGGCGACCGTGGACTTTGACTGAGCAGCCTCAGCAGAGATGGGCGTGGTGGCGACCAGCGCCAGCGCGGCTAGGGCAGTGACGCCTAGTCGGAAACGATTCGGAGCCAAAAAGTACATCTGAAGAGCCTATGGGATGGTTGATCCCTACTTCATACCAGCAGCGTAAGAAAGAGACGAACATTCGCCCACTCGCCAAAGTGCCGGTTTTATGGACGACGCTCGAAAACTGGATTCTCGGGCTGAAACGCCACGCGCGAGCTCTCGATCAACGCAAGGCTACCTAGCGACACCTAAAGTGAAGCGTTCTTGCCACGTCGGCGATGGATCGATGAGCAAGTCGAATCGGCTCACAATTGAACATCGGATCACGCCAGAGCTGGGCGCCTCAATCGCCCGGTTGCCTTGCTCGAGCGAGTAAACCATCATGGTGTTGCAATGGCTCCCTAGAATGGCACCGTGTCAACCGTGCGACCATTTTCCACTCTCAAGGGCTGGAACCGTGCTGGGTGGTGCCGCGGTCTTGGGGGTCCCCGCCAGTCATTGCACGAGATGAGTCTGAGGTCACCATCATGAACAAGATTCTGGTGGTCGATGACGACGCGGAACTGGCCAAACTACTTGAGACGCATCTCGCCAGCGAGGGTTTCGACGTGGCAGTGGCGAGCGATGGCAACAAAGTGCTCGACTTGATGTCAACGTTCGAACCAGATTTGATAGTGCTCGATATCGTCCTAGGTACCGAAGACGGTCGTGACGTCCTTCGTGAAATCCGCCTGTTGAGCGATGTGCCAACGATTTTTCTCACTGGCAGAGGACTGGAATCTGAGAGAATCGCTGGTTTGAAACTCGGCGCCGATGACTACATCGTCAAACCTTTTTCGCTTCTTGAAGTCTCTGCCCGCATCGAGACCGTCCTTCGTCGTGCCGGGGCCAACATGGCCCAGCACCACATCGATCAACCCACGCTGAACTTCGGTGGACTGCTGATCAACGAGAATACTCACGAGGTGCACCTCAATGGCGTCTTGGTCGAGCTCACTTCGAAGGAGTTCGCGCTGTTGGCATTCCTCGCGCGCTCTCCTCGTCAAGTGTTTTCTCGCACGCAGTTGCTCGAACACGTCTGGGAGTCTTCGGTTGAATGGCAAGACGACGCTACCGTCACCGAGCATATCCGCCGACTGCGGGCAAAGCTTGAGGCGGTTCCGGACAAGCCCCGTTGGATCACCACCGTTCGAGGGGTAGGATACCGTTTCGAAGCCGGCTAGCCCTTAGTTACGTCGTAACCGATCCTCGTGGACAAGACTTGGTGGACACGATCGATCAACTCACTGGGCTTGAAGGGCTTACTGAGAAACGAACTCGATCCTGGCAACAAGCCATCGACTATCGACGAGTTTTCAGTTCCTGACACAAGCAGAACCTTCAAATTGGGTCGCTCCGACTGGAGTCGACCAGCTAGATCTCGTCCGGAGATCCCTCCCAGTATCACGTCGCTGACGAGAAGTTCAACGGAATCGGACGACTCGCTGGCCAAGGAGAGTGCGTCTTCACCCGACGCTGCCTCCACGACTCGAAAACCATTGCGTAGGAGGACTTGACTGATCAAACGTCGTAGACCTAGGTCGTCCTCGACTACCAGAACCAATGATTGGCCATCACCTTGTGGCATCTCGACCGCGTGCTCGACGACTTTGGCGGCGTCAAGCACTCGGGGGAAGATCATCTCAAAGGTGGTGCCAAGACCAACGTCTGACCGACACGTGATTGCTCCGCCACTCTCTTGCATCAGACGACGAGCCGACGCCAAACCCATCCCCGTCCCTTTGAAGGGACTCTTCGTCGTGAAGAGGGGCTCGAAACAGTTCGCCACAGTGCCTTCATCCATCCCGACTCCGGTATCAGTAACCGATACCTTCAAGTAGGTTCCTTCTAGAACACCCAGAGAGGAGGCTTGTGTATCACTCACCTGCACCACCTCAACCGAGAAGCTCAATTCACCCCCTTGGGGCATAGCGTCTCGAGCATTGATGGACAGGTTGAGAATCATCTGTTCGAACTGGTCCGGATCCGCGTGGATATTGCCCATATGATCATCGAACTGCCAAATCAGCTCAACATCATCTCCCAGTATTCGTTCCAGAACTTCGGCGTTTGATTGTATTGCCGAAACTGGATCAAAAACTATCGGATGCGTCGCCTTGGTCCTGCCAATGGTCTGAAGTTGGCCAGTCAGCAACGATGCACGAGAAGCCGTAGCCTGAATCTCCATGGCCATCTGGGAAGCTCGATCGTCGAACTCGAGCTCGCGCGCCATGATCTCTGCATAGCCCGATATCAAGGTCAAAAGATTATTGAAGTCGTGGGCAATTCGACTGGCCACTTGCCCACGCATCTCCATCGACTGCGCGTGACGAACCTCAGCCTTTAGCTCCCGGTGATTCGTCACGTCATCGACCAAGGTCAATACTCCGACTTCGCTTCCGCGCGATGCGGGCAACGCCACTGCAGTCACATTGAGAATTTGCGCTCGACCGGTGCCGTCCACCCCCAGAAGCTCGCGGTTGACCAACCCGCGCTCGGTCCGCACTTCGCTCCACATCTCAGCCAATTCCAACGAGAAGACCTCGGGGAAGGCGGGTCCCGGGTCACTTCTCGAATCGCGGTAGCGCTCCCATGACAAGACCCGGCTCGCAGAGTCGTTCCAGAATCGCGCCCGGCCACGATAATCGACCTCGACAATTCCAATCGGAGCAGTCTCGAACAGGATTCGAAGTCGCTCCTCGCTTGCTTCAATAGTTCGACCGAGTTCGGAAGAAGCGACTGCCCCTGAGGCCATCTGAGCTAGCAGCGTGAGGACTTCGCGGTCCTCCGGTCCGAACTCCAATTGATCAGAACGCCGGATCGCGATGATTCCACGAGTCCAGTCTCTTCGCACCAGGATCGGCGCGACTAACCACTCGCCATCGATCCAGGGCTCGTTCTCACCAATGCGTAGCAACGGAGTCTCGACAAGCAGTTCAGCGCTCGGGGCGTCACAGGTGGCTACTCGGCCCCGACGAGCGACGCCGCTGAGTGGAGCAGACGCCCCTTCGGTCAACGAAACAATTGCCGTGTCCGCGTCGAAAACACTCCGCGAGCTGGCCGCGATGTTCCGCAGAATCTCAATCTCGGTCCTCATTCCGGTCACCATGATCGACGCCGCAATGAGCTGATGCAACTGACGAGCGATGCGCTGGGATTGACGAACCGCATCTCGATGAGCTGCCATCAGACTTGATCGCTCCAAGACGTTTTTCAATCCCGTCGCAACCAACTGCGCTGCGTCCACCGCAACCGTGCCAAGGTTCGTCTTCGCAGAATCGCTCGCGAATGTCAGGCTGCCCCAAGGTTCATCATCCACGACAATCGGCACCACCACACCCGACACGACGTCGCCCGATTGGTTTCCGATGATCTGGGTCGTCCTGGTCATCACCGCGCGCGACGTTCGTTCTCGACTCACCTCATTGTCATGGACTGGAGGCACCTCACAAAGTTCGTGGTGATTCTGCGGTTCACCAAGGCAACTGACGTGGCGAAAGCCAAAGCGATGTAACTGTCCGTCGAACTCAAAGGAGTCAATCGCGCACCAGTCACAGAATTCAGGTACCGCCAAATCCAAGACCTGGTCAACCAGCCAGGCAATATCCGTTCTCGATATTCGACCATCCAATTGCTTCGACTTGAGGACCTGAGCCACCTGATTGGTCAGATTCCACGCGCGAACGAGTCGTTCAGCCTCAACCGCGTTGCTCTTCTCGGGTGTCATGAGCGGTTCTCACTGCCTAGTTCGACCAAACAACTCAGTGCAGTCCAATCAGGATCTCGCTGAGACTCAAGTTTGAAGGACACCATCGACCTCAGATCGGCTTGCCCGAGAAGATTGAAAAATCCAGGAGTAGTTGGTCGATCTCCGGAGCTTCGCGCGGCGCGGAAAAGTGGAAACCCTGCCCTATCCCAACATTCTCCAACTTCAGCAGGTCGCGCTGTGACTCATCTTCTATCCCTGACGCAACCACTTGTATCGAATGCTCCTTGGCTTGGCGAACCAACGAGTGCACCAACTCCGCGGCGGTGGAGTCGGTCACGGTCGCGATGAATCGACGATCCAACTTGACGATGTCGATCGGTGATCTCACCAACACCGAAATATCTGCACGGTCGAGTTCGATATCGTCGATCGCGATGCGAACTCCCAGAGACCGTAGTACCTCAAAGCGCTCCTCACCCAGAGGTGAGTCAAGGGCAGATTGAGAGAACTCTAGGACGAGATGCGTTGGTGAAAACCGGCTGGCCTCCAGTGACTGCTCCACTTCTTCGAGAAACTCAATTCGATCGAACTGTCGCGCCGAGACATTCACCGACACCGAGAATCGGTAACCCTTGTCATGCCACTCCGCGCCTTGGAAGCACGCAGTCTGCAGCGCCCATCGGCCAACCGGCACGATCTCGCCGGATTCCTCAAGCGAGGGTAGGAACTCATCGGGGCTGACCACTCCACGGCTGGGGTCGCGCCACCTGATCAGTGCCTCGACTCCGACAAAGGCATTCGAATGCAGATCGAACTCTGGTTGGTACACGAGAAAGTACTGATCAATCTCGAGAACTCGTGGGGCTTCGTCGACCATAGTCCATACTTTAGAGTCATCTCTGGAGCGCGACGACCGGCTTTTGGTCAAAGTTCCTCACTCAGTCCTTGACCCTTAAACCTCATCGCCCGTCGCTTTTGCAATGCCGCAACGTAAGCGGCTCCACGAGGTAGGTAGAGCGAGGGTGAACTCTCCCAACCCATGAGGTGGAGATCGTCAATTGAGAGACGCGATCACGTCGCCGTACGACGGTGACGACGGGCCCTGCAACACAGCGCCGACGTTGGTAAGTGCGCTCATGGAGGTCACCGAGATCCTGATACCTAAGGCGTGCAGGTTCACCAATTGTTTGCGAAGGAGCGAAGCCACCGCGATAACTCGAGAGAGCCCTAAATTCCTCGCTCGTGCCTTTTGGGGCGAGGAGTCGCTGTATCCAACCAATTTCACGACCGGGTCCCCCTCCAATTTGATCTGGCGAGCGAGTGAGGCGACCTGACCATGCAGGGAACTCGTAATCTTGGAAGATCCGACTCTGAACGGACCGATGGTCAGAGATTGATGAGCCAGTGGTGCATATTCAGCCACCCAGTCGACCAGGGTGGATTGTGGAGACGTGGGGCAAGCCCAACCCGAAGAACACCAAGTTTGTTGCTGAATATGCAGGGCCAAAGGCTGACTCGGAATCTCCACAGTTCCCGTCACCGAACCCCAAAT
>JABEUR010000092.1 GCA_013044405.1 Acidimicrobiaceae bacterium | reverse complement strand
CTACCACTTGGCACGCTCGCACCAGCCAGGCATTAATGGCAGTTCTGCCTATTTCGAGGCTTCCGAGTAGTCACTTACCAGATCAAGTGATGCTTGACCGGCATTGTTATGGACCACCTGTTCGAGGAAGACTTCGACTGCCGAGCGAGCATCATTCAGCGCATCGTGACCTCCGGGCGCAACGCCGTAATGGCGGCACAGGTAGTCCTGTCCACGACGGGGACGGACTTCTCGACTCGGTTCGATGAGCAGATCGTGTTCGACGATGTCGATGATTCGCAACAGTGAAAGGTCGAAGTAGTCATCGTCGAGGGACTCACCCAGTACTGATATCGAACTGCGTCGCAACATCTCCAAGTCAAAACGAACCACGTTTGCTCCGAGAACGTAAGCGCCCATTTCGTGGTAATCACGAAGTATCGAGATCGCGCGTTGGAGTCCACCTTCAACGTTGTAAACAGCACTCGAACCTCGTTTGGACTCGATGTCAGCTAACGAGAGTCCGTGGACTCGCTGGGCGGCTGGGGCGATCGGACAGTCTGGAATGACGAAGAACTGTTCAGACCAAACCGGTGACCCGAACCGATAAGCACAAAACCCGTACGAGATTGCACGTTCACTGGTGACGCTGAGGCCGGTGGTCTCTGTATCGAAGCCCAAGATCAGCTCAGGTACCCGCTGGAATTTCTTCGCCACACGACTATCTTTGCATCTCCCTGTCACAGAGATCACCGGGGTCAGGTACAAATCCAATGACAACACCCCCACGGGTTCAGGGAATCGCGGTTTTGACCAGGCTGCTCAAGTGAGCAAGAGTTGGCGATATGGACAAGAGAGTGATCTTCATTACTGGCGCCTCGACGGGCATAGGCCGAGCGAGCGCTGACCAATTAGAGCGTTCTGGCTGGCAGGTGATCGGTGCAAGCCGCCGTGAGGTCACCGGCGTTGCGTGGCAGCACCGTCGGGTCGACGTCGACGACGACGCCTCCGTGAAATCGGCGATCGATGCCACCTACGAGGAGTACGGTCGCCTTGACGCCGTGCTGCACTGTGCCGGATGGGGGCTCGCCGGAGCAGCCGAGCAGACTTCAATTGAGGCTGGCAAAGCCCAGTTGGAGACCAACTTCTGGGGCGCGGTCCGAGTCGCTAACGCGGCGATTCCGATCTTTCGTAGCAACGCTGGTGGGCGCCTCGTCTTCATCAGCTCGATCGGCGGACTGATCGCCCTCCCGTTCCAGGCCTTCTACAGCGCGAGCAAGTTCGCGCTGGAAGGCTACGCCGAGGCACTGTCCTACGAGGTCGCGCCCCACGGCGTGAAAGTAACGCTCATTGAGCCCGGCAACTTTAAGACCGCGTTCACCCAGAGTCGACGAATGATCAATGGTCCCCAACCCGACGTCTACGCCAAGGCCCGAGATAGGGCAATCTCGCAGATGGCCCACGACGAAGAACACGGTGCCGACCCTCGATCGGTTGCTCAATCGGTGGAGAACGTGCTCTCGATCGCCAAGCCGCCAATTCGAGTCTCGGTGGGCAAGGTGGATGAGCGGATCGGTCTGGTGGCCAAGCGCTTGCTGCCGTTCTCGGTGTTCCAACGTGCAGCTCGTTCCAGCCTCGGCGTTTAGTTTCCCCGCGCGCAGTGTCTACTAACCAATCGAGATCTCGCCGACTGGCGACATTTTGGCCTCCGTGTGGTGCGCGCCGCTTCTCTACCAGAGTCTGGGCAGTGGCATGGCGGGTGTCGAGTTCCTCTCGATATAGGAAAATGACCTCACTAAGAACCTGAGTGCTTGCTCGCAATGGATCTTCCCGGCACGCGCCCGCGGGTCCTTGCGGGGCGAAGCGCCACAAAATGTAGTTTGGATACGGTGAGGGCGGTGTGTCGCATCGCGCCAACGGTGCTCGTCACGGAAGGGGTCATCTCATGACCGAACAATTGGAGACTGAAGTATTGGCAGAACGACTTGCACTGCCCGAACGAGGGAGACGAGCTGCCGAGGTCTTCCAAGAACTGTTCGAACGCAAGACTTCGGACGCGGACTGGCAGCATGGACGCACCTTCAATCTGGTCTACCCGACCGGACGAAGTGACGTCGACACCGTGCTCGCCGAAGCCAACAACGCCTACCTCTACGAGAACGCGCTCAATCCACTGCGCTTTCCCAGTTTGGGCTCGATGCAGCGTGACGTCCTGGACATGGTGGCTTCACTGGTCAGTGCTCCTGCCAATGCCGGAGCCGGATTCTCCTCGGGCGGAACGGAGTCGATCCTTCTTTCGGTGTTGGTCAGCCGAGAGCGGGCCCGAGTTGAGCGTGGTATCGAACACGGCAACATCGTCTTTCCGTCATCGGCCCATCCCGCCTTCGCGAAGGCAGCTTTCTATACCGGCCTCGAAGCGCGACACACATCCCTGGCATCGGACTTCAGCGCCGACGTCGAAGCATTGGCTGCGGCGGTTGACCAAAACACGGTCCTGGTCGTTGGTTCGGCCTACAACTTCCCCTACGGCATCATGGACCCCATCGAGGAGCTTTCGCAGTTGGCCCTGGACCGTTCGATCCCATTCCACTCCGACACCTGCATTGGATCGTTCGTCCTGCCCTTCATGGAGCGGTTGGGTATCGAGGTCCCCCCATACGACTTTCGTCTCCCGGGCGTCACCCAGATGTCGTGCGACATCCATAAATACGGCTACGTCACCAAGGGTGCTTCGGTGGTGGTCTATCGCGATCGAAGTTGGCTCGACCACCAAATCTTCGACTATGACGTGTGGCCGCCGGGACGATATCGCAACGCTTCGGTCGCTGGTGCTCGAGCCGCGGCACCGGTCGCCTCAGCGTGGTCCCTCATGAACTACTTAGGGCTCGACGGGTACACCGAGATCATGCGAGACCTGCTTTCCACGACGGATCGATTCAAGAACGGCATCACCGCATTGAGTGGCCTCGAGATCATTGGCGATCCCATTGGTCCCCTGATCGCCTTCACGTCCACGACCAACGACATCTTCGCGATCGCCGACGTCATGGACGATCGCGGATGGCACCTCAACCGAGTCCACCGCCCTAACGGCGTCCAGATGATGATCGCTCCCCTGCACGAGCGCTACGTCGATGAGTTCCTCGCAGATCTCGGCGAAGCGGTTGATCATCACGGCACGTCTCGCGGTTTCTACAACGGCTACAACTGACGCCGGGCACTTCCCGGCGAGCCCGCGACGCGTGGCGACTCACTACGCTCATGATGTGGGAGAACCCGAGCCGACAGCGACGCACCTCGTGCTGATTCGTCACGGTCAGAGTACGTGGAACGATTCACGCCGAGTTCAGGGTCAACGAGACGACGCCACGTTGACGCCGCTGGGCATGAAACAGGCCTACGACGTGGCCGGCTCTCTACGCAACGAGACCTTTGACGCGTTGTACACGAGCGACCTCACTCGGGCCAGTCACACCGCGTCGATCATCGCTCGCGAGTTGGGCTTGAGCGCCGAGGAGTCCGTTGACCTGCGCGAACGCAACTTCGGAGACATGGAGGGCGTTTCGTTAGATGAGCTCACGACGTCGTTCTCGGGCATCGCAAAAGGGTGGGTCGTGGACGCCAATGCCCATGCGCCCGGTGGAGAGTCCCTCGACGAACTCTTCGGCCGTTGTTCAGGATTCGTCGAGCGAATCACGACCGCCTGGGCCGGACGTCGAATACTCATCATCACCCACGGTGGGACCATCCGGGCCATCCGCGCCTACGTCGAAGGACGGACCATGGCCGGCCTGGAATGGGACAACGTCACCAACTGCAGCACCTGGCGCTTGACAACGCCACGCAACTGATCAGATCAAGTCGTGGCACCCGCGATTCGATGGGAGTTCACCCATGGAGTGTCCGTCCCTACTGGTCGAGGTGAAGGCGTCGCACTTCGTCAGGCTCGAAACTCACCAGTGTCTCACTGCGTAGGCCCAAACGAATCGTCTCCAAGCCAACAATATCGGTGGCTTGGATGTTACCGAGATTGACGTTCGGACCGATGCGCTTGACGAAATAGCTCTGCAGGGCCATCGACGGCGCTTCGAAGAGCAGGAGGTCAGTGTCGAATCCGCTGTCGAGGATCTCCTCGACCAGACCAAAACGTAGTTCACCATTGGGCCGACACATACCCCCGTGACCGCTCTCGCGAGTCTCGAGGGTGACGAGCACCGCGCCAGCGGCCAAGTCCTCGGAGATGTAACCGATCCACTTCGACGGTGCCATGTTCTCGGACTTCATCTGGAGCTTTGAGCCAACTTCGGAGATGACCCTGAAGTCCTTGCTCAGTTCGGCGACGTACTGCGCCTTCTTCGAGTCTTCCAGAGAGATGGTGCCGTTGGACACCTCGACGTAATTGCAGCCATACTCCTGACACATCCAACGAAATTCGTCGAACCGATCTTGGACAATGTACTTCTCAAAGAGTGAACCGCCGAAGTAGAACTCCACGCCCTCTCGTCGCACTGCTTCGATCTTGCCCTTGATCTCCTTGGACACCACTGACGTTCCCCACCCGAACTTGACGAAGTCGACGTGGTCTCCATGACTGGATATGACATCGGCGAAGTAGGCACTGGGCAACCCGTTGTCGATCACCATCGTCACTCCGGACAACCGGGGCTTGGCGGTGCGAACTGGTAAGCGAAGGTAGTTGATGCCCATGAGATGGCCACTCCTTGTCATAGTGCGACATTGCCATCGGTGTCATTCACCGCAACAGTGAGCACTTCCAATAACTTCGAACCTACGGGGTCAGACTGTGAAACAACTCGGCTGCACCATTGAAAAGTCTGTGAATCGGAATTTCTTTTGAATCAACGCGTGGCCGTCCAGCCCGGTGAGCACAGGATGCCTGGTCGAGGGACCTGCGCCTTGGACGCACTGACGCCGCGACCGAAGGTCGTTGAGCTCCTCACCATGTCACCTATCGTGAATGCATGAGACTACATTCGCTCGCTCGCACCGGTGTCAAAGTCAGTCCACTGTGTCTGGGGACCATGATGTTTGGAGAGTTCGGCAATCGCGACCACGACGACTCCATCCGGATCATCCACGCCGCCTTAGATGCGGGGATCAACTTCATCGATACCGCTGACGTGTATTCGCGCGGTGAATCCGAGATCATCGTGGGCAAGGCTCTCGCTGGCAAAGAGCGCTCCAAGGTGGTACTGGCCACCAAGGTCCACGCACCGATGAGTGACGATCCCAACGAGCAGGGTAACTCGAGACGCTGGATAATCGCCGAATGCGAGAACAGTCTGCGCCGCCTGGGCACCGATTACATCGACCTCTATCAAATCCACCGACCAGATGAGAGTACCGACATCGACGAGACTCTTGGCGCGTTAAGCGATCTGGTGCGCGCCGGCAAGGTTCGCTACATCGGGAGCTCCACCTTTCCCGCCGAGCAGATCGTCGAGGCCCAGTGGGTCGCCGAACGCCGGGGCCACCAGCGCTTCGTCACCGAACAGCCGCCCTATTCACTACTCGTGCGTGGGATCGAGCGTGACGTCTTACCGACCGCACAGAAGTACGCCATGGGCGTCATCCCCTGGAGTCCGCTCGCGGGTGGTTGGTTGTCGGGGCGCTTCGGACGCGCCAAGGAGAACACCAGTTCACGTTCGAAGCGACTTCCGGAGCGCTACGACGTGACGACTCCCCAAAATAAACAGAAGTTAGCGGTGGTCGACCAGTTGGACGCACTGGCGAGCGAGGCCGGTCTGACGCTCATTGAGCTGGCTCTCGCTTTCGTCCTCGTGCACCCGGCCATCAGTTCGGTCATCATCGGTCCGCGAACCATGGAACAACTCGAGTCCCAGCTATCGGCGCCAGAGATTCATCTCGAAGACGCGCTGCTCGATCGAATCGACGAGATCGTCGAACCCGGTACCAACGTCAACGCGCGAGATGGTGGATGGAGCCCTTCAGTGCTCGCCAATCCACGGCACCGGCGACGGCACTAATTCGATATTGCACTCGAGTTCATCACGGACCTGGAGTGTTATTCGGTCCGCACGAGCGAGGGTCCCAAGGCTGAAGCGCCTGGGTCACCGGCGTCGGGCTCGAGAGACTCGGGTCATGGATGGTAGTCGTGGGGAGAACACTCGTGGTCGTCGTCGGCCCACCCTTCTTAGTCTTGAGCGTCGTCGTCGTGGACTTTGGTGGCACGGCCACAACGGTGATGTCCGAACCGGTGAGCACCGTCACCTGAGCTCCACCGACCGTCGGCCCAAGAGCCATGACGGCTGGCCCGGAAATATTGCGCAAAACGGTTTGCGCCGCGCCCAGCGAGGCCGGTGTGTTGTTCGCGTGATAGACCACCGTCTCAGACTGGATGCCCACCGGAGTCGCGTTGGTCTCGCTGGTGACGCGCAGGCCGTGCGCACGCAGACCCGCCGCCACGCTCGCCGCCTGGTTCGCTACCCCCGTTCCATTGACCACCGAGACGCTCACCGTGTTCGCCTTGGGCAGGGCGCGCCCCGTCATCGTGTTGATTGACGAGCCCAGATTGAGGAAACGGTGAATGGTGGTGTCAATACCCGGTTCGATCGGGAACTCGACGTCGCCGTACGAATAGCCCTGATAGATGTACGGTCCGCTCTGGAGCAGGACCACCGGCACCGTCAGTTCTGGCACGCTACCGATCGAGACGTTCGCGAAGTGCTCACCGAGTGAGAGCATGTCGGTCGTCGAGAAGGCCGAGTCGACCGTGAGATATGGGGCGATAGAGGTGGCGAGACGCTGATCGGTGATGGGATTGGAGATCCCCTTGGCCTTCACTGCCGTGCCGAGGACCTTTAGGAACTCGTGGTCACGACGAATCCTCGCCAGGTCCGAAAGGGCTTCTTGGGGCCAGGTCGAGTGAATCTGGCTATCGCCCTTCATGCGAACCTGCAGGTGACGAGCACGAACGACCTGGAGGGCTTCGATGCCGTTGAGATGGATGCAACCGGGGTGGCGGATATTCAGCCCCGAGTACGCGTCGAAGATCTCCATGGGGAAATACATGTTGATCCCCCCGAGCACGTTGACCACGGACGCGAAGGTGTCGAAGTTGAGCTCGACGTAGTGGTTGATCGGAATTCCGAAGTCCTCCTGGATCGCTGCAACGAGCTGGGAAGGTCCGTTGTAGAGCGCGGCGTCGATCTTGTTCGCCCCGGTGATACGCGCATTGGGGACGAACAGGTCGCGCGGGATCGAGAGGATCGAGATCTGACGAGTCGTGAGGTTCAGGTGCAAGATCATCACCACGTCGCTGTTAACCCCGGTGACGCCCGCGGAGCAGAGGCCGTAGGCGGGGTTCTGGGTCGTCAGGCCACAACGGGTCGTCGAACCCACCAGCAGGATGTTCTCGGTGTTGTTGTACGTGACCGACTCGTTCTTCACGTTCACTCGATGGACCAGACCGTTGATGTAGTAGTAGTCCGCGGCGATTGCGACGAGGACTACGACGAGCAGACTCGCCACGCTGATCAGGCCGATCTTGAGCTTCGATCGCTTGGCGCGCTTGGCGCGCTTTGCTTTGGGTGGACGTCCACGGCGACCCTCGACGGCCCGGCCCAGCGCCTCGAGTCGAGCTTGATTGGCGACGGGCGCCTTGGGAGAATCCGAATTCGACACGATGGCGAGTTTAGAGGTACGCCAGCGCCCTTACGGGCCATCGACGAAAGACCCCGTGAGTCTTGAGTGCTCGCCTCGTGAAGGACCCACAAATTGCGTCGCACTCCGGTCTCGATCTGCGGCCCAGAGCACGGGCGTTGGCGACTCGATGTTCAAAGTCCTACGAGCACCGCACGTTGGGTCAAGGCGCTCTCGGCGTCACTGCGAGACCCGAGGAAAACTGCCAACTCACGAGCCGGCAACGGTCTTGAGATAAGCGTACCTTGTCCGATGTCCACGCCGTATCCGCGCAACACCTCGAGGACCCGCACCTCTTCGATCCCCTCAGCGACGACGCTGAGACCGAGCGCGCGACCCAGTTGGACGGCA
Organism: Acidimicrobiaceae bacterium; assembly: GCA_013044405.1. GTDB lineage: Bacteria > Actinomycetota > Acidimicrobiia > Acidimicrobiales > RAAP-2 > RAAP-2. The sequence goes on along the minus strand of JABEUR010000092.1, from coordinate 6,646 downwards.
GAACGAACGATCGCCTGCGCGCGCGGATCACGGTCGAGTCCCGACATGAACGACCGGTCCACCTTGAGCTCATCAACGGGAATGCCCAGAAGTTGCGAGAGCGACGAGTAGCCGACACCGAAGTCGTCGATGGAGATGCGAACTCCCTTGGCCCGGATTCGATCAACGCATCGAGCTGCACGAATCGGATCTTCGTCAAGTGAAGACTCCGTAATCTCAATGGTCAATCGCTTGGCGGGAAATACGAATCGCTCCAACGTCTCTTCGATGAGCTCGGGCAAAGCGTCATCAAGCAGGTCCAGACGTGAGATGTTCACGCTGACATTGAGATGGTGGCCATCGCGGTCCAGTTCCGAGACGGCAGCGATGGCCTGGACAAGTATCGAAGCCGTCAGGCCAGAGATCAGGCCGGCGTGTTCGGCCATGGGAATGAACTCGTCTGGATGAATCATGCCGTGCACGGGGTGTTCCCATCTGGCGAGCGCTTCCACGCCGCGGATACGCCCGGAACGAACGTCGACGGTGGGCTGGAAGTGCAGCGAGATTCCGCCGCCCTCGATCGCATCTCGCAGGTCATTGAGCAACGACAGCGACTCACGACTGTTGGTATCACTGGCTGCTCGGTACACCGAAATGCCCAGCTTGTGCTTCTTCGCGTCATACATGGCTACGTCGGCGCCTCGCAAGAGCTCGTAGGCGCTGTGCGAGCCGGCGTCACCAAGAGCAATGCCGATGCTGGCCCCGAGACGAACGCGAAGTCCCTCGAGCAGACACGGTTCAGTGGTCGTGGCGAGAAGTTCGCCGGCGATCTCGACGAGTCGCTCTTCGGGACCGTCGCAGACGGCCGCGAATTCGTCACCGCCCAGGCGCGTCAAGGTCCCGCGCTCGCCAAGTCGTTCGACGAATCGAGCACCCACCATCCCAAGCAGGATGTCGCCGGCCCCGTGGCCGAGCGCATCGTTGACCTCTTTGAACCCATCGAGGTCGATGAGGATGACCCCGGCGCGGCCCGACCCTTGCGGACTCAGCATCGACTCGACCTGTTCGATCAAGAAACGCCGGTTGGGCAGTCCGGTCAATGAGTCGGTGCGGGCGTCCTCATTCGAAGATCGAACTAGACAACCCTCGGCACGCAGGGTCAGCCACATCCGGGCGAGCACGAGCACCAGCGCAGCGAGGGCCAGCGTCACCACTTGGGGCGGCCGATCCCAACGCGTACACGCCGAGACGACCAGGATTGAAACGAACCCCGCCGCGACCGGGACGGCCGCGTAGCTCAATGAAGTTACCTCCGACAGCGCCTCGAAGGGGCGTCGTCGTTGGGCCCTGGTCGATGCTGAGAGTCCCATGAGCCAAATGCCCACGACGAACGTGAGATCAGCACCGGTAGACGACGAGAACGGCTGATTGGCCTGTTGGCTGACGTGGATGACGTCGCCTATGACGAACCAGAACACTCCAGCCATGAGAAAGGCCGTCGAACGATCCGGCCGATACCGGTGTGGTGCGAGGGCTGCGACAATGAGAACCAGCATCAACAGGTCGAAGATCGGATAGGCCATATCGAGAACAGCGTGGACCGTGCCGTTGCCGACCGATACCAGTTGCTGGAACCAGAAGAACGAGACGAGAGAGGCCGCCGCCAAACCGGCAATGACCCCATCTAGACGCACGCTCGCACCAATCAGACCGCGTCGGGTCTGGGTGAGCATCACCACCCCGACGATGAATGCACCGCACGACGCCAAGAAAATGACGTCGCTCGGTGCTACGACGGGAATGCGGCCAGGACGCTGGTCATGAAGGGCGTAGACGATGTCGGCGATCGTGTTGAGGGCCACGCCAGCAGCCATAAACCTCCACGCATGAGCCGTCACATTGCCGCGACGGGCCGCCCGGACCATGGGGACGATCGGTAGCGTTCCCGCGACGATATAGAGCGCGCCAATCACCGAGATTCCGTAGTGGCCACGCTGATTGGACGATATCGTCGTCACCAGGGTCACCATGACCGCTGCGGTGATGGCGACCTGCCAGTGATAGTCCGACGAAATCACTGAATCCATCGGACGACGGGCCGATCGTTTCTGACCGAGCGAGTCGACGAAGAGCGGCCGTGCGCTCGTCGTCTCGCGGACACTCCTACTCAGTGAGATAGCCACCCGTAGATCTCCTCTATTCGCTGTCGGACCAGCCGATAAGCAGTTCGGTTAAAGGGACTTCGAAAGAGTTTGGACCCGCCACTACAATCCAAGGTCAAGGGAACCACAATTATTCAACAACTGACTTTTAGGGATTTCACCCCACTATGGCAACTAAAGCAGTGGAAATATCGCCTGCTTCGCCAATACCCAGCAAAATGGGCGATCTGACAGGGATAGTGCGCCACCAGCCAATTACGCGGTGTTCAGATGCGCGAGAGCCACGGTTCTGGCGGGCCATGCACAACGAGATGCAGCGAAATTCCAATCCGATGGGGCACCTCGAATACTCGAGACGAACCAAGTGGGCCAGCCCCTCTGCAGGGTCACTTACGTCGAGGCACCTGAGAATTGGCTGTTGTACAAAGCGAAGTAGACACCATTCACCTTCATAAGTTCTTCGTGGCTCCCCTGCTCGACGATCCGTCCCCGATCCATCACGACGATCGTGTCCGCATCGCGGATCGTTGAGAGTCGGTGTGCGATGACGAAACTCGTTCGACCCTCTCGAAGCCTGGACATCGCCTCTTGTATCAAGACCTCAGTACGCGTGTCAACATTGCTGGTCGCCTCGTCGAGAATGAGAATGCTCTGGTCGGCGAGAAAGGCGCGGGCGATCGTGAGAAGTTGCTTTTGGCCCGAAGAAAGATTTGAAGCGTCCTCATCGAGTACGGTGTCGTAGCCTTCGGGCAAGGTGCGCACGAAGCTGTCAACGTGAGCCTCTTCCGCAGCGGCCACGACGTCGTGATCGCTCGCGTCGGGCCGACCGTAACGGATGTTGTCACGAATCGTTCCCGAGAACATCCACGTGTCCTGAAGCACCATGCCGAACGAGCGACGAACCTGGTCGCGACCGAGTTCACGGTAATCGATACCATCGAGGAGGATCCGACCCGAGTCAATCTCGTAGAAGCGTACGAGCAGATTCACGATCGTGGTCTTTCCCGCCCCGGTCGCACCGACGATGGCGATCGTCTCGCCGGGTTCCACCTTCAAGCTGAAATCCTCGATCAGTGGCTCACCGGGCTCATATCGAAAGCTCACGTGATCGAGTTCGACGCTGCCTGGGCGCCCGCTCACCGGCTCGTGACCTGACGCTGGAGTCAGTTCCAGATCCTCCTCATCGGCGTCGAGGAATTCGAAGACTCGTTCAGCTGAAGCCACACCCGACTGGAGCATGTTCATCTGACTGGCGATCTGGGTGATCGGCATGGTGAATTGTCGCGAGTACTGGATGAATGCCGTCACCGCACCGAGCGAAAGGAGCCCTCCCGCAACGCGGTACCCACCGATCACCGCGATCGAGACGTAATTGATGTTCGAGATGAACTGCATTGAAGGCTGAATGATCCCCGAGAGGAACTGGGCGCGGAAGCTGGCCTCGTAGAGAGAGCGATTCTGACGGGCGAATTCATCAACCACGAAGTCACTGCGTCCAAATACCTGGACCAATTCGTGACCCGTGTGGGTTTCTTCAACCAAACCGTTGAGGGTCCCAGTTTTCTTCCACTGTGCGACGAAGTGCGACTGAGAACGCCTGGCGATCAACATGGTAATCACCAGCGCCAAGGGAATGGTGACGATACTCACCGCTGCGAGAAGCGGAGAGATCCAGAACATCATGCCCATGACTCCGACGATCGTCAGGATTGAGGTGATCAATTGGCTCAAACCCTGTTGAATTGTCGTGGTGAGATTGTCGATGTCGTTGGTCACCCGACTCAGGACGTCTCCGTGAGAGTGGCTGTCGAAATATCGAAGGGGCAGACGACTCAATTTGGCTTCGACGTCTTGGCGCATCTGGAACATGACCCGTTGGGTCAGACCGGCCATCGTGAACCCCTGGAGATAGTTGAACACGGCCCCGCCAACGTAGACCACGGCTGCTAGTCCGAGGACTTCGCCCATTCGAGTGATGTCCACGCCGACTCCGGGCACCAGATTCATCCCCGAGATCATCGACGCCAGTTGCCCTTGACCGTGCGCGCGCAAAAGCTGGATCGCTTGGGCCTTGGTGGAGCCGACCGGTAACTTGGCCCCGACAATGCCATCGAAGAGCACATTCGTGGCGTTGCCGAGGATCTGGGGACCCGAGACCATGAAGGCAACTGACGCCACCCCCAACACCAGTGCCATCGTCAGTTTCAGTCGCTCCGGCGCCAGGCGCGCCACCAGACGCCGGGTCGTGCCGCGAAGGTTCTTGCTCTTCTGAACGGGAACGCCCGCACCACGCATGGGTCCCATCCCCATACTCATCGCGCGGCGTCCTCTCCGAGTTGCGAGACCACGATCTCGCGGTAGGCGACACAGCTCTCCAAAAGCTCGCCGTGAGATCCGATCCCTGCAATGCGTCCGTCGTCGAGCACGACGATCTGATCAGCGTGCATAATGGTGCTCACCCGTTGGGCCACGATGACGACCGTCGCTCCCTGGGTCTCGGTCGCGAGCGCTTCGCGCAGCCGGGCGTCGGTGGCAGCGTCGAGCGCCGAGAAGCAGTCATCGAACAAGTAGACGTTCGGACGCTTCACCAGAGCTCTGGCGATCGCCAATCGTTGTCGTTGGCCGCCCGAGACGTTGGTACCGCCTTGGTCGATCGGCGCGTCCAGTGCGCCCGGCATCTGCGATACGAACTCACTGGCCTGGGCAACTTTCAGTGCGCGCCAGAGTTCCTCATTCGATGCCTGGGCTCGCCCGAATCGAAGATTCGACGCCACGGTTCCGCTGAAGAGGTAGGCGGATTGGGGAACGATGCCCAAAGAATGCCACAGATCATCGCGCGCCTGATCGCGCACGTCGACGTCGTTGACCGACACCACACCTGACGAGGTGTCGAAGAACCTCGGTATGAGATTCAACAGCGTCGTCTTGCCGCTACCGGTGCCACCGATAATGGCGTTGGTGGCTCCTGGCTCGAACGTGAACGTCAGTCCCTCCAGGACTGCACGCTCACTTCCGGGATAGGAGAAGGAGACTCCGTTGAAGCGGACCCGACCATTCAAGTCACGGGGAGTCACCGGACTTCGCGGGTCTTCGATGACCGGCGTGGTCTCGAGAACCTGCATGACTCGTTCTGCGCTCGCGGCGGCGCGCGGAACGAGGATTGCCACCATCACCGCCATCATCACGGACAACAAAATCTGCAAGATGTAGGTGAGGAATGCCGTGAGGTTGCCAATGGGCATGGAACCTTCACTGACCAGTCGGCCGCCGAACCAGATCACCGCGACCGACGAGAGGTTGAGGATCACCATCATCGCCGGCATCATGAGCGCGAAGGTGCGATTGACGCTGAGCGCGGTATCGGTGAGGCTGACGTTGGCGTGATCGAATCGGTCGGCTTCGAAGTCGTCACGAACGAAGGCCCGGATGACCCGAACGCCGGTGATCTGTTCGCGAAGTACCTCATTGATTCGGTCGATGCGCGTCTGCATCGATCGAAATTTCGGGATGACTTTCACCATGACGACGCTGATGAATATCGCCATCACGGGAACCGCGACCAACAGCAGCGTCGAGAGCTGTGCCCCCTCGTGCAGAGCCATGACGATTCCGCCGAAGCACATGATCGGGGCAATGACCATCATCGTGAGCGCCATCTGCAGGAAGATCTGGATCTGCTGGATGTCATTGGTGTTTCGCGTGATGAGTGAAGCAGTGCCAAAACTGTTCATGTCTCTCGCCGAGAAACGTTGGACACTCGTGAAAACCGCCTGGCGGATGTCCGCACCTGCTCCCATGGCGACACGCGACGCCCAGTACACCGCCACCACGGACGCCAGTCCGATCAACAGGGTCAACGAGAGCATCCACTCTCCGGTGCGCAAGATGTAGTGGAGGTTCCCGACCACGACTCCCTGATTGATGATGTCGGCATTCAAGTTGGGCAGGTACAGGTTCCCGATCGTCTGGCCGACCAGGAGCACGACGAGCACTGATATCTGGCGCACGTAGCGCCGAAGGAACCGTACGAGTAAACCAATGAGGACCATTACACCAGCCCCGGCTTCGCTCGCTTGCCAGTCGCCGGCTTGGCAGTCGTGGTTCGTGCGCCACGTCGCGGCGCGCCGAGACCTCGGGCCACCTGTTCAAATCCAGATTCGAAGAGTTCGTCAAAGTCCTGCGCTGCTCCAGAACTTCGCCACGTGCTGATGACTGCACGAAAGGTGCCGGTCGCCACGGCGGTGACCAGGGCCGGATACAGGTCGACCATTGGATCACTCTGAGTTCTTTGTGCGACAGCCTCGATCATGGCGCGTTCGAAGATCGCGAAGGCGGCGAACATTTTGGGCAGGAGCACCGGATTGGTCTGAATCACCCTCATCCGCAGGGGCCACTCGTCGGCCGACTCAACGTGTAATTGGTGAAGGACGTAGCGCAACGATTCCAGCGGCGCCTCCTCTTCGGGCCGCTCGAGCAGCGCCATCCGCAGGTGTTCGACGCGCGAT
>JABEUR010000091.1 GCA_013044405.1 Acidimicrobiaceae bacterium | reverse complement strand
ACAGCCCACGTTGCAGAACCACACGTCGTGACCCTCGTGCACGCGATGAGCCGCGGCTGTTTTGGGATCTACGCTCATGCCACACACGGGGTCGATCGCGGCGTCGAGATCGCTTGTTGTAGAAGATTCCATACCATCCGAAGTAGCACCGTTCGCGTAGCGCTCGGGGTTCGCCTCGAACTTCTCTCGGCAACGGTCGGCACAGAAGTAGTACTCGTCACCGGCGAAGGTGGCGTGGGCTGGTGCATCGGCGACGCGGACCTGCATGGCGCACACCGGATCGATGGCGTAACCACTTCCCCCACCGAAGCGCGATCGATTGCGGGCCAGCCACCACACCCCAACGGCTCCGAGCAGGAACACGATGTTGAGATAGGTGGTGTAATTCCACGAGAAGTGGGCCGCGGTGATGGTGAAGGTCCGTCGAGAAGGGATCAGGCCCAGGCCGCTGAAGATCCCTTGGGTGATCAGACCGGCCACGGCCATGACCACATAGAACAAGCCGACCATGCGAAGCGTCAACGCTCCACCGTAGAGTTTGCGGTAGATCAAGATCAAGGGCATCGATATCAGGTCGGCAAAGATGAAGGCGACGACGCCGCCAAATGAGATGCCCCCGGACCATAGAGCGGCCGCGAGTGGGACGTTGCCGATCGAGCAGACCCAACTGATCACCGCGATGAGTGGACCGACGAGTGCGTTCTCGGCACTGGTCCAGAACCCGTGACCATGGAGGAAGAGGGCATTCCACGCGTGCGAGGGAACGACGCTGGCCAAGAGGCCGGCGACCACGTATCCGATGACTAGCTCCTTGCGGAGCATCGTTGCGTCGGCCACCGCGTAACTCGATGCATCGGACCAGGCCGCGGGTGACTTGAACTTCTCGCTCATCGACGTCGTCTCGAGCTGCGCCTCGCGTTCAGCGCTGACGCCCATGAACGACTCGTGTCCACGGTGCTCGCCGTGCTCGCCTTGCTCGCCACGTATCCGCTTCAATGAGCGAGTGACCACGGGTCCGCTGAACACCATCCCCCCGGCGAGCGCGAGCAGAACGATCATCACCGGTCCGCCCACGAACTCTGCCGCTGCGAACTGCCAGCCGAGCAGTACCAGCATGACGACTCCGAGTTCCACGACGAGATTGGTGGATGCGAACATGAAGATCATGGCGCTGGTGAAGTCGGCGCCCTTGGCGAAGAGGGACTTCGACATTGCCGAAGCCGCATACGAACAACTCGATGAGACCATTCCGTATCCAGAGGCCCGAGCGACGGCGCCGATACGGTGATTACCCAGCTTCGCGCGCATCTGGTCCTTGGAGACGAACGCCTGGACCACACCGGACAGGCTGAAACCCAGTACCAGAGCCCAGGCCGTCTCCCAGAACATGAAGAACCCCTCGCGAAGCCCTCGGCCGATATCGATGAACACCGTGGAGATCGTTGCCAGTTGCATCATGACTTCACCAGCCGGGCAATCGCGTCAGAGGCTTCGCGGAGCTTCAACTCCTTCTCCTCGCCTCCCACCCTCACCGCATTGGCCACGCAGTGGCTCAAGTGCTCATCGAGCAAGTGCAAGGCGACTCCCTGGAGGGCGCGAGTCGCGGCGGAAATTTGCTGGAGTACGTCGATGCAGTAACGGTCTTCTTCGACCATTTTGTGGATGCCGCGCACTTGACCTTCGGCACGCTTCAATCGTGCGAGCACGGCCGTCTTGTCGTCTGAATAGCCCGGAACTGACATCGTGTTGGACTCCTCTCGGTGTCGTGGTCATGGTTCAACCCAGTTGCCCAAGTGGCCGGTCCGAGGTGTATTGCGGGCCGGCCTTGGGCGAATGCATACTCTATGGGAGTATACGATGCAGAACGGTCTCGGGGTCGCTGGAGTTCGGGTCTTTGGTCACAATTGCCGATTCGCCTCGTTCGTTACTATTGAAGCCGTGCCTGCACTGTTGGAGATTTTCGCGATGACGCCGACGAGTATCTCCGAGCAGTGCACGAAGAGCGTCGGGCGAGCTCGAGGGCGAATCGCCAGGTGACCACTGTCCCCGTTCAGCGTCGTCGCGTGGGTCGGCGTGCCATACCCTACGTTCTTCTGGCAGTTCTGACCGTGGCCGCGGGAGTCGTGGCTTGGTACTCCTCGCGTTCGAATAACGCGACGATTGGTCCAGAGGGCGTCCTCATCTACCGTGTTCCGGACCTGGCTCCGAGGTCAACGACGTTGACCGGTCAGCCCGTTGACGGGATCACCTGTCGCACCGTAGCGAAAGAAGTCGTGAAATACCATATTCACGTTCACATTGCCATCTACGTCAATGGGGCCATGGAGCGACTCCCCGCTGGGATCGGCATCACCGAGCCAGCGGTGGTCTCGAAGTATTCGACGGGGGAGTTCTACGACGTCGGTCTCTACGACTGTCTCTACTGGATCCACACGCACGCGGCAGACGGCATCGTCCACGTTGAGGCTCCAGTCAAAGGGTTGTACACCCTTGGTCAGTTTTTCGACATTTGGCACCAGCCTTTGACCACGGACCAGGTTGGACCGGCGCTCGGCAAGGTCGTCGTCTTCGAGAATGGCAAACGTCTGAGCGGTGATCCGCGGCTCACCGCGCTACTTCCCCACGGCGTCATTCAAATCGACGTCGGTACGCCGACCGTGGCCTTTCAACCCGTCACGTTCAAGGTTTCGGGTGGATGCGGTGAAGGTACGACCAGTTGTTCGCGGTGAGCCCTCCGGGCGATCCTCTGGCAACACTCACTGGACAATACGTTGGCGCCTCGCCAACGTTGCGGGACCATACGAACCGGGTTTCGAGAGAGTGCCGAGACTTGCCTGGGAGGTCCAGGTGACCCTACTGGGGACCCTTCTCAAGAATCGTCGTGCTGGAGACAGCCAATCCGCGTGGAACCTCGAGAACCTCCAGTGCGAAGAGCTGCTCAGAGTGACGAGTGGATGCTTCGCAGAAGGTGGACCGATCCCACTGGAACACGCGGGGCGAAGAGTCGGTGGCAAGAACCTCTCGCCTGATCTCACCTGGAGCGCGCCCGCGCACGCAACGACCCGACTACTGCTCGTGGTCGAAGACCTGGACGTCCCAATCTTCAAACCCGCCGTGCACTGTTTGGCGCTGATCGATACCTCGCAACTGGCCCGGGCCAATCATCTACCCCTGGGCGCCCTTGCCGCGAAGGAACCGGGCACCGGTGTTCGGATACTGCGGTCGACCGTCACTCGGGGGTACCACGGCCCCGAGCCGATCAAGGGTCACGGGCCGCACCACTACACCTTCGAACTCTTTGCCCTTTCGGGAACTTTGATCACTGATGGTCACGAAGCGAAGTTGGAGCGGACGAGGCCGCGTGACGTCCTCGCCGCACTGGTCGCACCGGTGACGGCCCGGGGGCGACTCACCGGCACCTACGAACGCTGAGCGGTTGGCGCACTTCGCCGGTGGTAGGCAGCGCCCAACCAATCGTCGTTCGCCAAGCTCGCTCCACGTCCCGGTCAGTCCAAGTGTCGCGACTCGGCAGCTTTTTCACCGGTAGTGCTTCTGGATCACTGGTGGATCTGCACGGGGCGTCGTGAACTCCAGTCACCTCAGTCGTCGCAACCTGGACGTGGTTGGCTGGCTCCCAATTGGTCTGGTCCAGAGAGTTCGCGGCACGACGACAAAAGGGGGGTCCACTGGGATTCAATCGCACGGCAGTGTTGGAATCGCGAAGGCCACCTCAATGACCGATGTGCCACTTGGCGCAGGTATCGCAACGATAGACACCCATCTGAACTCCGTCTCGAACTTCCATCTTTCGAGCTTGGACCTGGGCGTCTTCTCGCGACGGGTAGGCAATTTTTGCTCGACCGTTGGCGGTGACGTGCGAGTGGGGGCGACGCCGAAGAGAGGTGGTGCCGATCCTCTTTCGACCGCCATAGCGGCCAGAGAAGTAGAAGACGGCGAAGATGACGCCCACGGCGATGAGCAGAATCGCCAAGGTCATCGACTGGTCCAGGACGTTGACCCTCGTTCGCACTTCGACACAGGTCCAAGGCACCGACGAGTTGTCGCATCTCGGGCCAGGTACTGGCTAGCTCGCACGACAGACCGTGACGACGTGGAATCGGGACTCACGCAACGTCAAGCGCGAATCGAAAACGTTCAACATAGGGACTGAGGCTATTACCAATCGCGAGAAGACGTCAGTTCACCGGAGGGGCTTTACGAGCGTGCATGAAGGGTTCTCTACTCCCGAGTTGTCGACGTGCCTTACCTATGAGAAGCACGCTCAACGTCAAGAACAGAAACAAAAGAATCACTGGTGCAATGAACGCTGCTTCGGACGGGTTTGAACGACGAACCGCGGAGGCGAGAACGACTTTACTGGGCTGAGCGGGGTCCACCACGCCTTGTACGGAGGTACCCGCCGCGACGTAGGTGGTCAGCGAACCAATGAGCTCATGAAACGGTGTGTTACCTATTCGGTAGTGGCCGTGACAGGTGAAGCCCGCGCTGTTGCTGCCACTCCCACCGATGTTCCCAAGGCAACTTTCCACGATCACCGTGACGTGAATGCCGCCATTCTTCAGGCGACTCACGCTGGCGTTGTGATTCACGACCGACGCGAAGGCGACGGCGATCACGACCGCAAAGGCGACCAATCCGAGAGCGCCGAGCAGATACCAAGAGCGGCGCTGGAGGCTCTTCGACGCTGCACCTCGCAAGGGTGCGACTTGGTCCACGTCCATTGCTGGCTGGTTGAACGATTGGCGACGGTTGGGACCCTGCGCTGCCAAGTCGGGAGTGGGTGGAGTAGTGGACACGTGGTTTCTTGGTAGTGACTTTCTGTCGGGCCATTTTGCCGACGGTCGTCGAGCAAAGCGGTCAGAGAGTTCTGTTCTCGTCAACAGTATCGGTGTGCAGGAACGCAGTGACGAGTCGGACGAGGACTCGCGCGCAACATCGGACCACGTGGATGAAGTCCGCGGTTCGTTGAGTCAATCAATCGTTGCCTCAACGTCGTGGGCGCAGCGGACCGCGTCGGGATTTCGGGGCGACCGCGTGTTTTGAAGATTCGGTGTCGAAGCGTGCAGGTGCCAGCCGGGGACCAACGCCCTGGGCTCGAGACGGTCAAGATCTCCCCGGTGCCTCCTGGCCTCTCGTCGGTAACGGGGCCGAGGCGCCCACGAGATTTCGTGGTGGATCGCCTGGTGGCCCCCAAGGCGAGGTCGCACGCTCTGGAGTCTCACGCGATCTGCTATGGAGCATGCCAAAACTTGCGTCTCGCCACGCAGTGACGACCATCGTAATTGGATGTCCTAGAACGGAGCGCGCCGGTGCGCCACCTCCAATAGGTTGCATAGGGTGAACAATCTCGACGAAAGCCGGTGGCGCGCCGTGCAGAGCCGTGACGACAGCGCCGCGGGTGTGTTCGTCTACGGCGTCTCTTCGACGCGGATCTATTGTCGACCCGGCTGTAAGTCGCGCCAACCACTTCGACAGAACGTCGAGTACTTCGCCACCACTTCAGAGGCCGACGCTGCCGGCTATCGATCGTGTCGGCGATGCCGTCCGACCGAACAGGTCTTCCACGACGCGGCCCTCAGATCGGTGGTCGCACTGTGTCGAAGCCTTGAGATCAACCAGGCCAGCGTCGACATCGGGGAGTTCGCCGCAGCGTGCGGTTATAGCGAGCGCCATCTTCGCCGACGATTCTCCGAAGTAGTCGGGGTGCCGGTCGCTACGTACGTACGATTCCTGCGAGCTGAGCGAGTGCGCACGGCACTCCAGTCGAAGGTACCGGTAACCGAGGCGATCATCGAGGCGGGCTATGGATCAAGTCGCGCCTTCTACGAACACGGAGCACCCCAGCTCGCCATGACGCCGGGGACGTACCGGGCCGGGGGCCGCGGTGAGCGAATCACCTTCACATCGCTGGTCACGCCGATAGGTACGGTCATCGCCGCGGCCACCGAGCGCGGCGTGTGTGCCGTGCGGATCGGGCACGACGAGTCGACCCTCGAAGAGGAACTCAAGGTCGAGTTCCCCAACTCCTCGTTGCAGCGCGATGACGAAGGGCTCGTCGACGTCGCCCAGGTGCTCGCGCGCGCCGTACGCGGCGAAGGGGACGCCACGTTGCTTCCGATCGATTTGGCGGGCACGGCATTCCAGATGCGGGTATGGGACACCCTTCGTAGGATTCCTCCCGGAAAGACACTCACGTATTCACAAGTGGCCGTAGAGATCGGGTCGCCTCGGGCCGTGCGCGCGGTGGGGTCGGCCTGTGCGGCAAATCCTGTGGCGCTCGTCGTACCCTGTCACCGGGTCATCCGTCAAGACGGATCACTTGGCGGTTATCGCTGGGGGCTGGAGGCGAAAGAGGCGCTACTCAAGTTCGAGGGCACCCGATGACATCGGCGAGCGACGTCGTCGAGACGGTCAGCACCGGACGTCGCATCGTCGCATGGCAGGTGTGGTTCGTCTTGCTGGGTGCGATCTGGGGATGTTCCTTCTGGTGGATCAAACTTGGACTTCGTGCGATGTCGCCAGTAGACGTTGCCTTCGCGCGGCTCGCAGCCGGTGCCGTCACGCTGCTTTTGATCGCCGCGGTCACGCGAACAGCACTGCCTACGAGGTGGAGGACGTGGGGACACCTCTTCGTACTCTCGGTGTTGTTGAACAGCGCACCCTTCACGCTCTTCTCATTCGGCGAGACCCATATCTCTGCGGTACTGGCGGGTCTCATCAATGCCTGTACGCCACTGGCCACGCTGGTCGTCGCACTCTTCATCCTGCGCCAGGAGTCATTTCGCTTCGTGGTCATCCAAGGTCTGGTCATCGGACTCTTGGGCGTCATGGTCGTCATCGGAGTGTGGAACGGCTTCGGCTCAAGTCAGCTCTTGGGCATCGGCGAATGCTTTGGCGCCGTCATCTGTTACGGCTTTGCCTTCTCGTACGCACGAATCCACCTGAGTGGACTTCCCGACAGGCCAGTCGCCCTGGCCGCCGGTCAGGTCCTGTGCGGGACCCTTCAGCTGTTGCCGTTCGCGCTCGCTTTCGGCCATGTGCATGCCCATCGTCCGTTGTCATCACTCGTGGCGTTGGGTGCGCTCGGCATCCTCGGCACCGGAGTCGCCTACATTCTCAATTTCGACATCGTGCGCCACGCTTCGGCGACCATCGCCAGCAGTGTCACGTACCTCACGCCCGTCTTTGCCGTCATTGTCGGCGTTGCCTTTCTCGGCGAATCCTTGAGCTGGAATGAGCCGGCGGGCGCGCTGCTCATACTGATCGGCGTTGCAATCACCCAGGACCGGATCCACTTTCGTGGCCGCAGCACCCGCGACGAACTCCGCCCAGGGACGTCCGACTGAAATACGTACACGCTCGTAGGGAGCGAGGCGCAGTCACCGTAGTCACGAGCAAACGGTCGTTCGCGGACTTACCAGTCGCGGTCGAGTTGCTCTCCTCTAGTTGCCCACCTCGAGATCTTGCAAGGTTGGAGGCTCAGGTCGTTACGCGAGTCGGGACGCATTCTCGCTTCAACCGATACGGTCGAGACCGATCAGCTGTTTGACTGTCCAGCGGTGACGGGTGTAGACCATTGGCTAAGCAACGAGTGGATTCGCAGCCATACTTGATCAGTCGTGTACCCATAGTCGAGAACGAGCACCGATGAGCGCCAATGCTCCAGTGCCAAATAGCCTCAACAGGGGGTCGTCAAGACATACCGCGCATCCCGATCTCGCCTTGCTGGTGGTCGTGGTCGGCGTGCTCATCACCGCGGTCGATACGACCATCGTCGTGCTGGCCCTGCCCGAAATTCGTAACACCTTTCATATCGGGCTTTCTTCGGTTATCTGGGTGATCATCGGGTACCTATTCGTCATCACGCTGGTCTCCACTCAAGTGGGGCGCTTGGGCGACATGTTCGGACGGGTCTTGATGTACGAGGCCGGCTTCGTTATCTTCGTCATCGGTTCCGTGGCCTGTGCGCTGGCCTGGAACGAACTCTCACTCATTGTGTTCCGGCTGCTCCAAGGGGTGGGAGGAGCCTTCATCGCCGCTAACTCTGGCGCCGTCATCGCTGACACCTTTCCTCCAGAGACGCGAGGTCGCGCCTACGGTTTCAACGCCATCGGTTTCAATACTGGAGCGGTGCTCGGAGTCGTGCTCGGTGGCGTCATAGTCACCTACGTGTCGTGGCGTTGGATCTTCTGGATCAACGTGCCCATTGGTCTCAGTGCGGTAGCGACGGCTCGGCGAGTTCTTGTGGAGCAGTCCGAGCTCGAGCGGCGCACGATGGACTGGTGGGGGATGGGCAGTCTCGGTGTCGGACTGTTCTGCCTGCTCTGGGGCATGGTCGACCTGATCACCGAACCGATGAATTCGACCATCGCCGGTTTCATCGTGCTGGGCGTTCTGATGTTGCTGGCGTTCTGGAGGATCGAGCGGCGAACGAGTGACCCCATGCTCAATTTCTCACTCTTTCGTATTCCCACCATGACGCCTGCTTTGCTCGCCGCCATGTTCCAGAGTCTCGCGAACTTTTCGGTCCTCTTCTTGTTGCTGATGTACCTCCAGGGCGTCCACCACCTCAGCCCCCTTCACGCTTCGATCCTCCTGGTGCCCGGCTACGTCATTGGCGGCGTGGTCGGACCCTTCGCTGGACGTTTCGCCGATCGCCACGGCGCCGTGCTCCCCGCAACCGCGGGACTGGCGATCCAGGTGTTCGCACTGTTGATGTACGCCCAGTTGGGCAACCACAGCGCTCTCGTCGTCGTCGTGGTCGCCTACGCCGTCGGGGCCGTGGGCAGTGGCTGCTTCTTTCCTTCGAATAACTCCGCCGTCATGAAGGCCGCCCCGGGCAACTCGTTCGGGATCACTTCGGGGCTACTGCGCACCTTCGCCAACCTGGGGATGGTCTTCTCGTTCGCGCTGGCAATTCTCGTGGCGTCAAACTCCATTGGCCGTCACGCGGCCTTCGCCATTTTCGTCGGCACCGGCTCAATCTCGACGTCAACGACCGCAGCCTTCATCACCGGTTTGCACGCCGCCTTCTACGCCTCGACGTCTCTGATGGTTCTTGCCGCCCTCCTTTCGATGTCTCGGGTTCGTCGAACGAGGTCCTCCAATTGACCACCGTGGCCGAGCTTCACCGACTCTCGGTCGAGTGACCGTCAGGATTGTTCGAGAGAGGCGCTCGAGTCGAAGCAGGTCCCGCCCGACGTCCTCGAACTAGTTCATTCGGCTTTCGATGCGAATCTCGAACCGTCTCACAACGATTCGAGCTCAGAGGCAACGAAGTTCTCGAGATTGCGCCAACTGGCGCCTAGGACTTCTCTGGTCCGTCATCGATGACGGTGCTGAACGAAGCCGGGGCCGTTGGGCGTTGTCGACGAATCCGACCCCGTGCCCAATTGCTACGGATCAGGTACGCGCGCGGCGACGTCTCGATGCGTCGGTTAACGAACGTGGGATCCAACCGGCATCGCCGGGGTTCAGGTTGGTGCCAGGCGGCACGATTTCGTCGATGTGATCCAAGACCGAGGCTTCGAGACGAAGTTCGGCGGCACCAATCTGGGATTCGAGCTGTTCCATCGTGCGTGGACCAATGATTGCTGAGGTCACGGCCGGATGTTCGAGAACGAAGGCCAGTGCCAAGTGAATCAAACTGAGGCTGGACTCTTCGGCGAGTTTCGTCAGTTGGTTGACGACGTGGAGCTTCTTCTGGTTTTCAGGAATGGCCAGGTCATATCGCGCAGGCATTCGCTCCGAACGGCGACTGGAGTTCGCCTTGCCATCGCCGTAACTACCCGACAGCCAGCCGCCCGCGAGAGGGCTCCACGGTATGACGCCCATCCCGTAGGTCTGCGCCACCGGAAGTAGGTCGCGCTCGATTCCACGAACGAGTATTGAATAGGGCGGCTGCTCAGTCGAGAAACGACCGAGTTGGCGGGTTGAAGAGACCCATTGAGCTTCGACGGTCATTTCGGCGGGGAAGGTTGATGAGCCGAAGTAGCGAATCTTGCCCGCGTGAACCAAGTCCGAGAGCACGCTGAGCGTCTCGTGAATATCGGTGGTCTCGTCGGGTCGGTGAATTTGATAGAGGTCAATGTAATCAGTCCCGAGTCGGCGAAGACTGTTCTCCACTTCGGTGATGATCCAACGACGTGAGTTGCCCTGGGAGTTCGGGTCATCGCCCATGGGGAAGTGGACCTTGGTCGCGAGCACGACGCGTGAGCGATCGATCGAAGAGAGTGCTTGGCCGACAATGGTCTCTGATTCGCCCTGGGAGTAGACGTCGGCCGTGTCGATGAAGTTGATGCCAGCATCGAGCGCGCGGTGAATGATGCGCACTGACTCGTCGTGGTCCGGGTTGCCCCAGGCACCAAACATCATTGCGCCAAGGCACAGGGGGCTGACCTTGACTCCGGTACGACCAAGTGTTTTGAGTTCCATTGGTCCACCCTATTCTTGGTGTTGTCGATTGAGCCGCAGTTAGGGGATGAGCGCACTCACCCAGGCAATCCAGTGACCGACAAGCTTGGCGCTCTTCATCTCGGTTTTGTTGCTCGTTTCGGTTACCGGGTTTTCTCTGGTGCGCAGGGTCAATGTCCTGCACGACCGTACTGCACCATCATGGAAGCGATGAGCTACTCGCTCCGGTGGCTGGTGATGTTGATGACGTTTCCGTCTGGGTCGCGTACGAAGAACCGGCGAAGGCCCCAAGGTTCTTCGGTCAGCGGGTAGACAATCTCGTAGCCGCGGTGCATCGCTTCAGCGTAGGCCGCATCGATGTCGTTGCCGACCTGCACCGACATGACTGAGTCTTGAGGACTCGTCGCGTCTCGAGTGACCAGTTGTAGGGACGAACGCGCGTCTGGAACCACAAAGCGCGTGACCCAAGCGAGATTGAGGTTCTCTTCGCTCAGTCCGAGGAAGCCAGCGTAGAAGTCGCGCGCCGCTTCAATGTCTGCGACCCGTAGGTTTGCCGTGACTCCCGTTACGTGCATGGCTGCTCCCTTGATCGAGTCAAAGTATACGTATTGTCAGGATGAGATCGATCCGCATCCCAATATCGCAGCCGGACATATCCTGAGCTACGGCCGACTTCACCAGTGTGGCCGGTGTCCTTCATCACGCGCGGAACATCCCGATCTTTCAGAGACAATAGTGACGGGTCCAGCGGTCGTTGCGGACTTCGTTCGAAGCACTCGCCCGTCGGTCGCCCGTCACTGGCTGACCCTCATCGAAAAAAGGAAATCGATACGGGCGACAATCTCAACAACCCGTTTGTCCTCGAGCAGCGTCAGTTCCGCGTCACGTCCGCTGGACGACGAGAGTCGTGGCTTCCGTTTCGTGGTCGAACCCGTGTTGTTCCAGATAAAGAAGTAACAAGGTGAGCTGCTCTTTTAGCCGGCGTCTCGCCGCTATTGAGTACTGCCCGGGGCACGTGTGAACGAAGCCGTGTTGAAGGCGGCAAAAGAGAAGCCCTCGCCGTCTCGATCGGGTCGATTCGGGTGAATTACCCACACTCGAATGGGCGCGTCTCGAGATTGTTGCACTGGAGAGTGTCCGCTCAAAGGCTCGGCTCACGACGCTTGAGCAACTTTGATCTCACACCGAGGGCACCCTCACACTGCGGGCACGTGTGCCGAGCTAACTTTGTTGGAACCTCCCCAACCACACCCCATCGAGGCACCATGACGCGTATTCTCACTCGCAGTATCGCTTTGCGTGTCGCCGTGCCGATGCTGCTCGTTGCAAGTGCGGGGGTGGCAATCCCCTCCGTGGCGAACGCCAGCGGAACGAGCCTCCTCACCGAGTCGTTCACCAACAGCACTTTGTCAACGTCGTCGTGGTCACTCCCTACCGGGAGCAGTGGGGTGTGCCTCACTAGCGGATCGAACACATCGCAGACACCGGTACCTGACTGTTTGAGTAGTGGTGGCGACGCCAACGGGAGTGGCGCGCTCCAACTCACCACCAACGCAAACAATCAGGTCGGAACCATCTTCTCTAACACCGCTCTGCCAACCGCCAACGGACTTGATGTCTCGTGGAATTCCTACCAGTTCAATGGCACTGGCGCGGACGGCATCTCCTTCGATCTCACGGCGGTGAATCCGGCGAACCCCGTACCTCCGACCACCACCGGCCCATCTGGCGGGTCACTCGGTTACGCTGCGAACATACCGAACTCCGCGAACGGTATGCCTTACGGCTACCTCGGTTTCGGGGCTGACGTCTTCGGTAACTACGAGTCAAGTTCGTTCAGCGGCAATGGCTGCTTGGGATCCACCTCGGCCGTCGCAGAATCAATGGGGGTGCGCGGTCCTGGAAACGGCCTGACGGGGTACTGTCTCCTCGCCCAGAAGAATCTGGACCCATCTACGAGTGGACTCAGACTGGACTCCGCTTCGATTCATTCGCGTAGCGCCAGCATTGCGGTCCCTGAAGAGGTGGTCTTGAACACTTCTGCTACGGCGATCACCGCGAGCGCATCGGGCATCTCGGTTCCCACCGGGGACTACATGTTCGCGACCGAGCCACTCTTGAACGGCTCCCCTGGAACGGTGTGGCAGTCAATCATCGGAGCCCTGCCCACAAACCCGACCGGCGTACCCACTGGGTGGTTGGGGTCGAATGGACTTCCCCAAGAGATGGCTTTCGGCTGGGCTTCATCCACGGGTGGCTCGAACGAGTTTCACCAGATCAACCTCTTGCAGGTGTCGAGTCTCGTTGCATCTCCCGTATTGTCCATGACCAACACCGACAGCGGGTCGGGATCCTTGACCGCAGGATCATCGGCCACCGTTACCCTGACGCCGGGCGTGTCATCCGCAAGTACCGTAAGTGAGTCCCAGCCAGTTACGGTGACCGACGTGTTTCCATCGAACCTGACCCCTACGGCGGCCAGCGGAAGTGGTTGGACGTGCACGGTCACCGGACAGACCGTTTCGTGCAACCGATCGGCCAGCACGGTGACCATCGGGTCGAGCTACCCGGCCATCTCGGTCTCGCTCAACGTGTCTGCGACCACAGGATCGTTCTCCAACTCTGCGACCGTAACTTCACCAGATGGTGCGCCGGCCACGGCATCCGACAGTGGATCGATTACAGCTCTGATCGCTCAGGTGATCACCTT
>JABEUR010000090.1 GCA_013044405.1 Acidimicrobiaceae bacterium | reverse complement strand
TCGACCACTTCGACCACTTCGACCACTTCGACCACTTCGACCACTTCGACCACTTCGACAACTTCAACGACAGTGCCACCGACGACTACGACGACAATCCACGTAGCCAAACCGGCGGCCGTGAATTTGACGACGATTCAACGCGGAACGTTCACGTGGCGGTTCAATGCTCTGCCAGCAGCATTTCGTGCACAGTGGCGCGTTGGTACCAATAACGTAATCCTCCAGGGAGCGGTGATGCGCTTCCAATCGGTGAACAATCTTGCAACTACGGGTGCGACTGACCCTACGACGTGGCGCCTGCTCATCGCCGCGACCAAGAAGCACGCGTACGATCCGATGAGTTACAACGTGGTGCTCGTCAAGAAGACTCTTCCCGAAACGTTGAAGTTGTACACCAACGGTCGAGTTGCCTTTTCCTCATTGGTCAACACCGGAATCAGTGTCATGCCGACCAGCAACGGAACCTACCCCGTGTACCTGCGCTACACCTCCCAGACCATGTCCGGAACGAACCCCAACGGCTCTCACTACAGTGACCCGGGCATTCCGTGGGTCTCATACTTCAATGGTGGCGATGCGCTTCATGGATTTATCAGGGCCACCTATGGGTGGCCCCAAAGTCTGGGCTGTGTCGAGATGCCCTTCGCGAACGCGGCAGTCCTGTGGCCCCATACCCCAATCGGTACGTTGGTGACCGTCCAATAGCTAGCGACGGGCATTGGTGGCTCGTAGGTTCTAGGACCGCGGCCACGTCGCCGTTGTACGCCGACCTTGGATCTCCAACTTTTGAGCCCCAAACACCCCGGGTCCCCGAAGCGTCCACATCGCACAAAAGAATGAGTTTCCCAACGTCGCTAGCTCGCTGCGGTGCTGAGATCAAGGTATGACCTGAACCGCTCGAGGCCCTCGACGATTTGATCGACTTCGATACCGGAGTACGCGAATCGCACGTAGTGCTGGTCCTCGTCGACTTGGGGTCGACCGAAGTGGGTGCGCGAGCAGACTGATACTCCGGTCTCGCGCAGCACCTCTCGTCGAAAGTCGTCCACGTCCTCGAAACCCTTGATCCTCATAGCTTCGGTGACGTTGGGGAAGAGATAGAACGTGCCACGCGGCTCGTAACATCGCACGCCTGGCGTCGCTCGTAGGATCTTGAGCGCCGCGTCGCGTCGTTCTTTCAGGACCGAGACGATGCGCCGCGGCTCGGTTTGGTCGCCCGTGAGGGCTTCGACACCACCGTATTGCACGAAGTGATTGGTGCACGACTCGTCATTGACATTCAAGGTGGCGATGACGTCGATGACGCTACGCGGACCCAGTGCCGCACCCAGTCGCCACCCGGTCATCGCAAAACGCTTCGAGAAGGTATACAGGATGACCGTTCGTCGAGCCATGTCTGCGATCGACGCGAACGAAGTACTAGTGCCCGAGTAGCGCACGTCGAAGTAGGCCTCATCGCTGAGCACCCAAAGGTCGTGTTGCGAGACGATTTCACTCAAGCGCTCGAACTCCTGGGGAGAGCATTCTGCACCGAGTGGATTTTGAAGGTCGTTGAGAATCAAGAGGCGCGTTCTTGGCGTGATCGAGCGCTCGAGCGCTTCCAGATCAATCTCGAAGCCCGTCGCGGACTCGACGAATCTGTATGGAACTGCCACACCTCCATGGAATTCGATCTGCGATTCATAGATGGGAAAGCCCGGGTTGGGATAGAGAACTTCATCGCCGGGATTCATCAACGTCAGTAGGAACTTCCCGATCACTGGTTTGCCGCCCGGTTGAACCGCGACGTTCTCCGCGCGGTAGTCGAGGCCACGTGAAGCGTTGACTTCGTTGGCCACGGCCTCTTTCAGGATTGGAATCCCTGCATTGGGGCAGTAACCGGTCTTGCCATCCTTGAGGGCTCGTAGGGACGCCTCGACAATGTTTGGAGGTGTCGCAAAGTTCAGATCGCCGATGTGGAACGGGTAGACGTGATGTCCTAGGGCAGCGAAGGCGGTCGCCTCTGCCGAGACTGCGAACGCGGTTTCGGTGCCCAACTTCGAGACACGACCCGCGGTTCTTGGTGACACCAACGCGTCCCAATCAATTCGAACACCACGGGAGTCGAACGAACTTGAGGAGTCATCATCACGCATCACGCACTCCTAACGCATTGTCTTGATCGAGGTAGACGCACCGGGCGACGGCGCGACACTCGCTGCACCATTCAAATGGCGCCAATACTGAAGTCTGGCACCAATGGCGACGTCACGCAGTGCAAGACGAGCGCCGGCGCACGACGACTTCGGGGAGCGAGCGTCGCCACGTGTGCCCCGATAGTGGTTCGTCCATGGCGTTGGTGCGGTGCAAGTCGCATGCTCACGCCGGGCGAATTCCACAACGACCGGTGACCGACGACGGTGCCGGCCTAACGCTCCTCCGACAATTCATCGGCCAATGTCGCAACAGAGTTCACAACCCGAGAAGGGCGGTACGGGTAGTTATCGGCCGACTCACTCGTGGAGACGCCAGAGAGGACCAGTACCGTGTGCAGACCCGCTTCGAGGCCCGCGACGACATCGGTGTCCATTCGATCGCCCACCATGGCCGTCATCTCGGAGTGGGCGTTGAGCTCACGAAGAGCCGAACGGATCATGAGCGGATTGGGCTTGCCGATGAAGTACGGTTCGCGTCCCGTGGCTCTGCTGATCAGAGCGGTCACGGCACCCGTCGCAGGCAACGGTCCATGCACGCTCGGTCCCGTCGGATCGGGGTTGGTGGCGATGAACCGGTGCCCCTGGCCCACCAGACGCACCGCTTTGGTTATGCGCTCGAAGCTGTAACTTCGAGTCTCCCCGATCACCACGTAGTCGGGGTTGTTCTCACTGAGCGTGTAGCCAACCTCGTGCAGCGCAGTGGTCAGACCTACCTCTCCGATCACGAACGCGGTGCCATTGGGACGCTGTGAGTCGAGGAACATCGCCGTCGCCAACGCTTAGGTCCAGATATGGTCCTCGGGGACCTCAATGCCACTGTGCTTGAGTCGAGCGCTCAGGTCACGACGGGTGAACATCGAATTGTTGGTCAACACCAGAAACGGTGTGGATGTCTTTCGCAGTACTTCAAGGAACCGTTGAGCGCCATCGATCGGATGGTCCTCTCGAACGAGCACTCCATCCATGTCGATGAGCCATGTCTTGATCTTGGATGCGTGGGTCGCGTTGGTCCAGGAATGGAGGTTCTTGGTGTCAGCCACGTCGTGATCTTCTCCTCGAAAACTCTCCCCCAATGCTCGAGGCTACCTCAGGGGGTCAGCGCCAAGGCTCGGACGACCGAACGGAGAGGACCTATGCTGCTAGCAGCCACGACTGCGCACGGGTCGTGGGGCACTGAGGAGAGCGATGCAACCAGTCGTGGACATCGAGTGGCTCTCTGATCACCGCAGCAGTGTGGTCCTCGTCGATGTTCGCTGGTATCTCGACGGTCGCTCCGGACGAGAGTCGTTCGAACGTGCCCACGCCCCCGGGGCGGTCTTTGTCGACCTCGAAGCGTGGCTCGCCGCAGCGCCGTCACCCGAACACGGGCGACACCCACTGCCCGATCCGTCGGTCTTCGCCCGTGGGATGGCCCAGCACGGGATCTCCAGCGACAGCACGGTGGTTGCCTATGACGACGCCGGCGGCGTCATCGCTGCTCGCCTGGTCTGGATGCTGAGAGCTACGGGGCACGCTGCGGCGCTCCTCGATGGGGGCCTCGGTGCCTTCGTCACTGGCCTAGAGACCGGAGTCGGTCGCGAAGTGGCGACCGGGACTTTCGAAGCGCGAGCGTGGCCGATTGATCGGATCGCGACCATCGATGACGCGGCGGATCGATCCCACGTCGTTATCGATGCGCGCAATCGCGACCGCTACGAAGGTGCTCCCGATGCGTTCGATCCCCGATTCGGCCACATTCCGGGAGCATTCAGCGTTCCCTGCCGAGAGAACGTGGGGGCGAACGGACGTCTCAAACCCATACCGGAGCTGCGCGCGATCTTCGAAGGCGCAGGTGTTCGTGAAGGCGAGGACGTCATTTCGTACTGCGGATCGGGGGTGACCGCATGCCACAACCTGCTCACGATGGAACTGGTCGGTCTGGGACCGGGACGCCTCTTTCCAGGATCGTGGTCCCAGTGGAGCGGCGATCCGTCGCGACCCTTGGCGATTGGCCCGACGCCAGAGTAAGTTGACGGGCGATTCTTTCGCACTACCCGATCGGTTCGAATCGCGCGAGGAAGAACCGAAGGTCGTCGGGCTCGTAGGTGAAGCGAAGACCACCAATCGATGCACGCTGTTCGTATACCTCGATAACCGACTCGGCGACGACGTCCATGTGGGCTTGGGTATAGACCCGGCGCGGGACCGTCAAGCGCACCAGTTCGAGCTTGGGTAGGTGATTCTCGCCGGTGTGGGGATCGCGTCCCGCCGAGACCACCCCACGCTCCATCGAGCGAACCCCTGAATCGACATACAGCGCGGCGGCCAGGGCCTGTGCGGGCAGGTCTTCTTGAGCCACGTGGGGCAAGATGGCACGGGCGTCGAGAAATACCCCGTGTCCGCCGATCGGCAAGACGATCGGTATTTCGGCATCGATGAGTTTGTTGCCGAGATATTCGACTTGTCCGACGCGGGCGTGGACGTGTTCGTCAGACTCCACCATTTCACGCATCCCCTGCGCCAGGGCCTCCATATCGCGCCCCGACATACCACCGTAAGTGTGGAGCCCTTCAAAGGCCACCAGCAGCCCGCGCGCCTTTCGCGCCAGCTCGCCATCGCGCAGCGCGAGAAACCCACCAATGTTGACCAGATTGTCCTTCTTAGACGAGACGGTCGCGCCATCGGAGAGACTGCAGATCTCGAGCAGGATCTCTCGAACACTCTTGGCCGCGTAGCCCGCTTCGCGCTGTTGGATGAACCACGCGTTCTCGAGTGCCCTCGTGGCGTCCAACATGAGGTAGATGCCGTTCTGGCGACAGAGGTCGTACGTGGCCCGAAGGTTCGCCATCGACACGGGTTGGCCCCCGGCAAGATTGACGTTGGTCTCGACCGAGATGTAGGGAACACGCTCGGCTCCAAACTCGTCGATGACCGATTGGAACTTTTTCAGATCGACGTTGCCCTTGAAGGGATGCAGGCTCGCGGGATCGTGCGCTTCGTCGATGATCACGTCGACGAAGGTTCCGCCGGCCCGCTCCTGATGGAAGCGGGTGGTGGTGAAGTACATATTGCCGGGCACGACGTCGCCTGGTTTGATGAGGATCTGGCTCAGGATGTGTTCGGCGCCTCGGCCTTGGTGAGTTGGAATCAACTCGGGGTAGCCGTACACGTCGCGCATCGCCGCTTCGAGGTGGTAGTACGACTTACTCCCGGCGTAGGCCTCGTCTCCCATCATCATGGCGCCCCACTGGCGATCGGACATCGCGTTGGTTCCCGAGTCGGTGAGCAAGTCAATGTAGACGTCCTCAGCGCGAAGCAAGAAGGTGTTCCAACCCGCGTCGGCGATGGCGGCCTCGCGATGTTCCCTAGTGGTCATGGTGATCGACTCGACCATCTTGATCCGATACGGTTCGGCCCAACTTCTGCGTCGGGTGCTTTCCACGTCGCTGGTCGTCACACGTCCCCCTCTGAAGCGATCGATGCCACTCGGTGCGCCCGTTAGAGACGCCTCGTCCGGAGCCTAGATTTCAACTGCCTGAAAATCTCGATGACCTTAGTCACAACCGAAAACCAACCGGTTCCTTTGGGCCCGAATCAATAAGTTGCGCCGAACACGTGATGGAGCCACACCCGATGATCAGGCCAGCACTTCCATGATCGGCTCAAGCTGAGAAGACGGACCGGCAAGGAGCGCCGTGGTGATCAGGGTCTGTTTCCAGCGCGCTGCCTCGTCGGTGACCTTGGCCAAGGGACCGATCAGGGCGAAGTCCTCGACGAGAGCGGTTGGCACAGCCTGGATGGCCTCGGACTTGCGGCCATCCAGATAGAGGTGCTGAATCTCGGCGCATTCGCCCTCGTAACCGAGCCGTGCGAAGACTTCGTAGTGAAAATTGACGTCACGCGAGCCCATTCCACCGATGTAGAGAGCCAACATCGGACGTAAGACATCAGCGCACTTCTCGACCTCGTCACCAAGAATCACCGGTAGGAGCGACACGACCTCGAAGGTGCCGAGTCCAGCGTGCCGGCTGCCCTCTCGCGCGAATCCCTGCGCGAGGGCGTCGCGATAGAACTGGTCGCTCTTAGGTGAGAACCACAGCGGCATCCATCCGTCGCAAATCTCCGCGGCTAGGGCCACGTTCTTCGGACCCTCCGCCGCCAGCATGATCGGGATGTCACGGCGTAGAGGGTGGACCGTCGACTTGAGGGGCTTTCCCAGTCCGGTGCCACCTCGGAAGGGAAGTTGGAAATGTTCTCCGTCATACGTGACAGGAGCGTTGCGTTCGAGAACTTGACGTACGATGTCGACGTACTCTCTCGTTCGAGCCAGGGGGCCCGGGTAGGGCTGGCCGTACCAACCTTCGACGACTTGGGGGCCCGATGCCCCCAGACCCATCACGAAGCGGCCCCCACTGAGGTGGTCGAGCGTCAGTGCAGCCATCGCCGCGGCCGTCGGGGTTCGTGCAGCCATCTGCATGATCGAAGTTCCTAGTCGCACCTTCGAGGTCGCGCGACCCCACCAGGCCAAGGGCGTGAGAGCATCTGAACCATAGGCTTCGGCAGTCCATATCGAGTCGAATCCGAGCCGTTCGGCTTCGCCAATGCTCTCGAGGACGCCGGCGGGCGGACCGGCTGACCAGTACCCGGTGTGCAGACCAACCTTCATCACGCTCCCTCTCGAGAAGTGTTCGAACCGTTGCATTCTGCCCCAAATACGTCGACGTCGATACTCGTCTGGCGACGTGGCGTGACTACGGGTGACCCACAATCGCTAGACGCACAACTCAGTACTCGCGGCGCCATTGAGTAACGAAGCGCCGAATACGGCATTTTCTCGAGATCGGCCTTCG
>JABEUR010000089.1 GCA_013044405.1 Acidimicrobiaceae bacterium | reverse complement strand
CTCTCGACCCACGCCTCGACGCCGATGCCGCTAACCGCCTTCTTGAAGGCCCGCCAGTCTTTCGGCGTATGGAATGCCTCGTTGAGCAGGGCCATCTCGGGGCTGCCGTAGGCAGTCTGTCCGTAGGGTTCCATCTGCTTCATCACGCCCTTTCGCAGGTGGTGCTCGCAGCGTTTGATGAAGGTGCCAGGCCAGACCTGACCGACGGCGTTCACGATCGCCTGGTCCCCATCGCAGACGACCATCTTCGGCTGACCCGGCAAACCACCAAGGATCTTTGCCCACTGGTCTTCATCTCGTGTCGTGGTAGCTCGCAGCGCCCAGCAACGACCCTTCTCTTGGCCACCAGGGTAGCCGTGGACGGCCAGCACGCTGAACGCTCGGGTCCTGTCTCCGGTCCTTCGGTTCGTCACCATGAACCAGGTCGCGTCGAGCACCACTGTCTCGGGCCACTCCGTCTCCTCGAACTCGGCGGCCACAACGGGTGACAACACTTCGGTCCAGTTCTCCACCAGTTGGGCTCCGCACTCCAACCGGCCGCGCCGGTTACGTGTCCGTATCCGGTCGGAGGTCTCGGTGTAGGAGACTCCTTGTCCCACCATCACCAGAGCCGCGGCGGCCTGGGCTACCGGGAAGTCGTAGTGTCGAGCAACCCGTGGCCCCTCGTGGCTCGCAACGGTGTTCTCGCAGTGGTCGCACCGATGGCTCTCCGACACCAGGCGGGGAACTACGCCGGCGAAGTTGTGGGCCTTGCCATTGACGGGCTGACACCGGAACATCTGGCGGCGTTCGTGCCCGATGCCGTAGGTGCCGTGCTTGGTGACGTGGCTATCTGGGTGCTGGGCGCAGGCGGGTAGGTCTTTGGCACCGCTTCCGAATGGTCGTCCTTTGGGCATGCCCCGGCCCTACCCTCTGAGTGTGACATAACCTCTACACAATCACACGGGGGCACACGGCTCGAAGCAACGGTGTGACGCTGAAGCGTTTCAAGAGACGATTGTCGAACCTTCGAAGTGCGCCTCCGGCGGTTCGCGTATGAAGCAAAGGTTTCGCCGCCACCTCAGGACCGTGCACCACCCCAGCGCCGAAGAAAGAGCTCGAGCAAGATCGACAGCGAATTGACTCAGTCCTGAAGAATCCCGACGTTTCGAGTCAAGTAGCTAAGGTCGTCGAATTCCAGAGAGGACTCTGCACATGAACGAGTGATACCCTCCAAACCACCTACTTCGGGTCCGAGACCCCGTGGAGAGTGAAGGCACGTTGAGATGAAGGCAACCAACGACGTCTTCGGGCGTGCCCTGTGGGAGTGGGCCAATGGTTCGCTGACCCCAGAAGTGCTCGAACGAGACGATGGCTTCAGTCAGCTGGGGGCCGGTCCCGAGGTCTATCTTTCGCGATTCGCAGATTGGCCAGCCGCCGAGCGTCGAGCCGTCCGTCTCTTGCGAGGTCGGGTCATCGACGTCGGCTGCGGCGCCGGTCGGGTGGCACTACACCTGCAGGGACGCGGCATGGACGTCGTCGGTGTCGATTCATCACCACTGGCCGTCGAAGCAGCCCAGCTACGCGGCGTCCAAGAAGTATGGTGTCGAACGATCGAGGGTCTCGAGGACCGCATTGGAGAGTTCGACTGGATTGTCATGTTCGGCAACAACTTCGGAATCCTCGAGAACCCGCAGCGGGCCCGTGAAGTGTTGTCGGATCTGGCCCGCTGGTCTAAGCCGGGAGCTCGCATCGCCGTTGAGAGCACCAACGCCTACGGTGGTGGCGCACCCGGTTTCGACCGTACCTATTATCACCACAACAAGACCATGGGTAGAGCTCCCGGTCAGATACGGCTCCGCTTCCGTTTCGAAGAAATGGTCGGACCGTGGTTCGACTGGCTCTACGTATCGCGACGAGAGATGCAGCGACTCTTGCGAGGTACGGGATGGCACCAGCTCAAGGTGATCGGCACTGCGCTGGGTGAACCATACGTGGCGATCCTCGAACGCGACCAGTGATGGCGAATCAGGCTCTTGCACCGCAACTTCTTTGAGTTCGAAACAGTTCGAGGCCAACGTCGTCCTGTGACATGACGCTGGACCTCAGGGCACAAAGTCGCCAGCGTGACTCCTAGCCAAAGAGCTCCGTGACCGAGTTTCCAAGAGCGTTGGTGACCCACGCATTCGTCCCACTGATGGTGATGCCCAACGGACCGTTCAGATTGTAGGTGGAGCCCGAGATCACCTGGACGAGTGCACCCGACGCCTGATTGATCCCGGTGATCGAGTTGCCCTTGAAGTTGAGGACGAGGATCTCCCCGCCGCTGCTCGTGACGGCGATGGGATCGTTGAAGCCGTAGGTGGTATTGGTGATCACCTGGACGAGCGCTCCGGTCGACTGATCGAGTTCGCTGACTGAATTGCCAAGTCCGTTGACGACCCAGACGTTCGTGCCGTCACTCACCAGGGAGTTGGGAGAGTTGAAACCGTACGTGGTACCCGAGATCACCTGGACGAGCGCCCCGGTCGAGCCGTTGACCTCGGTGACCGAGTTGCCCGTCACGTTCGCCACCCAAATGTTCGTGCCGTCACTGGTGATTCCCTCTGGACTGCTGAAGGCGTAGGACGCCCCCGAGATCACCTGGACGAGCGCCCCCGTCGAGGCGTTGACCTCGGTGAGCGAGTTGCCGGTATCGTTCGCCACCCAAAGGTTCGTGCCGTCCCAAGTGAGGGCGATCGGTCCGTTGAGTCCATAACTGGTACCGCTGACGACTCGTACCAGCGCCCCGGTCGAGGCGCTCATCTCCGTGAGTGAGTTGCCCAAGGCGTTGGCCACCCAAACGTCGGGACCGGCCGTGACGACGGCGACCGGACCACTAAAGGCGTAACTCGCGTCATAAAAGACCTGGACCAGGGCGCCACTGGACTGGCTGAACTCCGTGACCGTGTTGCCATTGGCGTTGGCCACCCAAACGTTCGTTCCGTCCGCGGCGATCCCCGCGGGAGTATTGAACCCGTAACTGGTGTTCGTGACGCTCTTCACGGGTGGGGCATTGGTGGTGATACTCACCTTGTCCGCGCTCGAAGAGACGCGTCCCTTTAGAGCGAAGATCGAGTAGGAGTACTCGGTGTTCGCCTGCAGCGATGCGTTGGTGAGTGACGTGCGCGTAGGTGCGATGCGGGCGACCAAAGTGCCACTCTTGATCGTGCTCGGAGCAGTAGACCCCGTTGCGCGTCGAATCATGATCGCCGAAGCGGTCTTGACCTTGGCCTTTCGCCACTGGAGCAGCACCGACGTGGAAGTCGAAGTCGCATGGGCACCCGTGATGGGGGCCACAACTGACTTGCGCGGCGTCGCGGAAGCTCCGACCGCCAAGACAGTGGTCAGAAACAATGTCGCTGAGAGCGACGCACCGAGTGACCGTGCGAGCTGGGTAAATGGACGCACTGAGGCTCCTTGGGGTTGTCTGAGTGCGTGCAACATAGCATCGCAAGTGCCTCAATGGCATTACTGAATCGAAGTTCGCCCGCTCGGAGCTCGAAGTTTGAGTGCACGGTCGACTTCACGATCGAGAACACCATAGAGGACGTTGGCGCAAGACGACATCGCCGAGCACGCGCGACACGTACGCCCTCACAGGTGCCCATCGACAGAGGCGCCAGTCGATGGGGTCATCGATCCTTGAAGACTTGAACGGTCCCGGAGGGGTCCAACCACGTCACCCACTGCCCTGTCCCATCAAGCGATGGGACAGGGCTCGGGAGCCGACCTCGCCGATTCGACAGAGCGCCAACCAATCTCTTCGAAGACTCCGATGAAGATTGGTGAAAAGTGCCTCCACGCCACCAAAACTACCCGGCGGGTGTGTTCTTTCCCCGCCTAGGGAGCAACGGCACGATTGCGTATCGAGCCAAGTCTTTCGATCGAAGTGACGATCTCGTCACCGGGAACGATGAACACCGGCGGCCGCTGACCCTGACCGACACCGTGCGGACTTCCCGTGAACATCAGGTCACCGGGACGAATCTCGCAGATCGAACTGATGTAAGAGATCAACTGGGCCACCGTGAAGACCATGTCGTTCGTGTTGGAATCCTGGTGACGAACTCCGTTGACCACACTCGAAATGGCGAGGTCGTTGGGATTGCAGATTTCGTCAGCCGTCGTGAGCCACGGGCCGATCGGCGCAAAGTTCTTGAACGACTTGGCGATGGAGAACTGAGCCGGACTCCCTTTCAACTGCAGGGTCCGCTCGGAGTAGTCCTCGCCCACGCAGTAGCCCGCCACCATCGAAAGCGCGTCGTCCACCGCGACGTTTCGACCCGACTTGCCCATCACGACGACGAGTTCCGCCTCGAAGTCCGTCGTCGGCCCAGGAACCGGCAGCGGGTCATTGGGACCGCACAGCGCGGAGACGAACTTCGTGAAGATCATCGGCTGCTCGGGCAGGTCCAGTCCCATCTCCATCGCGTGCTGGCGGTAGTTCAAGCCAATGGCGAAGATCTGCTGGGGGGCGTTGACCACCGGTCCGAGTCGTTCGTCGCCGATGAGGTCATCAGCGCCACGTGGATCGCTCGGCGTTGGTCGCGCAGCGTCGAACCACCGGCGCAGGAGGTCGATCTGTCCAATGCACTTGTCGATCGAGGCCGAGAACGCCCCATCAGAGGACTGGGCGACGTCGAAGAGACCGTGGTCGGTGACGATCGTCGCTCGACCAGAGAGATTGGCGATTCGCATGGGTTGAGATTCCTTTGGTGGGAGGTGTGGCGACGTCGCCGAAAAAAGTTTACGGGACCAGCAATTCTGTGACCATTCTGAGAAACCATACAAAGCACATGGATTTTCACACGATTGTCAACTTTGACGTGTCGAATCAGGGCTGGCAGGTAGTAAAACTGAGACATACGCCATCGAAAGGTTGACTCGTCATGTCATTACTCAGCGTCACTAAGCACAGGTTCCACAAATTGCTCGTCGCAGTCGCGATCGTCGCACTGCCCACGGTCGGGCTCGCCGGAGTCGCCTCAGCGGCACCGCTCGCGTTCGGCACCGCTCCTACCGTCACCGGTACAACCACCGTCGACACGACTCTTAATTCGACGAACGGTGTCGCGACGCCAACTGGCGGTGAG
>JABEUR010000088.1 GCA_013044405.1 Acidimicrobiaceae bacterium | reverse complement strand
AATCGACGACTTTCTTATTCAGTAATTATGTTCCACTTTCGCAATTGTCACTTCGGCTTCACCGCTGAAACATCTCATTTGCGTACCTTGAGCACATGCAGCCAATCACTAAGTCCCACTTCAGATCAACGCGGTCCTTCGCAATGTTGCGTCGCCTGTTCGCAGTCCTACTAGGTATCGCTGGGCTCGTATCGGTCACCACCGTTAGCGGGGCATCCATGCGAGTAGCGCGTTCGTCAAGTGCCCCGACGACGCCCCTGTACCTTCTCTCCTCCGAGGGCTACGACTCGGCCATGTGCACGGCCTTTCAAAAAGCCACGGGCATCGTATGCAAACTTTCGGACAACTCAACGGGGCCGACCCTGGCGACAATCCAAGCCACCAAGAACAACCCCCATTGGGGAGTCGCTTGGACCGACGGTAACGCACCCTACGCCGCGCTCGACAAGGAAGGTCTACTGCTCAGGGGTTTTGAGCCCTCTACCGGTACCCTGACCCCATTAGGTCAAAAGCTCGTTCCAGCGGACAAGAGCTACATCCCCACTGGACTCACCGTTTCGGGTGCCTTCATCTACAACTCCAAGATCACTCCTCACCCGCCGACCACCTGGCAGGACCTCCTACTACCCAAGTGGAGGGGAAAGGTCGGAATGAACGATCCCTCCGTAGACGGACCGAGCTACCCAATTCTCGCCAACCTCTTCAGTTACCTTGGTGGTGTGAAGCAGGGCGAAGCCTTCATGACCAAGTTGAAGGCCAACGGATTCGTCGTGTCACAGAACTCGATCAAAGACGAACTCCTCGCGGGCACGGTCCAGGTGGCCATCTCTCAGAACACGAGCGGCATCGGTGCGGCGTATACCAATCCGAACATCAAGGTGTTTTACCCTAAGCCATCGGCCGCACTACCCTCGACCATTGCGATCGACGGTAAGGCGCCCGCTGGTGAGATCGCCGTGGCCAAGAAATTCGCCAACTTTGTCTACAGCGCGGCTGGCCAGAAGGTGATGCTGTCGGGTGATCCCCAGGGCGACTCCCAGTTCTTCCCGATTCTTAAGGGTGACAAGGCCCGTCCTAACGTGCCCAACGTCTCGAAGATCCCCTTTGCCTTTCCTAACCCCTACACGTGGGGTCCGCTCGAGCCGTCGATCAACGCCTGGTTCAACTCGCACGTAGCGTGAGCCAATCGTTGAGTGAGACCTCTCCCAGTGGTGGAGTGCTCCTCGCAATGCGCGAGGAGCACTCCACCACATCGACGGGAATCGAACGTCGAAACCTTCGCCATCTCTATGAAGTCGCCCTCAATCGTCTCGGACGACCTCTGCTGTGGGTGGTCTTGGCCGTGGTCTCGATCATCCCAACTGTCGCATTCCTCGCACTAGCCTTCTCCCCGCGAATCTTCAGTCAGGGTTCTAGTTGGTTTACCCTGAGCGCTTTTCGTCAGGCCTTCTCCGGTGTTGAGTTCGCTGGAATGCGCAACAGCCTCATCATCGCCGTAGGTGCGGCGTTGATCGCCACTCTCATCGCTTCGGGGCTGGCACTGATCGCCCAACGGACAGATCTGCGAATTGCGAAGTGGATTCCCGCTCTCCTGTGGGGCGTACTGCTCGTTCCGACGTATGTCGTATCGGTTGGCTGGGAGGAAATCTTGTCGAGTGGCAATCTGTTCTCGCAAATCGGGTTGGTGACTCCATTTATGCGCAGCGCCCTTCTCGGACCCGTCGGGATTATCTTGATCTTGGCATTCTCGGGTGTACCCTTCGCCTACTTCGCCATGGCGCCCGCGATTGTGGGTATGGGCCGTAGGTTCGAAGAAGCGTCGCGAATTCATGGTGCGGGAGTGGTCAAGACCACACGTATCGTCGCCCCCATTATCTTGCCCGCGATCTTTGCAGCGATGATCATTGTCTTCGCGGAATCCATCGGTGATTTCGGGGTGGCTTCGACGATCGCGGCCAACGCCAACTTTCCCGTTGCTACGACCAACATCATGGCCGCCATTGGTACCTTCCCCACCAACTTCCCCGAGGCCGCCGCCGTGGGTTGGTTTCTCGTCCTGACGTTGGCTTCCGTACTCACTATCCAAAACTGGCTGTTGCGCAAGAAGAACTACGCGGTACTCTCTGGGCGTTCGAGTTTCGCACCTCGCTCTCGCCCCGCCGGTAGACAACGCGCGGCGCTCAACGTTTTCGCCTACGGCTTTTTCACGGTGACCCTGGTGATACCTGCGATGGGGGCGGTCTTTTCCACCTTGCTCAAGCCATACTCGACGTTCTCGTGGAGCAACTTGAGTTTGAGCGCGTATTCGGACGTCTTCACCAAGCAGTCCATCTTGCAGCCCATCATGGTTTCTCTGAAGATGTCAGTGATCACCGCTTCTTTGACCGTGATCTTGGGGGTGGCCGTGGCTAAGGTGCTCACCTCGCCGCGTCCGGGTTGGACCGGAAGACTGACCGACGCGGTTTTGGTGGGATCGGTTGCGCTGCCGGCGCTCGTGCTGGCCGCTGGCTTTATCTTCGTGTTCAACTTGCCCTTCACGGTGCACTTGGGTATCAATCTCTATGGAACTATGACGTTATTGGGAATGGGTTACCTCGCTATCTCCTTGCCGTCCAATAGCCGGGTGTTGATCGGGCCGATGAGTCAAATCGATGGATCGTTAATGGCCGCGGGCCGAATCCATGGTGCTCACCAGCTTCGCGCGTTTCGCAAATGCGTCCTGCCACTCATCGCTAAGAGCCTGCTTTGGGCGTGGCTCCTTTCCTTCGCCGCCACGTTCGGCGAACTCCCGACCTCAGTGATGCTCGCCCCCACTGGGGTTCGAACCATGGCCACGGCCATTCTCAGTTCGTTCCAGGCGTACAACTTCGCCATGGCCACTGCCTTTTCTGTGGTGCAGATGATCATTGTGCTGAGTGTTATTGCCACTGCGACATTGATATTTCGATTCGTTGCGCCACCCGGTTGGCGCAACATCGAAGTGCGGAGGACGTGATGAGTGCGTTACCCAATTCCACTGAGGCACCCGATACGCCTAGGTCCGCGAACAGCGCACCGTTAATGCCTTCGGTCCTGGGAGCGCAATCAGACGACGCGGTCAGAACCGCGTCGAAGAATTCGGCCCAACGTGTCGTCATTGACCACGTTGAGAAGTGGTACGGGGATCAGCGTGTCCTGGACAAGGTTCACCTCACCATCGAGCCCGGTCAGTTCACCGTGTTGCTCGGTCCTTCCGGATCGGGAAAGTCCACGCTGCTCAGATGTGTGGGTGGTCTCGAGAAGATTGACTCGGGGAACATTCGCTTCGGCGACCTCATCGTAAACTCCACCAAGACCCACGTGGCACCCGAACGGCGCAATGTCTCGATGGTCTTTCAAGATTTCGCGCTGTGGCCCCATATGACCATTTTTGAAAACGTGGCCTTCCCGTTGCAGAGACCGGGAGTCACGAAGGACCACCGGCGTCGCGTCGTAGACGACATCCTAGAGCGGGTGGGCTTGGCGGACTTCGCCGCACGCTATCCCTCCACCTTGTCGGGTGGCCAACAGCAACGAGTCTCGTTGGCTCGAGCGCTCGTTGGGGCGCCCGCGATGATTTTGTTCGATGAACCCCTTTCCAGCCTCGATGCTCACCTGCGTGAGCGACTGCGAATCGAGATCGCCGACCTCACCCGCGAATCGGGTTCGAGTGTGCTTTACATCACCCACGACCAGGTGGAGGCCTTCGCGCTGGCCGACACGATCGGTGTGCTCAACGACGGTCAATTGGTGCAGGTTGCCAGTCCCGAACTCATTTACCGAGAGCCGGCGACCCCCTTCGTCGCCCAGTTCACGGGAGTTGCCGGAGAACTTGTCGGAGTCGTCGAGAGTCGTGACGAGTTGGGTCGACTCACTGTCCGCAGCCCCAGTGGTGTCCTGCAAGCACGTTTCAGTGGCGCGCAGCTCGAAGCTCGAGCCAATGTTCGGGTCTTCATTCGATCGGCACC
This sequence comes from Acidimicrobiaceae bacterium, assembly GCA_013044405.1. GTDB lineage: Bacteria > Actinomycetota > Acidimicrobiia > Acidimicrobiales > RAAP-2 > RAAP-2. The sequence continues at coordinate 3,479 of JABEUR010000088.1, read as the reverse complement.
AGTGCGGCTCGTGTCGCCCACTTCTAAGGAATGCACACTGGCGGGTCGCGTGGTGGTGGCCGCCTTTCGAGGTCGCGGGTACGAGCACGTGATTGAGCTCGTTGACGGTCAACGTCTCTACGGGATCTTCGCTGAAGAGCGTGGGAGCCGTCACGAACATATCGGACTACACATCCCGGGCGACGCGTGCATTGCCTTTGCCCGCGTTCCTTAGCTTGCGATTAAACCCTGGGCGCCACGTCGCGCAGCTTTCTTGACCACCGGATAGCGAGTTCTTGGTGGTTTCTGAGTGCCCTTGGGTCGTCCGGGACCGGGCTTGGTGAATTTTGGTGGATGCGCCGGAGTACCGATCTGCGCACGCAGTGGGGGAAATCCCCGGCGAACCCTCACGGGGCTGAGTCGCGAAGAGTGACGGCGTTTCTCCTAGGGCAGTCGCAGGTCTTCGACAAGTTCACGAGCGAGACGAAGTTGGGTCTGGGCCGCGAGAACGAGCTGGCCGGACCCCTGTTCGTGGTCCAGTGCGACTAGGAGTCGTTATTGGTGTCGCTTCTGCCATAGACCCTTGAACTCGACCGGGGTCAGGTTACAAAAAGCTGTGAAGACGTTCTTGATGGTATTCCTGGCGCCAGTCCTCAGTCCCACAGGCCCCGCGCCTCGAGTCAAGCCCGCGGTGCTCGATGCTTCGACGTCTCTGGTTGATTCGTCACGTAAGGCTCCGTAGCCTGCACCGGTGCTGGACCTATCTGGACCAGCACCAACGAACCGGGTCATCACTGTTCGTTGGTGCTGGGCTAATCACACCAGGGCACTTCAAAGTTGCCTTGAAATCCGGGCGAAGCGCCTCGACATTCGAGGGGTCCCTTCACAAGGCGGAACGTGGTCAGGCCGGTTTCGTAGAATCACCGACACCGGCGAGTACCGACTGGTGATGGTGCGCCACTCGAGCGATCAGCATTGGAACGATCTCGCGCCAATCGCCGACGATTCCGATGTCACAGTTCTCGAAGACCGGTGCCTCGGCGTTGATATTCACGGCCAGAATCGTACCGCTGTCTCGAACACCTGAGAGGTGGTTGAACTTCCCGCTGAGTCCGATTGCCACATAGAGGCGCGGGGAGATGCTCCGCCCGGTTATACCCACCTGGCGCGAATGGGGCATCCAGCCCCGATCGGTCACCTTTCGCGTGGCGGCAACCTCGCCGCCCAGAAGTCGTGCGAGGCGGTGAATCAACTCGTAGTCATCGGGCGCCACACCCGCTCCGATCCCGATGACCACCTCGGCACGGCTCAGCGTTTCGAGATCATCGTCGCGCCAGCGTTTCACGACGCGAACGCGATGGTTCTGTTCCAGTGTGAGGTGCGAGAGCTCTATCGTCTGATTGGTCTGGCGAGGGATCTTGAGCGCCAAGACCCCCGGTCGCACTGTCACTATCTGCAACCTCGATGAGGACACAACTTCGGCCAGAACCTCACCTCCGAAGGCTGGCTTCATGGCGACGAGACGGCCTTCGATGACTTCGATCTCCAGGGCGTCGCCAATGAGGCCGGCACCCATGCGTGCGGCGACGCGTGAAGCAACTTCTCGGCCCCACGTCGTGCTTGGGGCGATCAGCACCTCAGGTGACCATTCCACTGCCCACTTCGTTAGCGCGACAGCGACGCTCTCCTCGCTGTGGCCACCCGCATACTCGATCAGCGCGTCCGCGCCCCACGAAGACAATTCTGCGATGACGTAGGGAGTGGTGACAAAAGCTATCACCCGCGCGCCAGTGGCTGCGGCGACGGAAGCCGCGGATCCGAGGAGTTCACGCGCTAATTGCTCGCGATCGTGCTCGAGGAGTACGGCGACGATGGGCGTTGGGGACTGACCAGGTTCGTAGCGCCGCTGAGCGGGTACTGCCGGTGGCGAAGACACCTGAGAGTTTTCTAGTGCACCGCGTTTAATTAGTCTGGAAACTGCAGCGTCAACTTGCTCATCGATTGGTCCTGAGCTGATCCAAGCATCGCGCGTTGACATGACGCTCCGTTGGGCGTTTACCGACGTCGGGCTGGCGGCGTGGCCCCAAGGTCCGTCGACGGCGAGGTCGTCAGCTCCTAAGAGCTTCAGTTGCGTTGACTCCACCCGAGGCCACTCTTCTGGGGGAACTTTGGCCGGAGCACAGAGGCGCTCGGCCACGGCGAGCACGCAGGGCAGTTGCACGATCCGTTCACTTCCTCCGTCGTCCTCTTCGCAACGAACCCAAATAGTCTCACGCGCCTGGTCGATCTCGAGTTCTCGAACGGGGCCCGCGAACCCTAACCCGAGGAGTTCAGCCAACTCGGGGCCAACCTGCCCGGTCTCTGCGTCCAGTGACGAGCGCCCGACGAGTACGAGATCGAAAGGGCCTTCGCGAACGCTCAATGCAGCGAGTGCGCGGGCCGTGACCAGGGTGTCAGAGCCAGCGAAGACCGCATCACTGAGTAAGACTCCTTGGTCTGCACCCCAGGCCAATGCCTCAAGCAGAACCTGCTCGGCGGACGGAGGACCGAGCGTGGCCACCGTACAGTGTCCGCCGCTCGTTCGTGCCAGCTCCACCCCTTTGGCCACCGCTCGTCGACAGTAGGCGCTCATCTCCAAGGGAACGCCACTGCGCTGGAGTCGACCGTTCTCTTCGAGTCGAAATGACTCGAACGCCGGGATCTGCTTGATGAATACCATGACCCGTAAACCACGGCGATCGGTTTGCAGCGTGGCTGTTCCTTCAATCACTGTTCGATTCCTTCGTTTGGCAGATAGTTGTCTGAACGGTGCCGCCGCGACCCATCATCAGGGCAATATCGAACCTCGATGCAGTCATCACACCAGATCGCTCTGACTCCATGAGGCTAGGAGTAGTCCATAATCAAAAAGTGTCGAATTCGCGGGAATGGACTTAAATCTTCGTGTCGGGCGCGTGAAGTGGCCACAGACCATCAGAGAGACTCCAAAGCGCTCACCACCGAGGTGCGCACAATCGGTGGGGGTTGTTGCCAAACTCTCAGGGTCAAGCTTTTCGGTTAGCCCTGTTACCACTCGCCGATGCCCATTACCTGGTTGTAGACCATCCGATCGCCCGGATGCGGCTCAGCGTGCCGTCACGTCTCGTGATGCGGCAGAACTTGTTGGGGGTTTGAGAGTCGTCGCGCTTTCACGCGATCGTTCAGGTTTTGCTTCGACGCCACGTCCGGCCGCCGTTGAAGGAGACGATGAGGTATGACGTTGAAGGAGTGATCTGGACAATGGCCGCGCCGAATCTGGGTGAGGCGAAAGTCACGAGTTGAATTGCGGCTGACTGCGGACTCGGCGTGTACACCGAAGTCCAGGTCCTTCCGGCATTCGTCGTCGCGAAGAGATGTTCGGGCGACACCTGTCCCTTGTTGATGGGCTTAGCGACGAGAATCGCACCTGGCGATGGTGACGCGGGAAGACCGGGTACCTGAATGATCCACATGGTCGGATT
>JABEUR010000087.1 GCA_013044405.1 Acidimicrobiaceae bacterium | reverse complement strand
TTAGGTCCGGTTTCGTTCGGAGGTGACTTCGCGGCCCGCGAGGACCTGCGAATGGATGCTCAGCACTCTTTGGTGATCGACACGATATGGAGCAATTAATGCGCGGGGTCATCGAGTCTCACATCGATGCAGTCCGATTGCATGATCAGGAGATGCCCGCGTCTTGGTGGAGATCAATCTCCATTCAGGTTGCAACGTAAGAAGCGATTGGTGTCTGTCGGTAGTCTGCAGACGAATGTCTATCGTTTCTTCATAGAAAGTTGATGACCTCACTGCATCGCTGAAACTTGCCATTCTGTGAGTCGCTGTAGGTGGTGCCCGGAAATGGCGTATTCGCGAACGCGATAGTAGGAATAGTTCTATGAAAAAAAGCCCGGAGGAAGGCTACTCAACGCCAGACCAAATCGAGCCTGGTGATCAGCGGCGTCGTGATCACAGCAGTTGTGATCGCCTTCGTTCTCGGTGTCTGGGTTGGGGCTTCGAATCATCGCCGTACTGTCACTGGTTCGTCCGTACCGGTTTGTCGCACGTCGGCGTTGAAGCTCACGGCGACTGGAAATGTTGGTGTCGGAAATGCGAGCTACACGATTGTGTTTCACAACGCGAGTCCGCAACCCTGTTCAATGCAGGGTTACCCAGCCGTCGTCGCATGGATCGAAAGTAAGCCGTTGGTCGTAGCTCCCGGTGCTGGTCCGTGGCCTCAACTTGTGGAGATCGCGCAATCGACTCAAGCGGGCGGCGTTATTGGGTCGAACGGGCAGCTGGAGCACTACCGACCTCCAGTAGTGTTGCTGTGCGCGCGTACCGGTGTGGCATCGACCACACTTGACTGGGGCGAAGAGCAACCTAACCCAGAGACGAAATGTTGGACGGCGAAGAAATTCATCGTTACGCCGCCGAGAGATTTCTCTGCCTTGACCTTGGACCGTGGCGGGTTGCTTTGTAGCCAGGTGTTCGTTACACCAATAGTCCCTGGGAGTTCTGGCGTGCTGAGGTTGAAGTAGGCAACGGTGCTTCAACCTGTAGCAGCCGAAGAATACGTGGAGGTTCCGATTGCTGAAACGCTTCGCGAATGTCATAGCGTCCGGGTACCATGTCTTCATGACCCAGTTCAACCACGCTTCGGTAAAGCGGAATGAGGCGCTCGAAGCACTCAGCGAAGAGGACCGTGTCTGGCTGGCTGAGCGTCTTGTTGAGTATCACGAACTCCTCGAGTATCTTCACTCAAATTGAGAATTCCGTCTCTCGAGGTTGTCGTCGCGTTCAACCACACAATTCGTGAGGCTGATGAGTGGTTTGATGAGCCAGATGATCTTGACCGGGTGCAGAGACTTCTCGACCGACTTGCCGACGAGACGGATCCGGTCGTGGCCGCAGCGTTGAGCGTAAGTCGTTTGGCGCAGTCCCAGGCATTCACTGAGGGGAATAAACGCACCGCGGTGTTGGTCGGCCGATGGATTCTTGATCGAAATGGAATGGACGGCGCCAAGTTCATTCAAGAGAACGATGTTGAACTTGCCCAACTCCTTCTGCCAGCTGCCCGTGGCTCCGACGTGAGTGGGGAAATCGTGGAGCTCTTTAACTCGCGAAGATGAGCGAGCGCTTCTAGCAAGACGCGACAGACGAATGTCTATCGTTTTTTCCTAGAAAGTGAAGAGCCAGCGAAGTTGATCCTTCGCACTCGCAGATTGACGATTCCCACAACCGTTGTGAATCGTGAAGGTGCGAATGGTCATCAGGATGATTGAAGATGACGGCTGGTTCTTTACTCGACAGCGCGGAAGTCATCGCCAGTTCCATCATCGTGTCAAGAAAGGTTGTGTTACCGTTCCGGGTCACTTTTCTGATGAAGTGCCCACTGGAACGCTCGCTAGCATCATGAAACAGGCAGGAATCGAGAGGCGAAGGCGATGACTGAATACACGATTGTAATTGAGGATGCGGGGACTAACTTCGCCGCGTACGTCATTGGTCTCGATGGCGTCATTACGACGGGGAAAACGGTTGACGAGGTAATCGAGAACATGCGTGAAGCAATCCCGTTCCACTTGGAGGGCATGCGTTTGAACGGTGATGAGTTGCCCGAGCATCTTCCTCTTGTGAAGACCATCCAAGTATTGAATTGACTCGTGCCCCTTATGAGAAGACGCTGGACGAATGTCTATCCTTTTTTCCTAGAAAACCGGAAGACTGATCAGTCCAGGTGCCTGTTGATCTGCAAGGTGGTCAGTCGAGGCGCTGACCAGCCGGAGAAGTAGCGGGACGGCCTCGGGAACCGATAGCCCCTAACTGGACATAGACAGTTATGAGTATGTCTGACGATCCGACCGACCTTGAGCTGTGGCAACGAGCCGCCGGTCACGATGGCGCGGCGTTCGGTCAGTTGTTCGAGCGCCACTCCCGGGCTGTCTACAACCATTGTTTCCGACGGACGGCCTCGTGGTCATCCGCGGAAGACTTGACGAGCATCGTGTGGGCCGAAGCGTGGCGCCGTCGAAAGGACGTACGACTCCACGGCGAATCGATCCTGCCGTGGCTCCTCGCCGTGGCTAACAACTGCCTGCGGAACTTTCACAGGTCGCAGCGACGTTACCAGACCTTTTTAGCCAAGCTACCGCCCTCAACGATCAATGACTTCGCCGAAGAGACCATCTCACGCCTGGACGACGAACGCCGAATGGCCGAGGTGTTGTCGGCGCTGACGGGTCTACGCGTCGAAGATCAGGAGGTCATTGCTCTCTGTGACTGGGCCGGATTGAGTTATGCCGAGGCGGCCACGGCCCTGGGCGTGCCAATCGGTACGGTGCGATCTCGTCGATCGCGAGCGCACGATCGCCTTCGTACAACACTCTCCACTTCACTCGGCCACACGACCTCGTTCGACGTATGGCCAATCCCCACCACTTCTATTCCTGAGGAGATTCGTAATGAACATCTTTGACCAGCTACCAGAGCCCCGTCCGATGCGCGCCGCCCACCGAGTCGCCCTGCGGCGAGAGATGGAGATGATGGTCGGCACAACTCCGCGCCGGTGGCGTCGATCGAGCGTCGCTTTTGTGCTGACTCTGGCGACGGCGGCCGGTGGGGTGGGTGTTGCCGCAGCGGCAGTGTATATCCACTACGAGAAGGTGAGCAACACCAACACCGCGCACTGTTACAGCCTGGCGAAACTGGGCGACAATGGCACCACAGTCGCGGCCGTTGGCGCTCCGGGGTCGAACGCACAGGTCGCTGATGCGCTCGGCACTTGCCAAATGCTTTGGCGCGACGGTTTCCTCGCTCCCGGAGTCTCGACCGTCGTCCATCAGACTCCGACAACGACATTGCACCCAGTGCCAAACTTGGTGGTGTGTACGATGTCCGACGGAACTGCCGGAGTTTTCCCTGGTACTGCCTCGACGTGTTCCAATCTGGGTCTGGCAGAACCCAAACCCAGCACGACCATCCCCTAATGCAACAATTCAGCAAAAGCAATCGAGACAATTGCGTACAGGCTGTTGATCGAGGACTGACGGACCTCCGACCGTTGTGAGTCGTGACGGTGCGAGAGTTGATCAGCGAACTGAACGCGGACGGCTGGTTTCAGGTCAGGCAATCCGGAAGTCATCGCATCTTCCGACATGCGAAGAAGAAGGGGTCGGTGACCGTGCCTGGAGCGTTGGGTATTGAACTCTCGAAATCGACACTGGCTAGCATTGTGAGGCAGGCAGGTCTTGAGGGAGGTCGCGATGAGCAAGTATGCGGTCATTATTGAGGATGCCGGACCGAATCTCTGCGCGTACGTTCCCGACCTCCCGGGTTGCGTTTCGGCGGGCTACACCGTCGAAGAAGTCACGGCCAATATCCACGAGGCAATCGAATTGCACATCACGTCGATGATTGAGCACGGTGAAGATGTCCCGCCGCCGTCGTCGCAAGTGGTGCTAGTCGAAGTCACTTCCTAGCAACCTCGTACTTCTATTAATCATCGGAGGACAAACATGTACCGGTTTGCGCTTGATTGAGGTCCAGGTAGAACTATCGCTCGTAGTGAAATCGCGCCTGAAGAATCACTAAATCGTCATCGTCAACCAGGTAGACCAGTCGGTGTTCTTCGTCGATGCGCCTTGACCAGCAACCAGCCAAAATGTGGCGAAGCGGTTCAGGTTTGCCAATTCCTGCGAAGGGTTCTCGGAGTGATTCCTCAATCAATCGATTGATTCGCTTGAGCGTTGCCCCGTCCTTCGCAACCCAGAATTGATAATCCTCCCAACCGTGGGGCGTGAAGACCAGCCTCATTGGTCGAGCGAGTGCTGCGAGCGCTCCCCAGTCTGGGCTTGATGGAGGCTTTCGATCAGACGAGTGGCATTAGCGGGCGAGCGCAAAAGCCATGCTGTCTCCGTGAGCGCGTCGTAATCAGCTCGCGACATCAGCACGGCGTCACCTCGACGTGATGTGATTTCAATGGGCTGGCGATCATCGTTAACTTGTTCAATGAGGGGGAACAGGTTCTTTCTGGCTTCGCTGGCAGTTATGGTCATTGTGGTCTCCTAAGTTGTACCATTTATTGTACCATACTGTGGTGCGACGCGGGGCCCTTCACTTTCACACCGGTCGCGCGTACGGCACGACATCAGCAATGGATGAGA
>JABEUR010000086.1 GCA_013044405.1 Acidimicrobiaceae bacterium | reverse complement strand
TTAGACGAATCTCAGTGAAATGGCTGCGGCCCAGATCCGCGGTCCACCTCACATCAAGGCAATCATGACTTTCGCAACTGATTGGTTATGAGCAAATCAAGCTCCGTTCATTTCCCTGTCACCTCTTGTTAACCTTGTCTTCTTAGACTCGCCCATATGGTTACGAGACGAACGGGTACTCCATGAGCGAGCAGGTAGAACCCACCATGACGTCGGAGCAGGCGAGACGTGCGCTGACGCCAGAGATTGAAGCACTCGACCCCGACGCCCAGCGACCCAAGAACGTCGTACGAACGGAGCACTTGGATCTTAATTTTGGATCCTCGAGGATTCTGAGCGACATTAATATGGTCTTCGCGCGCGGCACCATCACCGCTCTCATCGGTCCAACGGGTTCGGGCAAGTCGACCTTCTTACGTACCCTCAACCGCATGAATGACAAGGTCTACGGATTCCGCCATGAGGGACAAGTCTTCTTGGACGATCGCGATATTTGGGATCCGGGCCAGGATCTGCTTAGCTTGCGCCGTCGAGTTGGCATGCTCTTTCAACGACCGAATCCGTTTCCGATGTCCATCCGGGACAACGTCATCGCTGGGGTCAGGGCGCACCGAATCGCCAAGGGCAAGCAACTTGACGTCATTGCCGAGACCCGTCTGCGTGAAGTTGGACTCTGGGATGCGGTCAAGGACCGACTCAACGATTCGCCTTACCGCCTTTCCGGTGGCCAGCAGCAACTGCTCTGCCTCGCTCGCTCGCTTGCCGTGGGACCAGAAGTGCTTCTCCTCGATGAGCCGACGTCGTCGCTCGACCCGGTTACCACCGAGTCCGTCGAACGACTGTTGCGTAACATGGTGCCAGCCCTGACGATCATCATCGTGACCCACAACCTGGGCCAGGCTCGGCGCGTTTCAGACACCACGATGTTCTTCTACGACGGACGACTGGTCGAGCACGGACCCACTGAGCAACTCTTCTCTTCACCCGCCAATGGCGACACCGAACGATACGTAAACGGCTTGATGGGCTGAGAAGCCCTTGCAGTTCGAAGCTAGCGCTTCGCCAACGAGGATTTCGACCTTGCACGGCGCACTCGCGCAGCAATGTTGAACTGCCCAAAAGATCCTTAACGCCGTCCCTCGGTGTAGCGCTGAGTGCGGTTCACCAACAACCTCGAGGAAACGAGCAGAACCAACACCAGGACAATGAGGATCAAGGCTGCATCGAATGACAGATACTGCGTTGCCTTGATGGGCTGGTTGTAGTCGGTCCACACGTAGTACGTGAGATAGGCAATAGGCTGATGGATCAGCGACGCTGACGGAAGGTTGTTCGTGATGCCCGCCGTGTAGAGCAAAGGCGCCGTCTCTCCGACGGCGATCGCGAGCGCGATCAGTAACCCGGTCACTATTCCCGGTAAAGCGCTCTTGATGACCACCTTGCGCAGCGCATAACCGGTCGCCATTCCCAGTGCCTCGGCCCCCTCGCGATAGTTCGTCGGTACCTGGCGTAGCGCAGACTCGGTGGATTTGGCAATGTAGGGCGTGACCATGATGGAGAGGACGATGAGGGCGGGCAGCAGCGAGAAGCCCCAATGAAGGCCGACACAGAGCGCGATGTAACCAACGTAACCAAGGACGATCGACGGAAATCCCGCCATGACTTCGGTCGCCGTGCGCAAGAAGTCCCCGCCCGCCTTGCCGTTGCGACGGGGTCGTTGCAGCTCGGCGAAGTGGATGCCCGTGAGCACGCCGATGGTTCCCGCGATGAGTAGTACTCCAACCATGATCACGAGAGTTCCGAGAATCGCGTTCTCCAGTCCTCCACCCACCCCCAGGGGCACGGACGTCAAGACGCTCCAGCGCCAATGAGGCACCGCGCGGACTACCACATCAGCGATCAGCCAGATCGAAGGTCCAATGACAAAGACGAGCGCCCCCAAGGACATTGCCTTGAAGATGTACTCTCGAAATCTGCGCGGGCGTGTTGATGGGAAAGAGTTCGAGATCGTCGCCATGGCTAACCCCTGCCCACGGGCGCCACGTGTCGCGACGTCCGATTCACGATGACGCGGGCCAGAACGTTGACGATCACCGAAATGACCGCCAATACGAGGCCCGCCTCGGCGAGCGTAGAGATCGCAAATCCTGTTCCGTCGGTGGCCGCGGAGTCGAGTTGACTCACGATCGTTGCGGCGATGGTCGTCATCGTGCCATAGACGTTGGGAGATACGGTCCCCAGAATGGAACCGGTGATCATGGCCACCGCGATGGGCTCTCCCAGGGCACGTCCGAGTCCGAGCACCGTGGCCCCGATGATCCCTGAGCGAACCCACGGAATCGTCACCCAACGCGCAACTTCAGACTCAGTCATGCCGAGGGCCTCAGCTCCCTCCTTGGGTAAGAGGGGTACTTGCATGAAGAGGTCGCGCGCCGTCGAAGCGATGATGGGCACGATCATGAGTCCCAATACCAGGCCCGACGTCAACAGGCCCTCACCGTAACCGACGTTTCCTTTGAAGTACCGAAGGATGGGCACATCGGGCATGTTGTTCGCGACGAAGGGATAGACGTGATGGGCGAGGAAGGGGCCGAGAGTCAGCACGCCCCAGAGACCGATGATGACACTGGGGATGCCCGCCAAGATCTCGACAAAGAACGAGACGGGCCGCGACAACCAGCGAGGTAGACGTTCGGTAAGGGCGAAGGCCGTGCCCAAAGCAATCGGCAGGGCGACGATGAGTGCGATGACCGAGGTCTGGAGGGTTCCCGCAATCAGGGGCCAAGCGCCGTAGCTTGAACCCACCGGGTGCAAGACGCCGTTGGTCCTCACCGGGGCAGCGTAGGTACTGCCCGGAATCCAGGAGGTCCTCGACAGGAACCCCGGACCGTTCACCTTGATCGCGGGCCACGCTTTGACTGCGAGAACCGTCAAGACGAAGACGAGGCCCACCAAGGGAATCAGCGACGCCACGCGTGCGCCCCATCGCCAGAGGTTCTCCTCGGAACCTCGAACGAGTGACCCCACCCGACGGAGCCCTGAGGGTCGTCGGGTGGGGTCACCAAGTTGGGGCAGGGTCATTGGGGAAGATTCCTTCTCATGAACCATGCCTGAAAAGCTACTGGATCTGTTGAATCTGCTTGAAGGACTGGGTCACGACCTTCACCGGCAGTGGGACGAAGCGAACCTGACTGAGGTACTGCTGGCTCTGGCCGTACGAGGGATCGATGGCCCACTCGAGCAGCGAACGCACCGCCTTCGCCGTCGAGGAACTCGACTGGTTCTTGTTCACGATGGCGTACTCGTAGTTCACAATCGGGTATCCACCGGGAATCTTGCCGTCGATCATCGAGATGGTGCCATTCGCCGGCGTCTTAGAGGTGAAGCCCGCAGCTTCCAACCCGGCGGCTGCGGTCGTGGGCATCACGTACTGACCAACACCGTTCTGAAGTTGGGCGTAGGTCTGTCCGTCACCGAGCACGGAGGTCAAGAAGCTGATACCCACGTACGCAATGCAGCCCGCCGTAGCCGCGCAACCCGAAACCATGCCGCCGTTGCCGTTCTCACCCAGCGAGTTGCTGATGGTCGGCCAGGAGATCGTGGTCCCGTAGCTGTACTTCGATGACCAACCCGGATCGGTTTTCGAGAGGTACTGGCTGAAGATGAACGTGTCACCACTGCCGTCGGAACGGTGCAGCGCCACGATCTTCAAATTGGGCAAGGTGATTCCTGGGTTGATGGCCGCGATCGCGGAGTCATTCCAGTTCGTGATCTGACCCTGGTAGATCTTGGACAGGATCAAACCATTGAGTTTCAAGTGCGCGGTGACACCGGGGATGTTGTACTCGATCATCTGGTACGAGATCGCCAGGGGAATGTTCAACAAGCCCGGGTTGGCCGAGACCTGCGTTGAAGAGAGGTAGGCGTCCGAGGATCCGACGTTGACCGTGCCACTGGCCGCATCCGCGATGCCGGTTCCAGAACCCGTACCACCGGTGGTGAGTCCGACCGACGGGAACTCCGCCTGGTAGGCCGGTGCCCAGATGTTCCACAACGGGTAGAGAAGCGTGCTACCCGTTTCGGTCAGGCTCGCCGTGCCGGGCGTCTCGACCTTGACGTATGAGACCGTCTTGGGCTTGGGTCGCTTGGCCGACCAACCTTTCCCGCAGTGCCCGTGGAAGCGTGACGTGTGTACGACGTTACTTTGCAGTTTGTAACACGTAACTATCTTGGTCTTGTGTTTGGTCGCGGCGCTCGACGGCAGAGTCACCGCGACCAGCAAACCACTGGTCGCGATGGCGATCGCCGTAAGAGACCTCAAAAGGTTCTTCATTGTGAACATTCCTCCTATAGAGAACTTTGGTGATGCACTTGAGCTGGACACTTCCCAACGGAAGGTTTCGCCAGGAGTAACTTAGGAATCCAAGGTAAACGGTTAGTGATGGCGAAGCACTTGGTGGGTGAAATCCAGAAGAATTAAAAAAGCAAGATATCTGACCGGTGATCGAGGCTCAGCAAGACCGGTCAAATTCACTTGGCGGCGATGGATGGATCGAAATTGAGCCGCTCGCCAATCGTCGCACGCAAACGGATAATGCACCGCTGAACTGGGATTACTTGGACCAGCTTCACTGATGCACGTGGTGCGACAATCGTCAAGTCGGTCAAGGCGCGTCGTAGCAATGACCCGTAACCACGCAGACAAGACTTGACTCTTGCTGACCTCCGCCACGTACCCATCATTGAGATCCACCTGACTCTCGCCGGTGCGTTATCGAACGAAAGAATTCTGCTGACTCTCGATGTACGCCCCCTCAGAACGTGTGGTGCATTGGATCATCTCAACCATGAGATTCATCGACGTCTTCGCCCAACTGAACCGAGGTGACGACCACCGCAAATGTGATGGACTCGCGGTTACCCTGTTAAACACCTCGAAGACGAATGGTTCTATGTTCGTGAAAGTGGTTGATCCCGTCTTCAATCCGGCTGATAAGTCAGGGGCACGCGTTCAGGCGGACATTGGGGAATTGAGCGACCAGGCGAGTCAGCGCGTGACCCACCTCAGAATCCCAACCACGAAGTTACTTTCAAGACTCGGCGCGACCCAACCGCACTGGCAAAACATCGAGCATCCAACTGGAATATTTCGAATCAGCGCCAAGGTCAACGGCCGAGACTTCTCCGTATTCTCAAGGGTGGGTATGGAGCCTCTGGGAGATCCTACAGGCCTGAGTACTCCCCAGGAGCATCGAGGATGACCTCAGTCGACACGTGCGCTTGGGTCCGCAGAGGAATCTCCTTCATGAGCCAACTCAGCACGAAGGCGATCACCGCGAACGGGATGGCGAAGAGGAAGACCGTCTGCAAGGTGTGGCTGAAAGAATCTATGACCAGCGATCTTTCAGCGATCGGTAGTCGGTTGATCTGTGCGGGATTGATCGCGACGCTTCCTCCCTTGATGAGGTGACTGAGCTGAGTCGGGGTCAGACTGGCCCGTAATTCGTGCAGGAGCCGATTGTTGAAGACATCACCCAGCACCGCGACACCAAAGGCGCCACCAATCGAGCGGAAGAACGTCGCGGTAGCGGTAGCGGTGCCCAGTTGTGAATGGGGCACCGCGTTCTGCACCGCTACGACGAGCACCTGCATGACCAGACCAAGTCCGAGGCCCACGATGAACATGCCAAAGGCGGCAAAGTTGAACGAACTGTGGGGTCCGAGGCGCGACAGGGCAGCCAGACCCAAGGCGACCACTGCGGAGCCGAGAATCGGGAAGATCTTGTAGCGACCGGTGCGAGAGACCAACTGACCGCTCATGACGAACGTGATCAGCATTCCAACCACCATCGGTAACAACTCAAGTCCCGACTTGGTGGGCGACGCCCCATGGACGACCTGGAGGTAGAGCGGAAGATAGACAATTGACCCGAACATCGTGAATCCGATCACGAATCCGACCGCTGACGCCGCACTGAAGGTCCGGTTCGCGAACAGTTTCAGCGAGATGATTGGCTCGCTCACCTTCAGCTCCACCAAGCAGAACACCACGAGCAGGATCAGACTCGCCACGCCGAGACCGATGATCGTCGAGGACGCCCACGCGTACTGGGTGCCTCCCCATGTGAGGAGCAGAATCAGACAGACAACGCCCGCCGACAGTAACGACATGCCCCACCAGTCAATCTTGTGGGCCACACGAGTTGCCGGTATTTGTAGGACGATAGCGATGGCGATCAGTGCGCAGATTCCGATTGGAATATTGATATAGAAGATCCATCGCCACGACACGTGCTGGGTGAACCAGCCACCGGCGAGGGGCCCGAGCACGCTCGAAAGTCCAAAGACGATTCCGAAGTAACCCATGTAACGACCCCGCTGACGCGGCGGAATGACGTCTCCGATGATGGCCTGCGAACCGACCATCAGGCCACCAGCGCCGATGCCTTGTATGGCGCGAAAGATGATCAGTTGAACCATGCTGTGCGAAAGACCCGACAGAATCGAACCCGCTAGGAAGATCAGAATCGACAGTTGGAAGAACCGCTTACGTCCGAACAGGTCCCCGAGTTTTCCCCACAACGGGAGCGAGATCGTCGAAGTGATGAGATAAGACGTCACCACCCACGAAAGCTCGTTGAGGTTGTGGAGATCGCCGGCGATCGTGGGAAGTGCTGTGGAGACGATGGACTGATCGAGCGCCGCGAGGAACATCCCGAGCATCAGGGCAAACAAGATCACGAGGATCCTGCGATGCTCCTCCTTGGAAAACACGTGCTCTTCGGGCGGCTGGACCAATTCGTTCGTTTCAGTCGCCATTGTTGGCCTCCGCATCTTTCTGTATGGACTTCGAGAATCTCTCCAACAGCGCCCCGAAGAGACACACGTCATCGTCGTTCCAGCCGTCGAACAATCGTGTGAGTCGATCCCGGTGGGCCGCCAGGACCCGGTCGACGGTGACCTGACCATTGCCAGTGAGTCGTATCAGCGATGCCCGACCGTCTTCGGGGTCCGCGTCTCGGGCCACGTATCCGAGTCGCTCGAGTTGCTGCACTTTTCGAGTGACGGTCGGGGCGTCAACGCCAAGAAGAGCGGCGAGGGACGTGATTCGTAAGGGTGTGCCCGAGTGGCGTCGTAGTTTGTAGAGCAGTGCGGCTCCAGCGCGATCGAGTCGAACGCCGGCCGTACGCAACAACTCCTCGTGCACTCGAACGTGATTGGTCGACTGCGATACGACTTGCAGGCTTGATTGGATCTGGCCAATTGCCGCGGTGGTCTGTTGCGACCGCTTGCTCCCCGTGGGTTCAGTAATTGCTTTCAACACACAAACAACTCTAACGGCTGACGTGCACATCGTGACCTTGGTCTACTGAGACCTGAATGGCGTCGAAGTGACTGGTCTGCCCTGTTGTTTTCCTCGGACGTTGAATCCATTCGTGGTCGGTGAGAGCGATGAAGACGAGAGTCCTCAGTTCTACAGAAAGCTTTCGGCGCCTCGATCGTGCCGAGGCCCCGCGAAATCAACTCTTCAAATGAACCGTCCCTTTTGCTGGTTGGCATCGATCAATCTTCTCCCCACCACCTCAGACTTCGGTGAGGATCCCTCAAATGGCGCAGTAACGAACCACTCCGCCTCATTCGAGCCACGATTGACGCTTTGGCGATAGCCCCTTCACCCAAGCGCATCACTATTTGTTTAAGGGGGTATCCGTCTCAGAGCAGTAAAAGTGCCCACCAGGTGCTCTGCTGTTGACAATCCGGCTGCTGCGAAACCTCGGGTCCGGGGACCAGTAGTTGCAAGCGTTCTGGCGAGATCTACTGCACCCAGACAGATACCCCTTTTCCGTAAGTCCCCCAGGCGCCGCTACCGCCGTGTGCCCCAGCGCCCCCGCGAAGTACTGTCTGAGGTATCATCACCCGCCCGTCTCCCACTGCTCTTCGTCGACACCTCGCTAGCACCGTCGTCGCGCTCACCATCGTGACCTCCGGCCTTCTCGCGCTCACCCCGTCGTCGGCCTCTGCCGACCAGTTCACCTACCCGCCCCTGGTGAACCCCACCGCCAACATCGACCCGTCCCCGAACTTCCTGACCAGTGGACCGTGCACGTCCGCCGGTAATGGGTGGACCTGCACCAACCCTTGCGTCCTGCCTAACATGACATGGAGCCCCGACGGCAACACCGCCGCGTGCGCCGCCTACGTACTGTCGGCGATTAACAACGCCCGTGTCGCCCTCGGCGAGTCGACGCTCACTCTGCCGAGTAACTGGCTGAGTCTCACCATCCCCCAGCAGCTGTTCACTATCGCCGACATGGAACGCGTCAGCGCCGGGTACCCGCCCTACCTCGGCATCAATGACACGCTCAGCGCCGAGGCCCAGCGTGCCGCCCTCGTCAACCAGGATCCGGGCCTGGCCCCGGGCTTCGCCGTAGGTAACAACGTTTGGGGCAACACCGGATTCGACGGCTCATGGGCCGGCACTGACAACGTTCTCATGGCCGACTACGGGTGGATGTACGACGACGGGTGGGCCGGGAGCGCCAGCGCTACCAGCAACCTCCTCTGCACCGGGCCAGGGGTGTGGGCGTGCTGGGACCACCGCGACAACCTGCTCGGCTCCTCGACCGATCCCCACGGCGGCGTGGGCCTCACCTGCTCGACCTGTGTGATGGGCACCGGCGTCGACCCCAACGGTCAATCCACGGTCGATCTCATTGAGCTCCCCGCGGGCGCCGTTCCGGCCCTCTCGTTTACCTGGGCCAGTGAGGTCTCCTACTTTTCCGCCGTCCCCGCCCCCACGACGCCGCCGGTCCTTATACCCATCCCCGCGCCGGCCATCCAGGCCGCCGTGATCTCCTTCTCACCCTCGATCGGCATGAGTGTCAACTGGTCCGTCACGGGCGCCACCCCCACGCTCCTTGCAGTCCTCGTGTACCACGCCACCGGATGCCCCACCACCACGCTCCCGACGCACGTCTTCACGACCCCCCTGAGCGCCGTCACGTCAGGCACCGTCGATCTGGCGACGCACCCCTTCTTCCCCGGGTACGGTAAGTACTCGGTGCTCGTGGAGGTCAGCGCGGGCAGCGGACTACTGCGCGCCAACTGCCTCGCTGCCTCCATCCCTGCCCCTCACGTCGTGAAGCACCCCGTGAAGCACCCCGTGAAGCACCCCGTGAAGCACCCCGTGAAGCATTGAACATCATGAGTGCGCCGGCAAGGTGCGACAGCTGGGCATTACTGGGAGCCTGGTCAGTTACACCGGTCCAGTAGTGCCTTGGCGAATTGGCGCAGAATAATAACCGCTTCATCTCATCTTGCTGGCGAACTCACGAGAAGCCAAACGCTCAAAAACCTCGAGGGTTTATGACCGGCTCACAATGATAGAAGGGGGGTATCCGTCTGGATGCAGTAGACCTCGCTAAGACGCTTGCGACTACTGGGCTGTGGGACCGACGACCCGCGGCGGCCGGATTGCCAGTAGCAGAGCACCTCGCGGGCACTTTTACTGCACTGAGACGGATAACCCCCTTATTTGTTCACCTGGATGGTGAAGTCGACCGAGACACCAATGGATTGATGAGTCGACAGCGAAGAGGATTGCCGCGCGACCCAACGTTCTTTTACTCATTGACTTCGTGCGCCGGAGGGACTTTGCGAGGGACCATCGTGGCATGAATGGCGCGCCAACCCTTTAAATGGTGCGATGGGAAAAGTCTTTGAGGAAATCAATGCGGACCTATCAGCTTGGATCGTCGCCCAACCGATCTTCTTCGTTGCAACCGCCCCGATTGCCGCCCAGGGTTCGATCAATTGCTCGCCGAAAGGTAATCGAGACGAGGTCAGGATTGTCAACGGACACACCGTCGCCTACTTGGATCAGACCGGAAGTGGCGTGGAGACAATTGCGCATTTGCGCGAAAACGGCCGCATCGTACTGATGTTCTGTGCCTTCACGGGACCACCACGGATCGTTCGTCTCCATGGGCGCGGCCGAAGCATCCTTCGCGACGCACCCGAATTCGAAGACATCGCACAACACTTCTCTGGCACAGACGCCATAGGAGTTCGCTCAGTGATTGTCGTGGACGTGGAGCGCGTCTCGGATTCGTGCGGCTACGGCGTCCCCTTGATGCAATTCGAATCCCATCGCCCCACCATGGACCAGTGGTCGAACAGAAAGGGACCCGACGGTATCCGAGAGTACCGGGCAATGAAGAATCGTGTCAGTATCGACGGTCTTGACGGAATCGACTGAACGTGCGGTTCGTTGACTTCAACCGCCCGCCATTGCGCCCACGACGAAGAATTGTTCCGCTCCACTGACCACCTCATCGGGCAACACGTCGTCGGGCGACGCGTGGGACAGATCCAACTCGCAAGCGAAGAATCGAATGAAGGGCCGCCGGCGCTGGGTGGTCGGATCACGAATTGTTCCATTCAGGACGGGATATTGCGACTCGAGCGCGTCGAGCAACGACCGCTGTGTGACTGGACCCGCCACGTCGAGGACCACCTCACGATGTTGATTGATCAGCGTCTTGAGATGTGCTGGCAAAACGACTCGGATCATGCTAAAGTTTGCACTTCCACCGAGAGCACCGCGGGCAAGTCGTGCACGATCGCCTCCCACGAGTCGCCCGCATCGTTCGACGCATAGACCTGACCACCGGTCGTTCCGAAGTAGATGCCACACTCATCGAGTCCGTCGACTGCCATGGCGTCGCGCAGCACGTTGACGTAGCAGTGACTTTGGGGAAGTCCCTTGCCAAGAGGCTCCCACTCATTACCGCCGCTACGGCTGCGGTAGACGCGCAACTTTCCCTCGGGAGGGAAGTGCACAGCGTCACTCGTGATGGGAACGACGTAGATCGTCTCGGGTTCGTGAGCGTGGACGTCAATCACAAATCCGAAGTCGCTGGGCAGGTTTCCACTGACCTCGAACCACGACTCGCCAGCGTCGTTGCTACGCATAACGTCCCAGTGCTTTTGCATGTAGAGCACGTCGGGATTCGAAGGATGCAGGGCAATTCGATGTACGCAGTGACCAACCTCAGCCGCTTCGTCAGGTATGCCTTCGGAACGCAAGCCGCGATTGATCGGTCGCCAGGTCGAACCAGCGTCGTCGCTTCGAAACGCTCCGGCGGCCGAAATCGCCGCGAAAATCCGATTCGGATCCTTGGGACTGACGGTGATCGTGTGCAGGCACATCCCACCAGCTCCGGGCTGCCAGTGTGGTCCAGATCCATGTCCACGAAGACCCGAGAGTTCAGACCAGTTCTCACCACCGTCGGTCGACTTGAAGAGCGCCGCGTCCTCGACACCGGCGAGCACGGTGTCGGGGTCAGTCAACGATGGCTCGAGGTGCCACACCCTCGCGAACTCCCAGGGATGAGGAGTGCCGTCGTACCATTGGTGGGTCCCCGGCACACCATCGTATTTGAAGCCATTTCCGACCGGAGCCCACGAAGCGCCTCCGTCATCGGAGCGCTGGATTATCTGGCCGAACCAGCCCGTCGACTGCGATGCGTAGATGCGATTGGGATCAATCGGCGAACCCTTGAGGTGATACATCTCCCAACCTTCGAAGAAGGGACCTTGGACATCCCACGACTTGCGGGTGCCGTCCGCACTGAGAATGAACGCACCCTTTCGAGTGCCCACAAGGACTCGCACGCTTCCCATGATCTCCCCCAATCAATCAGACTGCCGCGACGAACTCACAGTAGTCGCGGGGGCTGCGATTCGCTAGGGGCAATCGACGAGGCGATCGTGCTTCAAAATGACTCATTGAGGCACCACGACGACCCGCATCACCGACGTCGCGACACGAGCAGTCCCTGCGGGCTGGGTCACTCAGTGTGGAGAGGAGTGCACGATTGTTCACACCAACAAGCCGAGGAGGATTCGTACCGCTCTGGTAGAGCCTCACGACAGCCTTCGCGCCCTCTTCATAGACGTAACTTGACGATGAACCGAGAAGTTGCGCGAGGGCGTCGTCGCGACGACTCGAGATGCACAACACGTCGATCGAGGAGGGAACCGATGACGCCAGTTATCCTGCGAGGTTCGAGACCCAATGACACTCGAACTATCGAGGCGGGTGAGTGGTTCGAGATGACAATGTGAATCACATCGCACATGCTCACTGACAATCTGATGGTCTGCGAAGATGGTTCCAATCGGTGGGCGACCCTTCGTCGTAGTGAGTCGCCCGTAGCTGAATTGAAGTGTTCGGGAGGAACAGTGGATTACCAATGTGGGGACCTCGAAAGTTGTGGATTTCAGCGCATCGACCCCGACCGGCGCCAAGGCGCCATCTTGGAAACGGACTTCACTATCGCACTCGCCACGAGGACGTATCAGCCCGGGGTGTCAACCTTCATCTCGTATGTCCCATGCAAGACATCCGACGGCGAACTGTTGATCGAGCACTCGCTCAATGACGGCTCGGGGTGTTGGCACCAACTTTCCGCGGGAGTCGATCGTCACCACGCTCGCCAAGACGCATTGCAGGTTGGAATAGAGGCACTGGATGGTGACCTCGACCAGTGGGAGGTTCGTGGGCAATTCGCTTTCGCCGATCCGGACAATCAGTCACATCGTTGGCACGCGCAACGAAGTCGTCTGAGGTTGTCGTCTCTCCGCTATGAGATCGGACAGATCAGTCGCGAGTCCAGAGACTTCAAGGAACTTCAGGGTCCCCTGAGCCAACTTCGCCAACGGGTGGGTGAAGCGTACAGCCTCCTCGCAGAGATGACCAACTCAAGCTTGGCCGACAAGAGCGATATCGAAGTGACCCAACGCGAGAACCTTAACCTGCTCCTCTCGGTGATCGCGGCCCTCGTCTTGGCGCCTGGAATCGTCATCAGTTTCGATTCAGCGACGCGATTGACCAGCAATCCACTGTCACTCTTGCTCTCGTGTTGCGCTTCGAGCCTGCTCGCCGCTGCTCTGATCATCAGTTTCTCGGGGTTTAGGCTACGACTAAATGGTTGGATTCGGTTGCTCCCGCTCGTCGCAGTCAGCTCAGTCGCCGTCGCCGCCGTCGTCTTGCTGGCGTTCTTCATCCACACCACTCAGCGAATGGAAGGACTAGCGCTCCTTGCGGCAACTCTTCTCTGCATTGCGGCATTGGTCACTCCTTGGGGTCGTCGAAAAGAAGTCGAGGCCGCGCCCCCGAGATGGAACGCCACGTGGGAGAGAATCCGTAACGATGGAAGCGAGAACTGGAACCGACTCAATGCCGAGGGCTCGAGACCCTAGGTTGCGCTGGTGGATGGAGTCAGATGAGCGCGAAGATCCGTCCATAGTCGGTCGACTTCTCTCGCCTGAAGAAGATTCCTCGAGCAACCAACGTGGCCATCGACGCCTTGCTCGATCCCGGATTCGTCAACCCAGAACCGTGGTCGTCTCTTCATCGACGTGCGCCATCGTTGCGACCAGCGTTGAGTGAACGACCGGCTCAGTCCTGGGTGCGACCAAGCGAATGCGTGCAACGAACTTCCTTGTGGTCGAGATCGACCGATGGCGACAGGGAATCGCGACATTCGTCTTGACTCCCACGCACTTTGGCGGAGTGCGATGGAGCTTGAACCTGTGCTCAACACGCAGTGCCAAGGTCGCTCGTGCGACGGTCGTCACGTCTCAATCGATATCGACTATGGATCGTGTCGGCGAAGCCGGCCGGTTGATCCTCATCTAGCGACTCGCCTCACTCTTCACTCGTCGTTGACACCTCGGCGCGCCTGGTCAAGTTCCTCCTCCGGCGGATGGTCGTGGAAGAAGAACCAAAAGGTCACGGCGTTGCCCAGCTGCAGTACCGCCGCAATCTCGAAGGGGAGGAGGAGGTCTGCCTCGGCGAACAGGTAGCCGGTGAACAAGGGGCTAACGGCGGTTGCGACTTGGCTGGGCAGGTTGGAGAGTGCGGTGACCGAAGCGCGCTCACCTTCATCTGCCAGACCGAGTACGTAGGACTGTCGAAGCGGAAGACCGATTCGCTGGACCAACATTCGAAGGAGATACCACGCACCCGCGATGATGAAGTTGGGGGCCAGCACCATCGGAATAATGAGTATGGACTGAAGTACTCGTACCACACTCACCGTTCGCACGAGCCCCCAACGGCGAGCCCACGAGGCTGCCGAAAGACTCGACGCCATCGTGGCCACGTTGACGATCGTGAACAGCACCCCAACTTCTGCGGGTCCTGCGGAGAATCGTCGGTAGAGCCAGTAGGTGATGAAGGGTCCAAACATTCCAACCGCCGCACCGTTCAAGGTGTTGGTGATCCACAAGCGATGCAGGAGCCAACGAGACCGGGTCGGGAGTCGGGGACGGAGCCAATTGCCGCGACGTGGTTCGTGGTGCTCTTCGTGTAATGCCAACGCCACGATTCCCGCTGCGGCCGAAACCGCAGCAACCAGGAGGAACGCCACACGAAACGTTGCGGTGGCATCTGAACTGTGGCGCGGTAAGGAAGGAATCGTGAGTGCCATCAATCCACCCAAAGAGGCACCCAAGGACGAGGCGAAGGCCAGTCGCCCGAAGACCGCATTGCGGTGAACGGGCGTGACGCGTTCGACGACATAGGCCGACTCAGCGGGCTGGTACGGTCCGACGACACCGGCGCCGGCCCCTGCACCACGCCCGAAACTGCCCAGGGCGCCGGTGACAAAGAGGACCAGGTGCGACCCCGTGAGCGCGAAGGCAACTCCGGCGCCGCACGTCAGCAGCGGGACAACGACCAAGAAGACCCGTCGCCCAACTCGATCCGAGAGCGTTCCCACCAGTGTGGACAGCAGAGCCGAGATGGCCGCTACGACCATCACGTATACCGACAGCTCCAGCGCGTCAAAACCAATGACCGCGAGGTAGATCGGAGTGATCACCCCGGCCAGAGCCCGTCCGATGCTCATCAGCAAGCGGGCCACCACCACAATCTCGACGTCGCGGTTCGACCAGTGGGGCCGACCTCGACGCTTTTTCACGAGCGGTCCATCGGGCATGACGGGTTCGCGGGCGTCTTCGGAGTGGAGGTTCTCAGGTTGTTCGCCGATCATTCGACCCTATCTGGCAGGGACTCCCCAACTGCAAACCATCCAAGTTGAAAGGTGCCGACGAGCCTTGGCGCGCTGGGTGACGACCGCGCTCCTTCGAACGACACTCAACCTCATCTCGAGGTCCGATCCAACTCCGCTCCGGGCCAGTCACGGACTTTGCACCATGGGTCGACGCGTCACTGGCGGATCGCATTGGGAGGCTTGGGAGAAAGAGTACGCAGCCGCTTCACTCGAACGCCCATGAGGATCTCGCAAACACCACGGCGGTGATACGCTTCGGCCGAATCAGCAACTCGCAATTGGAGGCGACATGTCAGCTGTCCTGATGATAAGGGCCAACGTTGCAAGCTACGATCCTTGGCGGATCGAATACGACAACGGCGCGACGTTCCGCCGAGAACACGGTGTTCGAGGTGACGAAGTGTATTGCTCGCCCGAGGACATGACCTCGGTCTTCGTACTTCACTACTTCGACACGTTAGAGGCCGCTAAGTCCTTTTCGTCCAATAGCGAATTCGCCGACCGAATGAAGTCGAGCGGAGTGATCGGTGCTCCGCGCATGGTCGTTGCCGAGACGCGTTGAGCCACGGGTCCGACCACCAAAGGAGAACGACCTCGCAATCGATGCCGTCCACGATGTCGGGTTGCGTCACCTGATCGACGAGCGCCGCGACGTTGCCCAACACCTGCACATGGGCGGTGATTGAGGGTATATTTTTCGCATGCAATTGACGACGTGTTTGTGGTTCGACGGAAACGCTCGTGAAGCGGCCGAGTACTACGCCGAGGTGTTCCCCGACAGCAGCGTTGAAGGACAGTGGATTGCTCCAGGCGAAACACCCAGCAATGAGATTGGTTCAGAGGTCGTTGTCGAGTTCACCCTCATGGGAACCAAGTTCATTGGGTTGAACGGAGGACCAGCATTTCGATTCAACGAGGCGATCTCCTTTCAGATTCCTTGCGAGGATCAAGACGAGATCGATCGGTACTGGCAGGTTCTCACCGCTGATGGCGGCGAAGAGGGAAAATGTGGTTGGCTGAAGGACCGATTCGGGGTCTCTTGGCAAGTGACGTCTCCGCGCATGTCCGAGTTCCTCGGAGGACCGAGTCAGGCTGGTTCCAAAGCCGCCACCGAAGTAATGCTCGCCATGAACAAGATCAATCTCAGCGAGTTGCAAGCTGCGTACGAGTCTGCACAGGATTCTTGATCCAGACTGGAACCAAGCGCTCTTGGTCGCTCGGTGCGTTTCATTCTGGTCCCGAGTTCGCGCTCTGAGCGAGCGCTCACCCACTACCTTCTCGTCATCACCGTCACCGACACATGCTCACGAGCCGATCAAGGTGGCGCCGTCTCAGGTGAGCCACCATCCGAAGTTGTACATCGCACCATAGAGCACGGCGAGGGTCGTCGAGATGACGAGTACGTTGGTCGTGACCAACGTACGAGTTCCGTCGCCAAGTCGGTCAGCGATGACCGCACCAATGACGTACAGCGGCGCCTGGAACAGAATGAATCTCGCCGTCGAGTCAACGCCAATGTCGATAGTGAGCACTGAGACCAGCACCCCCAGGGCCAGCAGCACCGCTGGGAGGAGCAGTCGACGTTCTCTCCAACCGAGGTAGAGGCCGATGGCCGCCATGGCCCCACCCAAGATCCCGGCGCAGGCGTTCAAGACGTAAACGCTACGGACCTGGCCCGATGCTGGGGAGTTGACGATCATGACCAACTGTCGAAGCACGACGTGGAATGGGTAGGTGAATTGATTGTGCCAGCCGACGCTCTCGGCCTTGGGAATCACTAAGGGATTTCCCGTGGTGGCCCAGCAAAAGATGACGTAGGAGATCAGGCCGACCTCTCCAATGACGCCGACGAGGAGGGCTTTGGCAAATCTTCGGTTACTGGGTTCGGCCACGAGGACCCCCAGGACCACCGCAAGCGAGGTGATGGTTCCTTGGGGCAGCACGCAACTGGCGACACCCGCTAACAGCGCCGCTGGCCACCAGCGCCGATCGAGAGCGAAGCGAAGGCTCCAAATCATGAGCGCCACCAGCAGACCCTCGGGATAGGCCGCCATCAGGAAGATCGACGCCGGATTCCAGACGAACAATAAGCCGGCCATCAACGCAGTCTCGGGCCTCGTGAAACGACTGGTGACGTCGATCACGCCCCACACCGCGAAGACCGCCGCGACCCAGGCAATGACGAGCGCCCCACCCGAATAGCCGAACACGGGTGAAACCAGGCGGATGAGTGCCGGGTAGGCGGGATAGAACGCATGAGCCCTCAGTGTCGGATATCCGTGCCGCGCGATACCGATATACCAGTGCGCATCCCAGTGGGTGAGTGACGAGACCAGACCGGTGGACATCGCTCGGCCACCTTGACGGTGGACAATGAAGGTGCCTCCGATCTTTGACGCACCGACTCCCACCAGAACTCTCACGGCGACGATCGACAGGGAGGTCAGGACCAGTCCATAGCCACGTTTCCAATCCAGGTCCCGGATGGTCATGGATGCACAGTACTGCCTGTTTATGGGCGAGATCAGACGACTGGGAGAAACGGCTCCGCCGTTTGATGGGTGCTGAGAGCATCCAATTCGCCGAGTTCTTCGAGCGTCGAGCGCTCCCGAGCCTTGGACCGCGACCTTCGCTCACGTCGATGGCGCTACGGATGATCGTGTCACGGCGCGACCTTCGCCCGACACGAATTGTTACTAAGGGTACGGACGTATCACCTTGTACGAAGAAGACCGGGAGTACTCGCCCACCGTGAACTGTCGACCGGCGCACGCATCGATGGTCACGACGCCTGGTCCGCCTGGATCGAACACCTCACGAGCACATTCCTTCGACGTTCGACTCCGCGGACGTCGTAGGACGTTGCGTATCAGTACGTGACCGTGATCGTCCTGGCCGGACCATCGACGGTCATCTGTCCGCCGTAGGGAAGGATCACCTGGGGATCGGTGTGGCCGAAGTCTGGACCGAAGACCGACAGGGCCGACGGGTTGTACTCGTAGAGGGCGCGCAGCACCGCCCGTTCCTGATCGTCTCGGAACGCCGCTCGCTGAGATTCATCGAGTGGAGCGTGGGTGTGCCAGGCTTTGGCTTTGGCAAAAATCACTGCGGGGAACTGGGAGAGGAGTCCGCGTTCGCCAGCGTCACGCAGCATGCGGTAGACGACATCGGATGAGGGCATCTCCTCGGAAGTCTCAAGCATCAAGACGCATCCGCTGTAGGTGGAGTTCGAGTCGATCCATCGATTGGCGGCGAGGTTCCAGTGCAGTATCTCCAGATTGCCTCCCCACGTCGGCCCCGAGACAGTTCGATCGGCGTTGTACCAGTGCCATCCGGCTTCCGGCGTCGTCGCGAGGGGCTCGACGAGCGTCGAGAGATCCCCCCATTCAGATTGAAGATCCGTAAATCGCTCGAGCGGTGCGATCTCCACGGTGTCGTTGGTGAACAACGCCCGTCGTAACGAATCTAGAAAGTCGTGATGGACGCCGCCGGCACGGGCCAGCTGGACCATCGTCGAACCGCCGTGATAGCTGACGATGCCCAATCGCCACAGGAAATTGAGGAGATTCGTATTGTCGGAGTAGCCGAGGAATGGTTTCGGGTTCGCTCTGATCACTTCTTGGTCGAGCAATGGCAACACCGTGATCTGATCAGATCCCCCGATGGTGGCGAGGATGGCCCCGATGTCCGGGTCCTCGAAGGCCGCGTTGAGATCACGGGCTCGCTCCACGGGACTGGCTCCGAGCTGGCGTGTGGTCGGATATTCGACCACCTCCAAGCCCAGCACCTCAGTGAGCACGCGCAAGCCGATCTCGTGGACCTCGGGAAAAACCCCTGGACCAGCCCACGATGGAGAAACCACGGCGATCCGGTCGCCCGCCACCACCTTGGGTGGCGTGAGCAAACTGCGCGCCTCACCACCACGAGCCTGTCCACCGGAGAATGTCATGGTTCGATTGTACGAATGGACGACGACTCGTCGTCAGATCCAGCGAAAGTACAACTGGTCGGTTCGAGCACGACTGGGTCTTCCTAGGGTGGGGCCCGGACCCGCAGTTGCCCTCATACCCAGGGGGGTATAATATATGCCTCCAACCCGAAAGCGAGATTGCGGACCATGTGTCGACGAGTCAACTGTTCGAAGTGCGGAAAGCCAACGTGGGCCGGTTGCGGCCAACACGTGAATCAAGTGCTGGCCGGAGTGCCCAAGGCCAAGCGCTGCTCGTGTGCCGAGACGGGCTTCGACTCGAAATTCAAGAAGTCCCTGACCAAGGGATGGCTCGGTCGCGTCCTCGGCAGTTAGGTCGCGCCCGGGTCGGCGGATTCGATCGCGAGAGAGGCGAAGCCCTTTCCCGCCACGATCCTCTGGTCGCTGGCAGGTCAAATGGCCGAAGTCGGACCTCCCCTGTTGACCAGGGCCCGGTTTCCTTGAGCGCAGTCGCCGACCCCGTCGGCGGTCCGCCGAACAGGCAGCGCGCTGGAGAATCTTGTGGCCCCGGACATGCGCTGGGCTCTCTTGAGTAACAGCGTGTGTCCTAATTGGACCCACCGGTTCGCCTTGACCAACTGAACTAAGTGGCTCAGCGGTGCTTGCTCACCGTCCGACTTCCCAGACAATGATTCGTCTGAGTACTCGGTTCCGACCCAAGGCCCTCATCACGTTGACATGATGGTTGTGCGGGTGACGATCGGCTCTTCCCGCGTGCTTCGCGGTGCAG
>JABEUR010000085.1 GCA_013044405.1 Acidimicrobiaceae bacterium | reverse complement strand
TTGGGAGTGTTTCCAGAACGTCCAGGGACGTATCTCAGCGTCCACATCTGTTGGCCGGACGGTGTGGAGTGTCCACCAGCGTCCACTGACGTTCTCTCACGTTTGAATTCGTGGCTAGACAGTTGGCTAGACCAGGAATCATTTCAAGGTGTAGCCATAGTTCAGTTTCGAGGTGCTAGCGGAGAGGTGTCTGAGTTGCGACTGGGAGAGGGTACGATGGCCGACTGACGTGTCGCGAATATTTCACCCGACCATCTCGAGACATGAGTTACTTCGCCACCGAGATCTCTGAGCTTCCTGACTTCTCTCGATCTGGCTCCGTCACACCTGGCACGAAAAGTACGAGTCCCATAGCAAACGCAACCAGCCCCCCCACTATCAGAGTGCTCCTCACTCCAATTAAAGAGATAGCGGCACCTCCCGCGACAATTCCCAGAGGCGTCAGGCCAATTGAAATCATCCAGTCCACTGACGAGGCACGCCCGAGCAGATCCGACGGCACCTCTCGTTGCATTAGAGGGAACCACAGGATGTTCCCGTATGTGACGAAAAACCATAAAGCCCCCGCAGAAATTGCGGCCAGCGTGACAGTCGTGGATAGTCCAAGAAGTACGGAGCAAAGTCCGGCTGCTGCCCATGCAATCCAGATCTTCTTTACGATTTTCTTCGGTTCGGATCTTCGACCCGTAATTAATGCGGCCGCTCCTCCTCCGACTCCATTCGCTGCGAAGATCACGCCGAGTGCCAGTGGCCCAGAGTGCAACACGGTCTTCACTAGAAATGGCTCAAGTACAACAATCGGAGCAAAGCAAGCGAAATTCGATATTCCGACGGCAATCATGCTCCACCAAAGCCAAGGCCGCGAACGGCAGTATCTCAGCCCCTCACCGATCTCCTCAACAATTCGACGCGATGATTTTGGCTTACGCTCAATTCGACTCATGGCCGCGAGGCAGGCTGCACTCACAACAAAACTTGCCGCATCAGCGCCGAATGCCCAAGCGGTACCTCCTACAGTTACTAGAAACCCACCTAGAAGCGGACCGATCAGAAACTGAGCCAGCGACTGACTCAAAGAAGACAGCGAACTCGCAGAGACGTAAAGCGATGGCGGAAGAATGTCAGGGGTAATGGCGCTCGATGCTGGCTTAAAAAATGCATTCGCTGTGCCAAAGACAACTGCCAAGCACGCAAGATCGAAAAGATGCGGTCTGCCCACCGCAATCAGTACAGCAACGATGCCAACACTAATACCCGAAACCAGATCGCAAACGAGCATTACTCGACGTCTTGGCAGCCGGTCCACTAAACTGCCGCCAACAAGGAGCAAAAGAATGGCGGGGATTGTTCGCGCGATCACAATAAGCGAAAGTGCCAAGGGACTTCCGGTGAGCCGGAGTACTTCGAGAGGTAAGGCGACCGTAAATACACCATTTCCAGCAAGGGATATAGTTTGACCACTCCATAACAACGCAAAATTTCGATGTCTTAGGGCGGATGTCGGGTGTGATGCTGTCACATCTTGGCGCCGACGCGATTTCAATATCGATCTCCCATCATTTCCGAGAACGCTTCAAGATGAATATTGCGAAAACTCTAACCGATTGCGAGGCAACTCGAAGTGGTCGCACAAGTTTTGTCGGGATCGATTGTACTTTGGCAGTTGTAAAACTCGTCCCCACTTCTGCTTACCAAAGGGGGTAACCTTAAGTAGACCGCACACAATGAAGATTCTAAGACTTCTATCTAATCGGCCTGACTAATCCGTTGACTTCTCCGGGAAACTCAGACCGATTCAGGGAGTTGACAATTCTCTGGGTGCCAACGTTTGGCCCTCACCGACGGTGTGAAATGCCGTCACCTCTATAATTTGCCCGACTCAATGCTTCAAAATTCCACGTCCGCGACACGGATTCGATGCTGTACCTCAAATTAGTAGAAGCTTTGGTCGACCTTAAGGGCCTGCGACATCGCCTCCAGGCAAACCCATGCAGATTTTGGGCTCGAATCCGAAATCATTGGATTCTTAACTGTCGAAGGCGTAAACGATGAAAGGCCGCATCAAGTGCACTACGATCCACTCAGGAACTCCCCGACTCTCCATTGAAAAGTAAACGTTCCAGGAGGATTAATGGTCGTAGACAATGTCCGAGATTGCGTTATAAGATCGTGGTGCGAAATCCTCGAATGCGAAACGGCGACTTCCGAAGACAATTTCTTCACTGGTGGTGGTGATTCGCTGCTAGCAATAGAACTGATGGAAGCCGTAGAGTCCGAGTTGCACATCCAGTTTCCACTGGAGGTTCTTTTTACGAGCGGTCGGTTGGGTGACTTAGTTACTTCATGCGAGGTGTTGCGGAATGCCGCGCTTCACACTCCGGGAGCAGGAACAGAATCCTGATGAATGGAGAGAGCGACCCACAATCACCCCTCCAAGAGATTGGGTTCAACAACCTCGCCGCACTCGTCCAGCAATCAGTGCATCGATTCGGAGGAAATTATGCGATCGAGACTTCCACCACCAAGCTTACCTACGAGCAACTTTGGCACGAGTCAAGCAAGTTAGCAACACGAATTCCCGGCAATCAAAGCAGAATTGGACTACTCACAAGTAAAGATGTTTTGACATATGTCGCGTATTTAAGCATTTTGCGTAAGGGGTCGTCGGTAGTACCAATTAGTTCCAAATATCCAATTGATCGAATTACCTCAATCATTGATCTCGCGCACATCGAAACAGTCATTACGTGTGGTGAATTCTCAGCAGAAGTTTCTGAAGTGTTGATGAACAGTGGAATTCGTGTAGTTCAAGTAAACACCGTCGAGAATCATCACTCTGTTTCAGAGGAACCTCCGGAGGCAACTTCCAGATTCGAACAAGATAGAGAGGCTTACGTTTTGTTCACATCTGGGTCAACTGGAGTTCCAAAAGGTGTTCCGCTGAGCCATAATAACGTTTGCAATTTTCTCTACACGGCTATTCGAAGATACGGCATCACGTCACAATCACGTCTCTCACAGAACTTCGAACTCACTTTTGACGTGTCAGTATTTGACATCTTTGCAAGTTGGTCTACTGGTGCAACCCTTGTCGTTCCGGAAGGAAACGAATCACTTCATCCGGTTCAATACGTAACGCGAAGACGGTTGACCCACTACACGGGTGTTCCTTCACACATATTGCGAGCCAAAAGCATGCGTTCTCTAGGCGAGGCGTCGATGCCCGACTTGCAATGGAGCATCTTCTGCGGTGCGCCCTTAGCTACAGATCTGGCAGCGTTATGGGCCAAGGCTGCGACGAAGAGTGTACTTGTCAATGCATATGGGCCCGCTGAAACAACGATATTATGCTGCAGCTTTCAACTCCCTTCGGAGGTATCGCAGTGGCCCTGGACTCGAAACGGAACAGTTCCAATTGGAGAACCTTTTGATGCAGTTGAACTGATGATCCGTGACGGCGATCACTTGGACGCGGAAATCGGAGAACTTTGCACCCGAGGTGGCCAACGATTCACAGGATACTTAAATCCTGAGAATAATGTTGGAAAATTCCTTGATGCCACATTTAGTGAGACATCAGATGTTGAAGCGAGAAGTACTCCACCAAAGGAACATTGGTATCGAACCGGAGACCTCATTGAGCGCTCAGGCAATTCGCTTCTCTGCCTTGGACGACTTGATCGACAAGTGAAAGTGAACGGCTTTAGAGTGGAACTCGAAGAAATCGAGGCACGGCTTCGAAGACTTGCGGGAATCAATGAGACCGCTGCGATCGCCGTTCATAGGCCGGATCGCGACGAGTTGGCCGTGTTTTATTCCGGAGTTCAATTACCCGCCCAGATTATTTTGAATCATTTATCAAGCCTGCTTCCCTCGTATTCCATGCCGAAACACGTCTCTTGGATCGAAAGTCTTCCGCTTAACCAGAATGGAAAGGTGGACTATTCGGTGTTGCACCAATTGTCAGATTGATCAATTAACCCAATGAATCCAATGACCCGTCATAATTTTTACCGAGTGCGGGGACGCCGTTTCGGTCGCATAACTTCAAGAGAATGTGAAAATCGGTAATTATTCCGACGCGCCAAGTAATAAATCTAACGATGCAGATTATTTTTTCAAGCGACAATTGTTGATCAAAGTTCAGATTGAGTCGAGTTGAAAGAAAAGAAGTTAGAAATGAGATGGATGAACTGAGAACTGAGAACTGAGAACTGAGAGGTTGAGTATCATCTCAAATTGTCCAACTCGAAAAATTACTCAACATAAAGTGGCAGCGTGACCTCAAAGATCAAGGAACACAGTTCGCTATCTCAGATAGGTTCCAAATTGTTCGATACCCTGGGCCCAAGAGTCGGGCCAGTTGGATGCGGCGGTCGTGTGTTGCAATTGGAATCGGACCCACGATGGAATGTTAGGTACTTCACGATTCAAAGAAACGAAGAGTGGGTTGGCGTCATGCCAACATACACTCCGAAGTTTGAGTTCTGGCCAGACCAAATGTATAGACCCGAAACCTGGGGTTTCCAAAACGAGCTAGATCCAAAAAGGTGCATTGTGGTTGGGGGACGACACGGCTTGACTTCTGCAATCCGAGACTCAAGCGGAGAGACAATTCCGGAGTTCATGGCTATCTTAGAACGATTAAGTTATATCGAGAATAGGACTTTAATTTTTCCATATTTCGCGGAAGAACAGATACGACTAATCAGTGATTACTTTGGAAGCGAATGCCAGATTTTTCATATCGGTCGTAACGGCACATTCGAACTGTCCAACGGTGTAAACATCGGTGCGCATCATTCGCGAATCCGCCGTACCCTCCATCTTGACGAAGTTGATTTCTTTCGTTTCGGATTGGTTGGCGAAGAGGTCGCATGGTCAGAAGTCGCAGATTGGGCATCTCAATTAATCGCGACTCACTCCTTAACCAAGGGCGCGCGCGATCACAGTTCGCTCGTTGAGCTCCGCATAAGAAAGTGGATGGAATGCGAAGATGTGGAGGTTCTGCCCCTAGTTGTGAAAGGACCCCACGTTAGAGGCATTGTTATTACTTTGATATGGGAAGATTGGATGGAGGTACACGAAATTGGTATGTCCGGAGAGATGAGCGAGTTACGGCGAGCCGTCTACGCGATGCTCGTTTATCACCTCCCAATAAAATCAGCGAATGCCCGAGGGCTTCGCCATGTGCGCGTTGGCCTCGGCGCTGAGCTTCCTAAACGCGTAAGAGGAGCCACAATGAGCGACATGTTCGGAGCTGTTGCCTTATGCAAATAGAGGAGGAGTCCGGTGTCGCCGAACCTGACGTCGCGAAGAGAAAGCCTCCTTAGTGGTGTGCGGGCCGCGCGGCTAGCTCACAAGGACTCTCAAGTACGCTCGGTGGTACAGAGTGATCGTAAGAACAATTAACAATGGTGATCGCTCCGCTATTCGATGCACGCGAGAATTTTTAGGCCGAGTTTCTCAGTGTTATGACCTCGCAACCGAGTGGGTTTGCGGCACCAAGCCTCCACGAACGTGCCGACAATTCCCGTGTCAACCACGCCAAAGCGGTTTCCTGGGCCGGTACCAATTTCCGATTGAAGACCTTTGAACGAATTGACACTCATGAGAAGGTCATGCTGAAAGCATTTGGAGTCTTTTGCGAGGACGATCTCTTGGCCAGCATGTTGGGGCCAGAACACGTAATCACATTCAGGGGCTGCCATTTTGAGAGAAGTACAAACAAATATTGAAGTTTGCTCAAGGAATCTCTCCATCGAAGATGAACCAACGGCTGAATCGACTTCCGCGACGGTTTGCAGTTGCTCAAGTTTGGACTAACCCACCTGTGACGGGTAGTATACGCCGCGAAGAATTCGACTTAGTGCAGGAAATGAGCCCAAATGATCGTCAACGTATATGGCGAAGGCTCGTCGGCTGATCCTTCGCACGTGGCTCGAGCGAGCCAAAAGTATGGGGGAACTTGTTTCGTCATAGCAGCTTCGGAGCCCCGGGCGATCGCGCGCCGATCTCTCTTGGAGAATTTCGGGAAGGTTGTTGTAGGAAGCGAGGCGCACGAGATTGCAGAGACTATTCGCCAGTTCGAAGACCTAACGCTAGGAATCGTGACCTTCGCAGAGTCAGGCATTGAACTTGCGAATCAACTCTCTGACATTCTGGAATTACCCAAGCTCGGAAGTGGGACAGCAGAAGTGCTTGTCGATAAATGGGATCAGCGTAAGAGGCTAAACGCAGCGTGGCCAATAGAAACCAAGACGATGCTCCTCTCGGACGTCCTAGATCCGGGAGCTCTTTCCTACCCCGTTGTCATCAAGCCCCGTCGTGGGGCGGGAAGTATAAACACGATGTTTGCGCACGAGACAAGCGAGTTCATTAATGCGGTTCGTGAAGTCGAACGTCTAGGTGACTATGTCGTCGAGGAATCTCTGATTGGGGTCAAGGATCCGCTTGGTCCGTTTCTCGCTGATAACCTAAGCATTGAGTCAGTTGTGCAAAGAGGCAAAATAACGGTGATCGGCTTTTCTGGACGACTTCCGCTGGCAGAGCCAGCCCGTGACACTGGTTTGATCTTCCCAGTCAGTCTTCCTGCAAGTTGGAAATCTCAAGTACTCGAAGTTAACATGCGCGCGATCGAGTGCCTTGGCATCTTTCAAGGATTAGTCCACGCCGAGATCAAATTTTGCGAATCCGGGCCACGAGTTATCGAAGTAAACGCCCGTCTGGGTGGAGGGCTGGCGCGACTTATGCCATTGACCCTCGGCATGGATCCGGTGGAAATTGCGATCGGCCTCTCAACCGGGGCCGAGTTCGAGGAAAGCTCAATGATCTGCGAGCCAGTGGGAGTCGCGGCACATATGTATATTCAATCCCCCATGAAAGCGATACGAATAGTGACTCTTCCTGAATTGCGTACTCTGCGTGGGCTCGCGGACGTTTTCCGTGTTGATCGGAGAGTTGCGCCAGGGGATGTACTTGACTGGCGCAACGGAACAGCCGGAAGACTGTTCGATGTGTGGCTTTATAGTGGCGATATAGAGAAACTGCACGAAAGCATAGTTCGCGTGAACGAGACTGTTCTACAGAACACGGTTTGGGAGTTTCGTTGAGTGGCAGACGTCTCTTGACAAAACGAAAAAGTGGATGACCCTAGATTCCAATCGAAGTGAGGATGGTCACATGATCTGGAGAAAACTGTCCGTTGAGATTCCAACTTTCAAGGAGTTCTTCGTTCAAAAAAGGAGGCGCAAAGCAAGTGGGCGACGTTCCTCTACTTCCTCCCGATAATTCCGTTGAATGTTTCTCGTCTGTTCAAGGAACTACAAAGCACCAAATATGGTGTTTTGCTCACGCTGGAGGAGGCGCTGCGGAATTCCGCAAGTGGCCAAGCCTCGTCAGCTCAGACGCGACGGTTTTTGCGGTGAGACTCCCCGCAAGAGAAAGACGGTTCACAGACAAGCCCTTCGAATCAATGTCCCAAGCCTGTAATGAACTAGCGTCATCCATAGGGCCCTTGTTGATCCCAGGTGCGGTCTTCTACGGTCAATGTTTTGGCGCCATCCTTGCGTTTGAAGTGGCCGCGGCATTGTCGCGTGGGCAGGGGGAACTCCCTTCGCGCATTTACGTAGCGTCGCAGGTAGCCCCACATGACTTGTGCGCGGAATTGGAGGTCGAAGAGTCTGTTGCATTGGACGACATGACTGAGTTCAAGCGCAAAGTGATTGCGTACGCGGGAGTGCCCGCGAAACTCGTGGACAATAGCGACTTTTGGATGGTGATTGAACGCGCTCTGCGGGCCGACTTTCAACTTATGGAAAGTTACAGCACAGATTCAGTGACGAGCTTTCTTCCGATTCCGATTGTGGCATTCATCGGGGATGATGATCCGCTGGTTCCGCTGGAAGGAGTAATTCGTTGGGGCGAACTAACCCCCGGCTTTGAGATCCGAAGGATCCCAGGTGGTCACTTTTTAAATCGAACATCGAGCAGCGAAGTCATACGATCAATCGAACTCGATTGGACAGATTAGTCAGTGACACTAGTCACGCACAAGTGGAAACCCCAAGGACTTATATTTAGGCGCTCGTTGTTTGTCTTCCTAGACGACGGCGGAGAAGATTTTTGGATTCTCTGTAATCCACTTGGTGACCGTCGTTGTTAAGTTGGCTCGCGATTCGTCGTCCAAATGACCGGTCCACACACTTCGAGTCGGTCCTTCTATTCGATACAAGACTTGGACGGCGGTAAGTATTGTGAGTTTCATTTCCATTTCGCGAGCGTCTGATCGGGATAGCTCGGCGGAAGCAATGTAATTTTCAAGAAAACTGCGCCCAGATTTCGACACGGAGTCAGTGGTCACACCTTCCACCGCACCACAGATGACTAACTCTGAGAGGATGTAAGCAATATCGAATTCGGGCGCACCGACGTACGATTGCTCGAAGTCGATCACCGCAAGGGCACCATCTATCGGATTATACAAAATATTTCGTGAGTTGAGATCTCCATGTACGACACATTCCCGGTGCGTTCGAAAGTCCCTTACAAAGTCGCTTAAATACTGCAACTCGCGATCGCCGAGCATCTTGGCGGCGGCGTCGAATTGAAGGTTTAACTTATATTCGACGAAGCCCCGATCGTAATATTCAGGCGCTTCCGTGTAACTGTGCGAAAAGGAATGGAACAAGGAGAGACCGGGGGCCAAGACGGTTGCAAGTGAGGTTGGAAACTCTCCGCTCTGGAGCGATGAAAGAAGTGCCCCAAATGACCGAGGTACCGCAGCCATTAAATAGCTATGTCTATGAGGCATTACGGCCAACACGCGCGGAATAGTCAAAGACGACGCCCCAAGTGCTTCTGAGGCCATAAGGTGGGTCTTCAAGTTGCGCGCGAAAGTATCGCGCGCTCCGATGAACGGGGTTCCGGTGAAGAGCGGACTCTGCATGTGATCCTCAAATCTTTTGAAGTACATATCAGAACCGTCGTCCGTTCGAATTCGCCAAACGTCATTCCAAAGACCGTCTGTGACTCTTGATTCGGTGAACAAGTTCGTCATTCCTGCTGCGGCCAGCAATGTGCGGATATCCTCGTATCGGTTTCGGTCGATATCCAATTAGGCCCCCGGAATTATCGCAACAAGTCTTTCGTGACGAATTCGGTTCATCAATTCACATTAAATGGGTCCAGCATAAAGATCCAAGGTGTCGGCCATCCCGCCATCCACTGAAATTGTTTGAGCAGTGACATAGCGGGCTGAATCCGAAGCGAGGAAAGCAACTACTGCCGCCAGTTCCTCTGGACTGCCCCAACGGCCCAATGGAATGTGCTTGTTCATTGCGGCTTCAACTCCGGGGACGGATTTGTTTTTTGCCCATAGCGCTGTATCAGCGATTCCCGGCGCAATTGCGTTAACGCGAATACCTTGAAGGCCATATTCCTGTGCAAGTGATCGAGTTAGAGCATCCACAGCGCCTTTTGTCGCAGCGTATGCAGCTCGCTTCGGCGTGCCAAGTAAACCAGATATGGATGAAACGTTGATTATAGATGCCCCTCGCGACGTGAGCATAAATGGAATAAGTCGGGCAGTGAGCAACAGTAGGTTTCGAACGTTCACGCTTAGCATTTCATCGAGGATGTCGGCAGTGAGATCGGTCGTCGCAGTGCGTGTTGCCGCCGCAGCATTATTGACGAGAATATCGACGGTGTCCGTTACTTTACGAATTTCCTTGACAATGAGTTCGGCACTATTGACTTGAGCGAGGTCGCCGCGTACGACCGTGGAAGGCCCGGGAAGTGATGCAGCAACTGACTTGAGCGCTCTTACGTCTCGCGAAATGAGCGCAACGTGTGTACCATTTTCGCTTAAGGAATGCGCAATGGCGGCGCCTATTCCTCGGCTTGCACCGGTGACAACTGCAAAACGGCCTTGTAGTGACGTAAATCGATCTGTGCCCATTCGAGCAAACCTAGCATTAACGATTTCGGAATTTACTACGCCATTGCTAAAGTCGCGGCACCAACATTGTTGCTGGCAACGCGGTGGAATGCGGACAAATCTCGCTTTGAAGGATTGGGATCACACCTCATGAGGAATCAACTCTCGATTTACTGGACAGATATCGACATCGCGCTTCCGACGATGTGCCGCGTTTTGTCGGCTACCGAGTTGGAGCGACTGCACCGCTTTAGGAATGCGGATGATGGAAAGAGGTTCCTAGTGGCGTGCGCAACCCTGCGTCTTCTAGCCGCCTCGCGGCTGGACGTGGCTCCGATAGAAGTGCACCTCGATCGAAGTTGTTCAAAGTGCAATAAAGATCATGGGAAAATCCGAATCCCGCAGTTGTCAGAATCGGGCGATCTCTCTGTTTCTCATTCGGGCCAGTTCATTTCGATCGCGTTTGTTGAACGAGGCCGGGTGGGTATTGATGTGGAGCAGATCG
Organism: Acidimicrobiaceae bacterium; assembly: GCA_013044405.1. Lineage (GTDB taxonomy): Bacteria > Actinomycetota > Acidimicrobiia > Acidimicrobiales > RAAP-2 > RAAP-2. The sequence continues at coordinate 14,199 of JABEUR010000085.1, read as the reverse complement.
CGTCCTTTTACGGGGACTCAACTTACGACGAGATCCTTTCCTCTCGCGAGATGGACATCCTGCTTGAATCTTCGAATAGTCAGAGATGGGAAATCCTGGCCAACATCTGGACGCAGAAGGAAGCAATTGCAAAGGCGACAGGTCTCGGGCATCGGTTTGATTTTAAGTCCATAAGTGCGTACTCGCCCAAGTCTCGTGACAGATCTTCTTGGGAAAACTTTGGCGATGGGCCAACGCGTGTATGGAAAGCATCACTTGCGGCGGCAAGCGGTTATCGGGCCGCTGTAGCAGTGCTTGACGAGGATCCAACCAACTTCATTGAGCAGGTGGTTTCTGACGAGGTCAAAGATTGGTTCACGAAATATGGAACGTGATTACAGACTTGGGCTGAAATGTGCGTAGTATGAAAATTTATCTGTCGCCGAGACAAAAGTTGTGCAATAATAACCGAGAGTCGGGGGTGGCTCAATGCAATGATGCGATGAAGTCTTGGGGGTTACAATGATTACTTCTACAAAAATTCAATTATTTGCTCCAGAATTCTCTCTTGAGGACAGTGAGCGAGATCGACTTCAGGACGCGTTGCTTGGGCTTACGGCCAATCCTTACAAGCAGTTCGAAGGGTTTTCCGAGCAGGTCCGCGGAATTGCCAGTTCATCTGACGTTCCGCAAAGCATTAGAGACTATGTGGCGTGGCGGCACAGTGTAAGCCCGAGTACTCATCCCGTTGGTTACTTCAAAAATGCGCCGATTGATCGGGAACTCCCAGTATTCGACTTTGATGAACCTGTCAATTCAAAGTACGCATTGAAAAAGACATTTGTGGGTGAGGGTTTTCTAGCCTTATTTGCTGAATTGTCAGGCACGCCGGCAATCGCATACAGAAACGTGAACGACGGTGATGTGTTTCAGGACATCTATCCCAAGCGATCTATGGCGACGTCTCAATCTCAGAAAGCGTTAGGTGCCATCGCCTTTCACAAGGACTTAGCGAATCACTTCGTACGGCCCGACTTTGTTTACATGATTGGGATGAGGGCAAGTAAAATTAACGAAGTTCTTACGACCTTTGCCAGCAATGCTGAGGTTGTTGCGAGATTTTCGGAAACCGAGTTGGAACTGGCAAAGGAAGTGAGGTTCACGACGCCGTTTGACGACCTCACAGTGGCTGGCGGTGCAGTAAAAGTGGGTGAAGCGGACAATCATCCTTTGTTAGAGGGCGAGAGTAATCTGCGTCTCTTCGAGAATCGGACTGTGGGGCTGGACACCGAAGCACAGAACTTGGTCGACCATGTTGTGGAGATTTTGCACGAAGTTCAACTCGGGGTCAATATTCAGCCGGGCGACTTTGTAATCACATGTAACAATCATTGCGTCCATTCGAAGAAGGTGTTGTCAGAAGATGACAAAGAGGGACTGCGGACACGATGGGTAATTAAAACTGTGAATGTGTACGCGCGAGCTCCGCATTCAAAGCATTTAGTCGAAGGCGTTCCGTATCTTGTGGCGGGCTGACCTTCGTCACGTCGCCAATTCCGCAAAAAGTGTCGTGCCATCGCCCGAAGTCGAGGACAACGAATTAGACCTACGAGATATGGAAAGTTGTTTTGAGCGCACTTTTGAAGACTTAGTTCTCGCAGGACGCACTCACTGGATCGAGCATCAAGTGGTCGACCGCGATATTACGGTTCGTGGGTGTCTGTTTCGCGCCCGATACGTGCCGACGTTTGCTGACCGTTACGTGATGTACACGCCATCCGCGACGACGTGCCCAATATGTTTGCAAAGTGAGAAGTGGGAACCATCGATAGGGATCGGAGACTCAAAGCTCGCAAGCTTTCTGTTATCACGCGGGGTGGGCATCCTAGAGAACAACTTTCCTTACTTTCGGGGCCAGTTTCTACTGTGTTCTGTTCCACATATACCAGTGTTTTCTATTCCCCAACTGGAAGCAATTGTGAACTTCGTAACTGTGGCAGCTATCCAAACGGTTACCTTCCAAATGGAAGGCAGCGGGGCAACAGTTCCAGCGCACGCACATGCCTCGTTCTTTTCTGAGAAACTGCCGATCTTCGATTTGTCGAGAATCGTCCGATCGTCGGTAGAGGAGGTTGATATATCAGTTTGTCCCGACTTCCCGTCGTCTGCCTTCGTTCTGTCCTCAGGAAGCATCAGAAATCGCGTGAACGTTACCAAGCAAATTTGTGAATTTCTTGTTGCGAACGGGTTGGTCTACAACTGGCTCATTGATGTGAATGGCGATATATTTATCATCCCGCGGACGGCGGAAAAGTCAATTCGAATGAATCGTAAAATTGGCGCCGCAACGGTGGGCGGTATTTATCTGGCATACTGTGATGATTCTAAATTGAGGAATGCCGAATCGCTTCGCCAGTTAATCTGGGATCGATTCCAATCGTTCACTGCTGTGGACTATGAAGCTGCTCTGACTGATGTCACGGCCCCTATTTCTCTTAACGAGGAAATCCTTCAGCATTGGCACTTCGAGAGTTGAATTGGCGGATCTCCGGAGGCTGTTCTTATGCCGACGCAGAGATCAATTGATGGACGCTCCAATTTATTCGCGTTGGAAAATTGTCCTTCCTCATTACATCAAAGTGATCGCATGAGAACGTCTCAAAACCGCGAAGGTTGGACAGCACCTTTAGCCACGGTTCGACGATCGGACGGTTTTCGAGTGTCGCGAAGACCACGGATGGAATATCTACCTCTCCACCCGCCGAATAACTATCCAGGGCCATCATGTTGTAAGCCCACACATATTGCGCGTTAATGAAGGCCTCATTTGAAGTAAAGTCCGGGATAGCGCGAGCCGCACGAAAATCCTCAATTAGGGCAGATCGCTCCAGCTCACGATTCGGATTCAGATCGTATAGCTTGCTTAACTCTAAAAATCGTTCGGCTACGTACGCATCAAGTTGGTGCGGAGCTTTCACGCCCCGACTTGGTGGATCAATCAAGATGAGACCGTCGAATCGCCGCGCTAGCGGATTGGAAGAAAGTGTCATTTGGTAAGCCACCGCTGCTCCGAGCGAGTATCCAACAAGAATTGAGATCTCAGACTTGTCCCTTCGTGTCCCAATTTCAGAGAGGTAGCGGTTCGCCATGCTTGTAATCTTCTTGTCGGCGTTTTCAGCATTAGACAGTCCCGCAGATCGCAATCCCGACACATTGAATCGACTGGCCGAACATACGTCCTTCAAGAATAAAATCTCGCCACTCGAAGCATGTACGAAATACAAGCGTATGTTAGATGCTGTCGACTTCATATCGACTAGCACTGGCTGGTGCTGCACAGATTCTGGATCGCGCTGCAGAATAAGTTCAACAGTTGGTGCTTCAAAAATGTCGACGATGGTTATCTTGAGCGACAGTTCGGATTGCATTCGGTGTGTCAGTTGAAGGGCGAGAATCGAGTCACCTCCTAGTTCGAAAAAATCATCCCACGGCATAATGTCGTCGGTGCTCAACACTTCTTGCCACAATTGACACAGTTGTAGCTCCATCAAGTTACGGTGTCGACGTTTCGGCGCGCTCACGACGACGCACTACGGTTTAGAAGAATTCTTCGAGTTGATTCCCACGTCGGGGAAGTAGCGTCCTTCTCAGAAATTTGGTCGCGATTCTCGTGGCTTATCGAAACGGGCCACCTAATTCCAAGTTCCTCGTCGAGCGGATTCACACTGAAACCCTCCATGTCCCTAGACCACTCTGCTGAAAAGCAGTAGAGATATTGCGAAGGATCCGCAAGCGATTGAAAACCGTTCAGCACACCCGATGGCACGAAGACCTTCAACCCTGGACGCAACTGAGCCGTAACGACATTACCGAAAGTGGCAGACCCAGGACGGCCATCAATCCAAACGCCGTATGCCTCACCAGAAATGATTCCAACAAGTTTGTCGGTTGCTTCTGCGTGGAGGCCCCGAATTGCACCGTAGTTTGATTCTGTCACATTTATTTGGGCCCATCCGGCTTCCGGTACAATAAGTCCGTCTTCTTGACAACTAGATCGGCGAAAATATTCGCGGACCACTCCTCGCGAGTCAGTTCCGGTCGTTTGTTCACTTAAGTTGAGTCCAAATATCATCATGAGCCTCGCGCTTGGTTGTCCGACACACAGGCCACATTAGTTCCACTAGGTAGAGCGGCAAAGGTTTGATGGACGCATCTCCACAACGTCGGGACGAGACACGGCGGGGGAAACGAGATGACGTCTTATCTTGAATACGTAAAGAAAGTTCTCACACGCCTCCCCGTTGTACCGCCCAGGCGGCACCCGACGGGGGCCGAAGGTTCCCGTCGGGTGCCTCAAGCCTTTGTCATGTCCGAAAATTTGAATTCGAAGTAAACAAGCGGACAATGAAGGCAGATTCGATCCAGTCCCGCTTCACAAACCGAAATCGCTGAAGCGCCATTGCTCAGAGTCATTCCGCGCAAGTATCGTGCCAGATTCTTCGGTCCTCGTTTGCACAGGGCTAGGTCACCCAGGGGGTATTGGCCATTAGTTTGAAATCCGCTTAGGGGGCAAGCATCGCTACGCTGGTTGCGTGAAGAAAACCCGCAAGCGTGGCGACTCCGCTCAACGCGCTTGGGCTGTCGCTCAGGAGGCCACAAGTGACGATACGCCCATGCCTGAGACTGACGAGCGCGTTCTAAAGGGCGCAAGCAACGGCGGTAAGGCGCGTGCTTCAAAGTTGACGGCGGAGCAGCGTTCAGAGATTGCCAAAAAGGCAGCCGCCGCTCGGTGGTCGCGCAAGTAGCTAAAACCCTTTGCCGGTGTCGATCTCGTCGGCATATTCCAACGCGAGCTGAGGTGTTTCCCCGTACCTGGGGTGCAAACGATCTAGTTTTTCGATGAAATCATCCCAGCTATCGCTGAGTTTCATGATCGTCACCACCGAGCCAAGGTGTTCACGCAACTTTGGATAGCCATGGTTTGAAGTGAGCCGTTGGAAGTAACGATGACTAGTGCGCCCTTCGTCGTCACGCGCCGTCACTCTCTTTAATTCGTCGAGGACACCTGGCGCTAGGCGCTTGTAGATCACGTCATTTGTCAAATGCCCGAAGTACTGAGGACGTTTAACCACGCCGTCAGGGAAACTCAGGTCGCGGAGGCGGAACAATTGACGGTAGTAGTCGTCGGGGAACGTTTTAACCCACGCCTGAAGTTCCTTGTCGATGAACTGCTCAAGGATTTCAGCGAGTGCGCGCTTTGATCGAAGGTCTTGAAACCCTGTTGCCTCATCGACGAGAGCGATGATTCCAACCGTCGCGAAAGCTCTCATCAAAATGTCTGCTTGTGTAGCAATCCCTTTTTGATTAGGCGCTAGTGCTCGGGCGTCTCGCGCCTTCAAATAAACCTCGCAGATCTGAGGTAGAAGTTCAGCGCGGTAGCCGTTCGCGCGGGTTCCAGTTGGAGTGCGAAAGTGGATTGGAGTCGCGGCTTCAAGAAGCTCGGGCGTCACGAAGGGGGCTAACGAAGTCGCTTGGAGCATTGGAGGCACGGTGGCGCTTCGCGTCGCGGCGCGGGGATTTCGTCCCAGCGCCCTTAGAAGTGCCGCTTGAGACAGAATGCGCGTGCCGTCATCAAGAACATAGGCATCCAGTTCGACTCCAGCAATCCGTAAAGGGTGGTCCTCAGAGCTGCAAACAGCTTGAGGTAGATCGCCCGCGTTCCATCGAGCTTGAGCACCGCTCATCGCGATAACCCTTCGTTCTGCCGCCGAAAGGTTTTTTGCCCTTGCAACGCCACCTTTGGCGCGGCCCTGAGGTTTCGGGACTCTCGCCATTAGTTTCACTCCTAAGTAAGCACTACTTGCAATAATAGCATGACGACATCAGCCTTGCAAGGATTGTGGAACATTTTTGCAATCTTGACTTGACAAACGAGACTAGGGCAAGCATAATGGCTAGAATGAACAAACTGACCACCGCGAAAAGGGCCGAAGTCATCGGACTTCTCTGCGAGGGAATGTCCATGCGGTCCATTAATCGCGTGACCGGCGCGGCCCGTCAGACCATTAGCGACCTGCTCGAAAACCTCGGTCAAGTCGCTTCGGACTACCAGGCGCGCGCTTTCATAAATCTCTCATGCAAAGTGATCGAGTGCGACGAGATTTGGTCCTTCTGCTACTCGAAGCAAAAGAACGTGCCCGAGGACGAGCAGGGCGAACTTGGCTACGGCGACGTGTGGACGTGGACGGCGATTGACGCTGATACGAAGCTCGTGCCGACGTGGTTAGTTGGCGAGCGCACAATGGCTAACGCGGCGGTGTTCTTAATGGACTTGAAATCGCGTCTACGCGACTCGCGCATCCAACTCACTACTGACGGACTTTCCCACTACCTCCGCGTCGTGGATGGCCTGTGGGCCGACAACATCGACTTCGCCATGTTGCACAAGATCTACGGCGGCAGGGGTGGAATCGGCCCCGAGCGCACCTACGGCCCTGCCGAGTGCACCGGCATCGACATTCGAGTTATCGCTGGTGGCCCTGACATGAGCCGTGTTTCAACGTCCTACGTCGAGCGCCAGAACTTGACCATGCGAATGGGCATGCGTCGGTTCACACGGCTCACGAATGGCTTTAGCAAGAAGATCGAGTTCCACGCGCACGCGGTGAGTCTGAACTTCCTCTACTACAACTTCGCGCGACCTCACCAGAGCCTTCGGGTTAAGAATGCTGACGGCACGTTCACGGAGCGCGCGCCAGCGATGGCCGCTGGGATTGCTGACCACATCTGGTCAACTTGGGAAATTGCCGAACTATTGGACTAGTCGGGCGTCACAGGGAAGCCCTAGGTTCAGTTGAAGACAACAAGGAAAGAGGCCACTGATGGCTACTAGATGGGAATACCATTCAACGGAGAATTTTCAGGAGGGCGAAGAGACGCGAACTGATTCCGCGCTCCGATGGATAACCGCCAATGCGCGTCAAGGCTGGGAGTTCGACCGAGTTCTCGACTTTGGCGACGGCGAGTTCCTCTTATTTCGGCGTCAGGCGTCAAACTAATGGCCACTACCACCCAGTGAGTTCTGCGGGCTCGGCATCTAGGCTCATCCTTAATGGATCGTCGTCTGTGGGCTGAAAACTACGCTTCATCGCTGCTGGCGGATAATCCGCGACGCTTGGCACACTCACGTGCAGTCGCGACCACCGCCTCTGAACTAGCCGACGTTCTACTCGACGATCCCGAAGAACGCTCGGTGCTTGTAGCTGCCGCTTGGCTGCACGATATTGGCTATGCGCCGATGCTCGCTAAAACGGGCGCTCATCACTTGGATGGAGCGATTCACCTCGAAGGGTTGGGCGAGCAGCGATTGGCCTGTCTCGTCGCACACCACGGCTCGGGTGCCGCTGAGACGGCGCTTCGCGGATTCGCTGATGAGTTTGCCAAGTTCCCTAGAGAGATGAGCTTGGTGGCTGACATCCTGACCTACTGCGACTTGTCGTGCGGTCCCGATGGGACTCGGCTTGCCCTCAACGAGCGACTTCGAGAAATTCGTGCCCGCTACGGTGACGACCACGTCGTGGTACGCGGGCTCGAAGCTGACGACGACGTTATTCGTGGCGCGTTCCGCCGAGTAGACCTGCGACTCGCCAACCTCAAGCCGGACGCCACAATTCAGGCGATCACCGGATCGGGGCGGGATTCGCCAAAGTGAGTGATTCGCAGTCGAATCGACGGATGGATATCCATGGTCGCTAGTTCGAAGAGTGTGAAGTAACCAACCTCGCTCGATTCGTCACTGGTGCGGAGTTCTCCCGCGACCGGGCGACACGCGAAGCAGACCGAGAACTGTTGACGTACCTCGCCGTCGAGGTACTCAATGACGTGGCGAGGGTTGCTGTAGATGCCGATGAGCCGCGTGATATCGACTTCAATGCCCGACTCTTCGAGCACCTCACGACGGCAACAGTCAGCGATAGTTTCGCCGGGCTCCATGGCGCCACCGGGAATGGTCCAGAGACCGTTGTCGGTGCGCTTGATGAGCAGAATTCGATCCGTGTCGTCGACAACTACGGCGGACGCCGCGGGCACGACTCGATTGGCCCGAGGGGCGGAATCCTCTTCGAAGTGTTCGATGCGGCTCACGGTCGCTCCTTCGTGACAGATTGGTTCTCCAGGGTTTCTTGAGGTCTTACCGATTTCTTCAACGTCGTTACCGCGTTCGGCGACTGCGGTGTCGCATGGGCGAGCAGCCCCTCAAAGTGGGCCGCGTACTGGTCAAAAATGCCCCCCAAGCCGATGCGACGAAAGTGAAAGAGCGGCGCCAACTTTCCGGGAATTCCGAAGAGGTGCGGCGTCATCAGCATGTCGTCGTCGAAGCGAAAAACGGAGCTGTACATCGGCGCATCCTGATAGCTCAGTGACGCACCCGCCTCGACGATGGGGCGCAAGTACTTGATGGAGGACTGAATTCGCGTGAGTAGCAGACCGTTGAGTCCTTCCTCGGTGTCACGGTCCAGCGCGGCCTGGCCGTTGGGATCGGCGATGACAATTCTCACTGAACCGCCGTTCTTCATGAGTTCGCTGAGGACGCTCGTCAAGTCGGGGTGGTTCTCCGTCAGAAACAGTACGGCGTAGCCGAGGATGTCAACGTCCCGCTTGGCGTCCACGATGAGCTTCCACCAGTAGTCGGGCGGACAGTCCGAACGGCGCGCCCAGGCTCGCACGATCTCCTCACGGGCCGCCGCAACACCGACCTCGTCGCGGGGCCATAACCACAAGCGGTCCACTTCCAGATCGTTGGCGATGGCGATCTGAGTTTTCAGATGAGGAATGGTTCCATTCAGCCACTTGTCGACGGCCTTACGTGAAGTACCCACGCTCTCGGCGAGCCCCTGTGGTGACAGATCGCTCTTGGCCATCGCCGCTTCGAGACGTTCATTCCTCATTGACCTACTCTGCCACGTCGCACTCTCGCACCGAACCACGTGACCGGACCCGCGACGGCGTATCGGAACTTTCAAGAACTTTCAAAGTTTCCTCAAAGTGTCACGCAACGTTAAGCCAGTAGGCGAAAGTTCCGCGATGTTCTGGCTTGATGGTGAGGTCGCAACGTGCGACGAGAAGTACTCACCATGAAAGGAGCGCCATGCGCCTCCCTATTGAAACCAGCAACCTCACCTTCATCGTCGTGGCCCCGCCCCAGCCGGTGCTCGACTTTGACTCCAAGCAACCCCGCGTCGACGCGAACGGTCAGCCGATCTTCACCTTCGGTGTCGTCGCACTGGGCAGTGAGGGCGCGGACATCATCAACGTCAAGGTGAGCACCGAGCCCAAGGGTCTCGTGCTCGGCGGCCAGGTGAAGGTCGCCGGACTCGTGGCGACCACGTGGGCCATGGGTGATCGCAATGGCGTGAGTTTCCGCGCCGAGCGAGTGGAAGTCCTGTCCGGTCCCGCGACCAAGGCCCCGGTCGCGGCCTAAGGAGGCGTGCCCCGAGAGGACTCTCTCTCGGGGCACCTTCTCGTTCTCGAAAGGAACTTCTAATGAACGCTCCCACCAACTCACGTTCGATGACCGACGAAATGCTCGATGAACTGCTGCGCCAACTCGCCGTCTGGCGCGTTGAGCTTGTGCTGTTCGCTCTACCCACCGGACTTGGGCTCTGGCTCTACGTGCGCTTCGGTCTGTTCTTCGCCATCGCCGCTCCGGTCGCACTCGTTACGACGGTCCTTTGCGTCGGTCCGCTTCGCCGATTCCTCGGGCGGCTGTTGCACCGAGCGAGCGTGCGTCGACACCTCGAAGCGGCGTTCCACTCGCTGCCCGGAGTGCTGAGCGAGAAGCGACCTCGCATCGTGAAGATTACGCGCACGGCGTTCGGAGACCGTGTCGAGCTTGTGCTCTGGCGTGGCACGTCCATCGACGACCTCGTGAAGGTCGAAGCCGTGCTCGCGGCGTCGCTCGGGGTGCGCCAGGTTCGCTGCGTGGCGAACCCGGCGAAGCGGAACCTCGTCACTCTCACCATCACCCGTGACGACCCGTTCGCCATTGCGTCACTGCGATGCCCGCTGCTCGACGCGAAGCGGACCAGCCTCTGGGACCCGATACCCGTGGGTGTCGACGAAGAGGGCGAGATCGTGACGTTGACGCTACCCGAGCGCAATGTGCTGCTGGGCGGCGAACCTGGGGCGGGCAAGTCGGTGGCCCTGTCGCTGCTGGTGGCTGCCGCCGCGCTCGACCCCGAAGTCGACCTCTGGCTCTTTGACGGCAAGGTCGTTGAACTCAGTGCGTGGTCCGCGTGCGCGCGGGTGTTTGTCGGCCACGACGTGCAAGCCGCTATCACCGTCCTCGAAGAGCTGGCCGCTGAGCTGGACCTCCGTTACGACGAGCTCCTGCGTTGCGGCGTGCGCAAAGTGAGCCGCGCCGAGGGACTGCGCCTGCACGTCGTCGTGATCGACGAACTCGCGCTCTACGTCGCGGGCACCGATAAGAAGTCCGCCCAGCGTTTCGCCGAACTGCTGCGGGGCCTGGTCGCGAGAGGACGCGCCGCCGGAATCATCGTGCTCGCGGCCACCCAGAAGCCCTCGATCGACATCGTGCCCTCAGCACTGCGCGATCTCTTCGGCTTTCGCTGGGCGCTGCGCTGTGCGACGCGCGACGCGAGTGACACTGTGCTCGGGGCCGGTTGGGCGTCAGAGGGATTCTCGGCTTCGGACATTGCCGGTGCTCACCGCGGGGTCGGGCTGTTGTTACACGAAGGGGACACTCCGGTGCGATTGAAGGGCTTTCACCTGGATGACGATGACCTGCGGACGCTCGTGCAACGGGCCCGTCAACTACGTGGTCTACCAGCGGGACCGGTGGGCTCCTGATGGCATCGTCTGCTCTCAGCGCGCTACTCGACGAGCGAGTCCTCAGCGGCGTCATCGCGAGGGCGCGCAGCGCGACGACCCTGGCTAGTTTCAATGATCAGGGTGAGCGTTGTGGTTGGTGTTCGCATCCAATTCGTCTCATTGGCGCCGTGGCGTCAGTGGACAGCACGACTGGAGAGATTCTTCGCACGTATTCCACGAACGACGAACCCGACGGTGTTCTCTTGAAGGCCTGTGGCACGAGGCGCGCCACTCGGTGTCCCTCGTGCGCCGCCACCTACGCCAGCGACGCGCGGATGCTGGTGCGAGCGGGGATGTCGGGTGGCAAGGGCGTGCCCGAATCAGTGTCACAACACCCGATGGTCTTTGCCACGTTCACCGCACCGAGCTTTGGTGCCGTCCACGGGACGCGCTCGGGTGATCGCACGCCGTGTCATCCGGGCGCGAGCAAGCAACGCTGCGTGCACGGCAAGTCGCTCACGTGTTGGCAGCGACACCGCAAGGACGAGTCGGTGCTCGGTGAACCTCTCTGCCCGGACTGCTATGACTACCAGCGCTCGATCCTCTGGAACGCCACGTGCCCAGAACTCTGGCGTCGCACGACCATCTATGTTCGTCGCGAGTTGGCCAGACAACTCGGCGTCGACGCCAAGCAGTTCGATCGCGAACTTCGTCTCTCCTTCGCCAAGGTCGCGGAGTTTCAGCGGCGAGGTGTGGTGCACTTGCACGCCGTGATCCGCTTAGACGAACGCGACGACGAGTGCACTGCACCGAGGGCCGGTGTCACTACGTCGATGTTGATCGCGGCTCTTCACGCCGCGGTCCAAAAGGTTTCGGCGCCACTACCGAGGGGATTCTCCGACGACTCACTCGGACTGGCCCGTTGGGGTCAACAACTCGACCTTCGAGTCATTGCAGCTCACGAACAAGATTCAACTCGAACGAGTGATCGCGGTAGTGACGAAACTTCAGCGGCGAGGAGTTCGCGGGCCGTGGCCAATTACGTCGCCAAGTACGCTACAAAATCAACCGACGACGCGGGTGCGCTGGACCGGCGTCTGACGAGCCTTGACGATCTGAGTGCCCGAGGAGTGTCGGCCCACCTCTATCGACTGGTCGAGACCGCGTGGAATCTGGGCGTGCTCGCGCACCTACCTCGACTTCGGGCGTGGGCTCACTCACTTGGTTTTGGTGGTCACTGGCTTACCAAGTCGAGGCGTTACTCGGTCACATTTTCATTCTTGCGGTCGCAACGTCAGGCGTGGCAGGTTCAACGACGCCAGGGGATAGCGAATGCTTCAGCGCCCGCGATTGCACTGGGTGTCTGGAAATGGGTGGGTACGGGGTGGCGAACCGCCGGGGACGAGTGGATCGCGGCGCTACGTCAAATTGCCAGACTTCATTCGCGGCTGGAGGCTCGTGACGCACGTCGGAGCGAGGCGGAGACGTTCACGGACATCGAACACCAATGGACGTCGGAATTCTCAAGGATTTCGATGACGTCACTAGCGACTATGTCGCCCAACATCGCAAAGGGCGAAATGTCAAACGACCGGCGAGAGGGTAGCGATGAAGGCGAGTGAGGCGAGCGAAGTCCTGAAACACCGTCGTCCCGACGAACTGGTCGCGGTCGATCGTGCGCGTAGAGAGGACGTTGCGATTGTCGTGGAGCGTCAACTGACCTCCACTGACTGGCAACCGTGGGGCGAATCGTTCATCAAGGACGACGTGGCTATTCAGCAAGGTCTGCCCGTGCGGAAGCTCCTCTTGACCGTGCCCGAGGTTGGCCGCGTCCTCGCCATCAGTCGTTCCAAGGTCTACGAACTGCTGGAATCGGGAAGTCTGGCGTCGGTCTACATCGGTCGGTCGCGACGGATCAGGGTGAGTGATGTGGAGGATTTTGTGGCGGGTGGTGGACGTGAGTACTAGGTCCAGCACGACGTTCTCGAATCACCTACGTTTTCTACTAAAGAAGGAGACCACATGACCAGTCGACGGGGCAACGGAGAAGGATCGGTCTACAAGACCAGAGACGGCAAGTGGGTCGCGTCGATCGACTTGGGCTGGGTTGACGGGAAGCGCAAGCGTCGAACGTTCCAGGCGAAGACCCAAGCCGAGGCACTGCACAAGATGCGAGATTTGCAGCCCCAGAAGATTCACGGCACCCAACTCGCCTCGGAACGCCTGAGCGTTGAGCAGTACCTCGAGACGTGGCTGACCAAGCGGATTCCCGGCACCGTGTCGGTGAGAACGGAGGAGATCTACGCGCGCGTGGTTCGCCTCTACCTGGTTCGCCACCTCGGAAAGATTCGACTGAATAAGTTGACGCCCACGGACGTGAACGCCATGATGATCGCACTCGGTGAGAGTGGCTTCTCCCCGTCAACCAAGCGAATGGCTCGCGCTACTCTGCGCCGTGCGCTTCGAATGGCCGAGCAGGACGGCTTGGTGACGCGCAACGTGGCGTCGATCGCCGAGGGTCCGAAGTTGCCCCACCGCGAAGGTCGAACCATGACTCCCGAGCAGGCGCAGATATTCCTTGCTGCCTGTAAGGAACACCGCCTCGGGGCGGCGTACACGTTGGCTCTCTTGCTCGGGCTGCGCCGCGGCGAGATCATTGGTCTCGCGTGGTCGGATATTGAGATCACCGGCGACGCGGTCGTGGTAACGATCCGTCGTCAACTCGTACGCGATAACTCCGGCGTGCACTTGAGTGACCTGAAGACCAAGGGGAGTCGGCGCACGCTGCACTTGTCGCCGCCGCTGGTCGATCTGCTCGAAGCTCATCGCCGGGACCAAGAGGAGGAGGCCCTGCTTCGCGGTGACGCGTGGCGTAACGACGAGAACCTCATCTTCACCTCCACTTACGGACACCCCCTGGACCCGGGCGATTTCGGAAAGGGCGTCCCTCGAATCACCGAGAAGGCGGGACTCGGACACTGGTCGATTCACGAACTGCGCCACTCGTGCGCCTCACTCATGTTCTCGATGGACGTCCCCTTGGAAGCGGTCGCGGACCAACTCGGCCACGCCTCGATCGGCGTCACCAAGGGCGTCTACGTGCACCTGCTGCCGGGATCGCGAGCCAAGGCGGCCAAGGCGATGGAGGAGCTTCTGTACAAGGATTTTGTGCCCGTCACGTCACCGCGTCCACGGCCCGTGGCTAGACCAATGGCTAGACATCGTCGAGCCATTAATAATAAGAAGCCCTTGATCAGGACTTCAGTGGGCCGCCCGGGTCTCGATCCCGGCACCTTGGGATTAAAAGAGGGATGCGGATGGTCGAATCCGTCCGGTGACGTCGGATTCATCCGAGATTCAAAGAAAACTTGTCCGGTGACGTCGGATCTGTCC
>JABEUR010000084.1 GCA_013044405.1 Acidimicrobiaceae bacterium | reverse complement strand
CGTGCTCATTGCAGTCGGTCTATCACCAGGACCGGCGCTGGTCAATCAGCGAACGAGCGAAGCTTCGACCACTCGCGCCGGCGTCGAATCAGCTGATGCGTTCGATGATCGTTGCGTTGGCGAGACCGCCGCCCTCACACATGGTGATGAGTCCGTATCGGCCGCCAGTGCGCTCGAGTTCATTGAGCAGTGTCGCGCACAACTTGGCTCCCGAAGCGCCAAGTGGGTGACCGAGGGCGATGGCCCCTCCGTTGACGTTGACCTTGGTCATATCGGCGCCGAGCTCCTTCTGCCAAGCGAGTACCACCGAAGCGAAGGCCTCGTTGATCTCGACGAGGTCGATGTCGTCAAGGGTCAATCCCGATTTGGCGAGGATCTTTCTAGTCGCGGGGATCGGCCCGGTCAGCATGGTCACGGGGTCCACGCCGGCCAGGGCGAACGAATGGAACCGCGCCCGAGGCGTGTAGCCCAGTTCTTGGGCCTTTTCCTCACTCATGATGAGCACTGCTGAGGCACCATCGGTGATCTGTGAGGAGTTGCCGGCCGTCACCTTACCGCCTTCCTTGAAAGCGGGCTTCAGCTTCGACAGCGTCTCGACCGAGGAGTCGGCGCGGATTCCCTCGTCGACGCTCATCAGTTCGTCAGTGGGTTTACCGTTCTCGTCTCGCACGAAGACTGGGACGATCTCGCGCTCGAAGCGCCCTTCAGCGGTGGCCCGGGCGGCGCGCTGGTGGCTCTCGGCGGAGAATGCGTCGAGGTCCTCACGGGTGATCCCCCACTGGTCCGCGATCATCTCGGCGCCGATTCCTTGATTCTTGAGTCCGCCGACCGGCTCGTAGCGCTCGCTGACGCGTGGCCCGAACGGGAAGCCGACGTCCTTGCCGATCGATGAGCCCATTGGTACCCGAGACATCACCTCGACGCCGGCGGCGACGACGATGTCGTAGGCGCCGGACATGACACCCTGGGCGGCGAAGTGCAGCGCCTGTTGCGATGAGCCGCACTGTCGGTCGATGGTCGTGGCGGGAACCGACTCGGGCCATCCGGCGGCGAGCACTGCGTTGCGCCCGACGTTGAAGGCCTGCTCACCGATCTGCGAGACACATCCCATGATGACGTCATCGATGAGGGCGGGATCGAGTTTGTTACGGCTCGCTATCGCGCGCAGCGCCTCGGACGCGAGGTCGACGGCGTGCCAGTTCTTCAACTTCCCATTGCGCTTCGCGCCGGGCGTTCGTACGGCATCCACAATGACCGCAGTAGGCATTGCAATCCTTTCGTCTGGATGGGATATTCCCACCGCGCGAAGCCTAGACGTGGCGCGCGACTATCGTCACCTTGGTGAGTACGTCGCGCAAGGACATGACCCGTTGGCTCGGCGACGGCGGCATGGGAATCATCGGGGCGATCGGCGGTTCGTTCGCAGACTACGGGGTCGACGGCGAGGACCTGGGCTGGGTGACGGGTACCTTCGAGCCAACCCCACTCGCTTGCAATCCCCACGGTGCGGTTCAGGCCGGGGTGCACGCGGTGCTGCTCGACGCACTAATGAACTTTGCGATCAACGCGGCGCTGACGGGACGGGACCGGACCCAGGCGACGATCGAGATGACCACCGAACTTCTGCGCCCAGCGCTCTTGGGATCGAGCTACCAACTTCGCGGTGAGGTCGTGCGCCTGACTCGACAGATTGCCTATGGCGAGGCGAGCGTGCTGAGCGATGAAGGAAAGTTGGTCAGTCGTTCCACGGGCACCTTTCTGGTGCACCGTAGCGTCCCAGACTAGATGTGGTCAGCGGGGATCTGGCCGAGGCGCCCGGCCTGGTAGTCGTCGAAGGCCTGTTGGAGCTCGGCTTTGGTGTTCATGACGAAGGGCCCGTAGGCGGCGATGCTTTCGCGGATCGGCTCACCGCCGAGAACGAGAACCTCAAGGGCTCGGGTACGTGAATCTTGAGTGTCGTTAGCTCCCATGACGAGGAAGTCCCCGTCGACGTGGACCGCCATCTGACCCTCTTCGATCGGCGTGCGTTCGAGCCCGACCGTTCCTTGTCCGGCCAGCACGTAGGTGAGTGCGTTGTAGTGGGCATTCCACGGCAGCACCAATTGACCCCCGGGCATCAGCGTCACGTGGGCCAGAGTGATCGGCGTGTGGGTCACCCCCGGACCTCCAGCGTCACCCAAGGAGCCGGCGATGACACGAATGACCGCGTCGCCGTTCTCGTTGGTCAATAGTGAGACCGAACTGGCTTCGATGTCCTGGTAACGCGGGCTGACCATCTTCAACTTCGAGGGGAGATTCACCCACAACTGCACCCCGTGGAACAGACCACCCGAGTCAATGAGTGCGTCGGGTGGGCGCTCGATGTGCAAGATCCCGGCTCCGGCGGTCATCCACTGGGTCGCGCCGTTTTGAATGGTGCCGCCGCCGCCAATGGAGTCCTGGTGCAGGAAGGTGCCTTCAATCATGTAGGTCACCGTCTCGAAACCGCGATGCGGGTGCCATGGCGTCCCCTTTGGCTCGCCCGGTCCGTAGTCAACCTCACCCATTTGGTCCATGTGGACGAAGGGATCGAGGTCCGCGAGTTCCACGCCGGAGAAGGCACGGCGCACGGGGAAACCCTCGCCCTCGAACCCTCGCGGAGCGGTGGTGATCGACTTGACCCGTCGGGGACGGTCGGATGCGGCAGGTTTGACGACCGCGGGTAGCTCTAGGGGATTCTCAACGTTGACGGCGGGCATGAAGTCATGTTAATGACAAGTCAACTACTTTTGACCGGGAGTGAAGGGCCCACAAATGAACGCTCAGGCGCTCAAGGTCTGGTCGTTGTGGGCGAGGAACGTCGCCGGGTCCACGGTGATGAAGAGTGCGGTGGCGCGAGCGATGACGATATCTCCGGCGTCAATCACCCCCTCGACCGTGACCTTTCGACCCTCTCGGGCGACGACCGAAGCGCGCGAGGTGATCGGAACGTTAATCGGGGCCGGCGCGAGATACGTGATATTGAGTTGTGCGGTGTAGGCGAGGGCACCGTCCATGGCGTTGACCAGACCCATGGTCTCGTCGAGGAGCGCAGCGAGGACACCGCCGTGAGCCCTCCCGGGAGCCCCCTCGAAGGCCTTGCCGAGGGTGGCGCGCATGCACGCAGTGGCGCCCTCGCGCCACAACTCGGCACCCAAGCCCAGGGGATTGGAACCGCCAGAGACGATCGAGTCGGAGAGCATTCGATGTTTCGCATCGGGAGTGGGCTCCACGAGGGCATCTTGAAAGCTCCTGAATCGCTCCTCTCGCGTGAGCGCTGGACGTGGCGGGGCTTGGCGAACAGAGTTCACGAGGTCTCCCAGGTGCGCGCTCAACTCTCGGAGTTGGAGTTCGTCAAGTTGTCGTGAGACGAAGTCATTGCCCAACTCACGCATCAAAGCCGCCGCATCGGCTCGCAGCTCATGCACGGACACTAGTTACCTACGTAGTACTTGTCGCCCAGTTCGAGAGCGCGGTCCAGGCGCTCGAGTCCGATCCGGGCCTCTTCGTCGGTGATGATGCACGGCGGCACGACGTGGATGCGGTTGTAATTGGCGAAGAGCAACAGTCCGTCTGCTCGCGCGCCCGCGACGATCTCGTTCATCGCAGGTGAGCTTGAACCGTACGGTGCGAGGGGCTCCTTGGTCGCCCGGTCGATCACGAGATCGATCGCGAAGAAGACGCCCAGTCCACGAACCTCTCCGATGATGCGATGCTTCTCGGCGAGTGCCATCAAACCTGGTCGCAGAACCTCGTCACCGATCCGTCGGGCGTTCTCGATGACCCCTTCACTCTGCATGGCCTCAATGGTCGCCACGGCCGATGCGCACGCGAGGGGGTGACCCGAGTAGGTGAGACCACCCGGATAGACGCGGTCGTTGAACGAGGCGCTCAGGGCTTCGTTGAGGATCACGCCGCCGAGAGGAAGGTAGCCCGAGTTGACGCCCTTGGCGAAAGTGACGAGGTCAGGCTTGACGCCGTAGTGCTGAAAGGCGAACCAGGATCCGGTGCGACCAAAGCCGCTCATGACTTCGTCAGCAATATAGACAATTCCGTAGCGGTCGCAGATCTCACGCACGCCCTGTAAGAACCCAGCCGGTGGAGGCATGATGCCCGCGGTACCCGGAATGGTCTCGAGAATGATCGCCGCAATGGACGCGGGGCCCTCGAACTGGATGGTCCGCTCGAGGTTCTCGAGGACGCGTTGGCCCTCTTCTAGTTCGTTGGTGGCGTTGTAGGCCGACCGGTACAAAAATGGTCCGAAGAAATGTACGACCCCTGAAGATCCGTTGTCGCTCGGCCAACGTCGCGGATCCCCGGTTAGGTTTATCGAGGTCGCGGTGGCTCCGTGGTAGCTGCGATAGGCCGCAAGGATCTTGTGACGGCCGGTGTGCAGACGAGCCATGCGAACGGCGTGTTCTACCGACTCGGTGCCGCCGTTGGTGAAGAAGACCTTCGCCGCCCCGTCGAAGGCGTGGTCGAGGATGAGCTCGGCCGCTCGAAAACGTGACTCGTAGCCGTGCTGGGGCGCGATAGTGCACAGCAGTGCCGCTTGGTCCTGGATTGCCTGGACGACCTTGGGGTGTTGATGGCCAATGTTGGTGTTCACCAATTGGCTCGAGAAGTCGAGATAGGACTTGTCGTCCTCATCGGTGACGTAGACGCCTTTGGCCCCTTTGACCATGAGGGGATTGATGGTCGCTTGCGCGGACCAGGAGTGGAAGACGGAGGCCTTCTCTCGCTCGAGATGGGTCAGTTGGGTTCGATCAGTTGCCATGTCACGTTCCTTTAGTTCCTTAGTAAGACGGTAACGCAATTGCGTTGAGTCCGGATTCTCACCAGGATCTGGCAGGTATTGCGTCGCGGTTCGAGCGTCGAATCGCGACGTGGTCTCAGGACAAGGGAGACGTGGACCCGAAATGCCGTGTTACCGCGCTGTCGACCTCGGGGACTGCCCAGGGCTGGAAACCCTGGGGCGCGACTGAGCGGCCAATGATGGTTTCACGACCTGTATCGGTTCGGATCGGTTGCCTTTACTCAGAGCAGATCCTCAGGATGGAGGTTTGCCGTCATGGCTCCCTCGGTCCACGAGGTGGGGAAACCGAAGACGGTCAAGAGACCGCAGGACACTGTTCGCGAACGGACTTGCCTTGGCCGCGCGTGATCATCAAGACGGTGCACCGCTGAACCGGTGCATCAATGACGCCAGGACCATTGTTCGCGAATTGGCCCGCGAGTGCTCAGTTGACCCGAACGCTGGAGGACGTTTCGACCGTCGTCGGACCGATCAGCCCCCAGAACACCCGAAGTGCACCACGAGGCGTGTTCGCGGGCACGGACATCCTTATCTGAAACGAGGTGGCTCCGTGAGCTGCGATCCTCTGGACGGTTGCGCAGTTCAGCCGATATTCGAATTTGAGGTTTGAGGAAGTGTGTTCGACGTAGAAAGGACACGGAGACAGCGCAATCGCTCGACGCAGTGGATTCGTCAACGTGACCACGTACCAAAGAGCATGCCCGGCCGTCACCGATGAGGGCATGCTCACTCGAGGGTTGAGTCGCGCCATCCAGTATGTCGGGTAGCTCACGGGTGGGACTGGCGTGAAGAAAGGCGAGACGGACAAGCCACATGGGAGTTTGAGATCGAGTCCGGTGACCTTTACGGAGACGACAGAACCCAGGTTGATCGTGAGCTGGTGATAGGTGCCCAAGCCCGCCACGTCTCCGCCCGGATTCGAAGGGCATGACCAGGGCACCGAGACGTCAACGTACACGTATCGGCCAGCCGGGGTGTTGGCAACCTCGCCGAGCGCCGAATTGAGCGTCAATGCATGCGCGACGACGTTGGAGAGGTTGTCGGCACTGGCGACGACGGAGGGGGTTCCGCGCACCAGGCACGCCCGAGAGGCTGAATTTCGCAGGCGGATTTCGAGACCTTCGTTCTGACTCCATTGCAGGCCCGAGACCCGTTGGACCCTGAGCATCGGCGCCCGACATGGTGGGGCATTGGTCGGCGGGGGCAGAGCCTTGACGGGCTTTGGCAGGGAGGCCCTGATGAGCGCCGGCGTCGCGGGCAGGTCTCGCCAAGGGACAGTTTTGGTGATTGCTGAGGCGTAGGTGGCGAGCACAAATATCGGGCTCACGATCAGAGCGCTCACTACCATCACGGTTCGCTGACGATTTCGAGTCAGACTCACTCGTGGTGCTCCGTCGGGAGCGAGAGGGACATCACAGGCACCTCGCGATGAACCTCGAGGGCGAGACAGGAGCTCAGTCGAGGGACGGCGTCGGTCGGCTTGGACGTGCTGGTCCTCTAGCCCAGGGAAGTGCTGGACTGGCTGAGGGCTGCGAGGAAGGCACTGTAACTGCCGACGTCGTTCGTCGCGGGAATTGCCACGGAAACAGGCGCGCCGTAGTTGACGAAGTCGACCACCATGTTGGTCGAGACCGGTGCTCCCAAGGATGTCGCGTCTACCGAGACCGATTCGCGGCGCAACAGATTGTCGGCCCCGATCCATATCTTGAGTACTGGTGGCGACGTAGTCGAAATGCTCTTGAGTATCGTCTGCTCGCTCTGTGCTGATGCCCCACTGAGGGCGAGCATGCGTTTGGACGCTGCGACCATGGCCTTTCGACCAATCGTCACCTGATATCCAGTCACGGCTTGCCCGTCGATGGTCGACCCACCGAGCGCTACGACGACGTTGCCTTGCTGGGTCAACATCTGCAACTGAGAAAGGATGTTGGGCGTGCTCGTTCCGAGGTTCGCACTCGGAGAAGTGCCCATTGAGATCCCAACCCAGTGCTTGCCCGGCATGAGCTGAGATATCAGGTCGTTGCCGTTTTCCTTGAATGACATGTAGATGTTCGAACCGTCGCTGACCATCGACTCTTGAACCGCCGTACCGCTGGCGCTGAAGGCGACGTCCAATTCATCGAGACGCGAACTCAGGTTGGCGGCTCCTGATCCGGTGAGTGGAATGGTTTGCCCCGAAGCAACGACCGATCCGCTCAACTTCAATTGGACAGATCCTTGGGAAAGGGTCGCGCGAGCGCCCAACTGCACCAAGGCGGCAGCGCTCTTCGAACCTGGTCCGCTGGCGCCGATGACCAGGACGAGTGAAGCGGTCAAGACCACCGCAACCCCCACCACGCTCAAAGCGAGTCGTCGGCTGCCTCGACGGTTCCTGGACGGGAGCTGCGCCATCGAATCTTTCGTGATGAGATAAGAAGAGGCGTCGTGCTCGAGAGCTCCCTCGTCGATCGGTGAATCTGTACTCGTAGGTTGGTCGTCGCCTTGCATCTTGTCTCGCACTCTCCGGCGCGTTGGACGCCGGCCATCGTTAGCGAAACCTACCATTGAACTGCGCTCGTTGGTAGTGAACACGATTGTGGATTTCACGGCGACCACGGCGGGTCGAGACCGACAAGTCAACTCAGTTGTGACGCTACGTACTCGTGGTCAGACACTCACCCTCGTTCCCAGGCGTGTTCCTTCCTCGGTGCGTCCCGGCTTTGGTTGGCCGACGCATCAGAATCACTGACGATCCGAAAACTACGCCCCGTAGGCCCACGAAAACTCTGGAGCGTCATTGGCGGAGCGTCCAGCATTGGGACTATTTGAGCAGGGAACGAGCAACCAGGGCGATGCCGTGCCCCCATGACGTCAACTGCCCGGCCGGCAGGTAGGCCGCACCAGAGGCGGTGTGAAAGTCGGTGGGATTGGCGAAGTAACGCTCGCGCCCTTGAGCGTCGATGAAGAAGACGAAAGACGAGTGGATGACGTCGGCGTTAGGGCTTGGCGCCTCGACGGTGATGCCGTACGCCCTCCAAATCGAACGCAGGATGCTCACCGGGCCGGTGAAGAAGTGCCACGTCGCGATGGAGTTCAGACGATGTTCGTTGGAGAATGCCGCAACATCGGCCACACCAGCGTGGTACTGGTTCACGTTGATGGCCATGAACACGACGCGTGACCCAACTGAGCCGAGGTCGTGGTAGGCGTCGATGAACTCTTGGGAGATGATCGGACAGATGTCGACGCAATGAGGATCCATGAATTCCAAGACAATGGGTCGGCCCCGAAAGCTCTTGAGTGAGATCGTGTGGCCGCGTTGGTCGGTGAGGGCGAACGCGGGGGCCGACTTCTTCGGTACGGTCGAAAGCGCCATGAGATTGGCGAGACTCGTAGAGACGCTCGCCGGAATACCGGTGACGCGGATCAACTGAGGTGTCTGACTTCGAGGTCCGTTGGCTACGAGGAAGATCGCCCCGACGGCGAGGACCGTCGCGAAGCTGATGATCAGGGCTAGGGGCCTCAGGGCGCCGAGTCGTCGCCTCGCAACACCTTCGCCGTTCGACGCCGTCGACCCACCTTCGCTGGGCTTCGAAGCGGTCATCACCTTGATTCTCTCCATTCGTTACCGCGTCGCATCGTACACTGCAGTCAATTTTGTCAACGAACCTGTCGACGTCAGAAGTCAACTCCGACGCGCGGCGCGATCACTACGGCGTGTTACGGACGAAACCAGGTTGAAGCGTATTTTGCCCACCTAGAGTCCGAAAACGCAACGCCCGATTTCGCCACCCCAAAGAGAGGTGTGCCAAGGACTGTCGTGATCTTGTGGTGCTCACTGGGCCGAGCGGATTACCTCGCACGCCTAGGCAGTCGCGGTGATCGGCCCGGAACGACTTTTAAGATTGGGGTACTACCCGAAGCCAGAGCAGTCAACTGAGCATCGCGTGCTGAAGTGGAACACAGGTTCTCGACGTAGTGGTGAGTTGCCCGAGCATCTCGCGAGAACTCTTACTAGGTCAATTGCTCCAGATCACCTGCAACCGTCCATCTCGATGCGACTCGACGATGCTCAACAGGCTCGAACGCCCGACGGGGTGATGCAATTCGATTCGGTCGTGCGAGTGACTCGAATATCGCTTGAGTCCAGTCCGAGCCACCAGCCGGGCCATGAACATGGGAGGAGGCTTTCCCTCGCGAAGCAGGCGGTCGCGCGCCTTAGGATCGCGATTT
>JABEUR010000083.1 GCA_013044405.1 Acidimicrobiaceae bacterium | reverse complement strand
GCATCCTCGACGAACGTCTTCTGGGCTCCGAGGAGGTTGATGAGCCTCGTGGAAGTGGAGTTGATCGCCTCGGCGAGACGACGCAACTCTGGTGGACCATCGTCGACGGGTGCTCGTACTTCGAGTTGGCCACCACCGATGTCATCCACCGCGGCACTGATCCGACGCAGCGGCCGAGTGAGGGAGTTGGACAAGATGAGTCCCAGGACAAACGCGATGAACAGCATGAGCACGCCGTACAGTCCGAGATTCCTCCAATCGCTTCTGATCGCCCTAGTCACGACCGTTACGGGGTAGGTGACGATCAGCACCGACTTCGCTGGCGCGCTCACGCTTGACGAAGGCAGTGGCTTAGCCAGTGTCGGGATCTTCATGGCGACGTAGTACTGCGGTCCTTCGATCGCCGTTCGGGGGATCACTCCGGCGATCTGCTTGGTTCCGATGGTCTGGGAGATCTTCGAGAGTGCACCATCGGTTGCTTGGTCGCCCTTGCTCGCAATCAATATCTTCGCTCCGTCGATGACCAGGACTTGTCGACCAGTGTTGCGCGCGTAGGTTTTGGCGAGGCGAACCGCCTGGGGGAGGTGATTGTGACTGATGTCGTTGGCGAGCAACGTCGCCAACGCCTTCGTGTCGCGTTTTAGAGCAGCGAGGGTAGAGGAGTTCTCGTGGGCGTCCAGGGTCAGGCCAACGGGGATCACCAGCAGAGCCATGGCGATGAAGGCAAACAGGATGAATCCCAAGAGCAGTCGATTTCTCACTGTTCGACTACCAGTCGAAATCCGATCCCGCGGGTGGTCTCTATGAAGTCGCTCAAGCCCAACTTTCGTCTGAGTGATGCCACGTGCACGTCGATCATCTTCGTCGACCCGTACCACTGTGGTCCCCACACGCCGTCCATGAGTTCTTGGCGCGTGATCACCGATCCCGGATCGCGAGCCAAGAACTCCAAGATCCCGTACTCCTTTGGCGTGCAGGCGACCTCCACGCCGGCCACTCGAACGCAACGTGTCCGACGGTCGATCTCCACGTCACCGAGGGTCTGCAAGAGTGTCGTTTCGCCCTCGCGAGAGGTGGAGCGTCGCGTGACGGCGTTGATGCGAGCTACGAGTTCGCGCAGGCCGAAGGGCTTGACCACGTAGTCGTCGGCTCCAAGTTCCAAACCGGTGATCCGATCGTGTTCGCTGCCCCTGGCCGTGACCATGATGATCGGCGCGTTGGAAACGGCGCGGATGCTTTGGAACAAGTCGATGCCATCGCGGTCCGGAAGACCGAGGTCGAGAAGAACGAATTCGACGGGCAGCGAGTTGAGCGCTTGTGCGGCGTTGGCGGCGTGAACGACCTCGAAGCCTTCGCGTTCGAGCCCCGTCACCAGTGCGGTGGCAATGGCCGTATCGTCCTCCACGACCAGGATGCGCACAGTATTCATTATCGTCTACTTCGCGCCATCCAGGTGTCGCAGGACCCCGCGCCTGTCCATCCAGCGACTGGCCGTATTTGCTGATCGATAAATGTCCGGCGGAGGACCTCGCGGCCCGTAGTATCGACGTGTCGAGCCAAAGGACTGGTGAGATTCAGATTCGGGGGCGGTTGCCATGAAGTTGGCTCAAGTAGACGTCGCCACGGCGTTCAACCCTCTCGACGTTGACTTCGTCCAGAATCCCGGTCCCCTGTTTGCCTACGCGCGAAGAGAAGAGCCGGTGTTCTTTAGTCCCGCGGTCAACGCGTGGGTGGTCACCCGCTTCGAGGACGTCGAGGCGGTCCTTCGCGACCCGCGCAGGTTCACCTCGAAGGACGTACTTTCGATCACCGACTTATTGAGTCCCGAGGTTCGAGAACTGGTCGGTGACAAGATTCCAATGGAGGGTACGCTCACCGGTCTAGACGGCGAGATCCACACGCGGCTCCGACGAGTTCTCAATCACGCCTTCACCACCAAGCGCATCGCCGAGCTCGAGGTGGACGTCACCGAACTGGCTGATGGGCTTCTCACCAATTTCCGACGTCGGGGAAGTGCCGATCTGGTCTCGGAACTCTGCTACCTCCTGCCACTGTGGACCATCACGCGCTTGATCGGTATCCCCGATGCGGAGATGCCGATGTGCCGTCAAGGTGTCGAGGATTGGGCCGATCTGACCCTCGCCTACATTCTGGGTGCAGACCTCGAGCACCAGTTGACGTTGGCCCGACGCATCATTGGCCTCCACGACCGGATTGAGGAGTTATTCGACGAGCGTCGGCGTGCTCCGCGAAATGATCTCTTGAGCGAGATCGTGGCCCGTGAGAAGAGTGAGAATCTCACCGCTCACGAGATGCTGAGCCTCGTGCCGGGACTGTTCCTCGCCGGTCACGAGACGATCGCCCAGTCGTTGGCCATGGGTCTCTATCACCTGTTGACGGATCGACGCCGCTGGTGGGCGTTGGTGGACAACCCCGACTCAGTCGAAGACGTGGTGGAGGAGATCTTGCGCCTCGATGGGCCGGTCTTTGGCATGTGGCGAAACGTGACCGAGGATTGCACTATCGCGGGAGTGGCTATACCCAGTGGAAGTCGACTCTACGTTTCCTACTGGTCCGGCAATCTCGACAGCAGTCGCTACGAGAGTCCCGAGCAGATCGACGTCGAGCAAGCCAGTCGTCTTCACCTCGCGTTCGGCCGGGGGATCCACTACTGCATCGGCGCGCCGCTGGCTCGAATGGAGTTGCGCGTCGCGCTCACGATGCTCGTACGCGAGTTTCCCGACTTGCGTCTCGCCGACGGGTTCGTGCCAACGTATCGGCCGCATTTCTTTCTGCGCGGAGTGGACAGTCTCGAAGTCGACTCGATCACCGTCTTCGCGATCTGAGTGTCGTGGTGGCGCACTTTCGCGCCGTGGTGATGGCCCGATTCGCGGGAGTTCAGAGCGTTGGACCGTTTGGCCCATCGGCGAAGCTGTGAAAACATCGATCCATGAGCGTTGATGGACCCCGAGTCGGCGCCGAACGAGAGTCGGCCGCACTTTCGAGAAGGCGCCTGCTCTACTGGATGGTCGGTGGG
>JABEUR010000082.1 GCA_013044405.1 Acidimicrobiaceae bacterium | reverse complement strand
GCGCTGTCCTACGCACGGAAAGATCTCATGTCTGATTTCGTATTCCAGAGCCAGTGACGTGGTCGCCACTTTGCGACCATCGAGGATGGCACTTACCAGACGGTCTCGAAGTGAACCAGGAAACGCAAACTCTGAACGAGGCAACTCAGAGAAGTCATCAGCGGAGAGGGCTTCGTTCACTGCGGAATCCTAAGCCGCAGAGGTAGGTGACAATTCCCAGCGCGGGCACGAGGCGAAGACCGTCGGCGCGTCAACTTTCTATGAAAAAACGATAGACATTCGTTTCTCGTCGAGCGAACCCCAACTTCAAATAAAGCGAATTGGCCGCTTCGCGAGACGGGCGGCTGGTGAGGTCGATCGATCGGGCCCCGCGTGCCTCCGCTCTAAGAATCGCCTCGGAGGTCAATGCTTCACCGACACCTTGACCTCGTGCCGCTTCATCGACCACCACGTCTTCGATCCATGCGCGAACTCCCGTCGGGATGGTGAAGATGGCCAGCGTCAACATTCCAACGACCCTCCCCTCACTCAACGCGACGAGAAGAGTGATCGCCGGAGATTTGACCATCTCCAGCACGCCAGCGACACTCAGCGGTGGCGCGGAGGTAGAGAGTTGGGGTAGCAGTGCATTGAGACTCGCAACAAGTTCCATGGTGGGTTCTTGCACGATCTCGACGACGATCGACATCACTCACCTCGCCAGACCGGACGTCGGAGGTCGTCGTAGTAGACGTCGCGCTGTTCGCCATCGATGGCGGCGAAGACAACGTCAGCCCATCGCTCTGCGCCCAGTGTCGGTGTTGGCAGTTTGTCGCGGGTGAACCAGCCGGCATCGGTGCACTCGAGGGGATGGATCTTCATGTCGCCGCCGGTCGCTCGACAAAAGAAGAGTAGCGAGTAGAGCGGGATCCGCGACGCGCCGAGACGCATTCCGTCAAGGACGCCGATGAGCCGTACCGGCTCAACTTCGAAGCCCGTCTCTTCCAGGACCTCCTTCACGACCACTTCGGGTGCGGAGTAACCAACGTCACACCACCCCGTCGGATACAACCAAACGCCCGAGTCGGCACGTTGAATGAGCAACAGCTCCCCGTGGTCGTTGGTCACGGCAGCACCGACCGCGACCTTGGGGGTCTGATAGCCGGGGACTCCGCGCCCGACTTCCCTCATCCACTCGTTGACGGTGCCTTGCGCATCCGCGACTCCAGCCATACCTTGCTCGGCGGCGACTTTGATATCGGCGGCGATCTTCAAGATCTCCTCGTAGCGCTCACGTTCGAACTGGCTCTCGGTGAAACCCATGCCGGTGCGCGCCACTGCCGACAACGCCTCAGCCCACCGACGCAAGGACTTCTCCGACACTGGCTCCACGATCATGACGCTACCAACGTCCCTCAGGCCAGCGTGGCGTCAAGGACCTCGTCCACGGTGCCCACGAGCCCCGTGTAGAAGGCGCCGAACTCACCGTAGAGGGTGGACGCTTCATCGAATCGCATGGTGTAGACGCAGTCCTTGAGGTCGTCGATGTGCACACCGAACAGGGTCACCCCCCACTCCCAGTCATCCAAACCAGTCGAACCAGTTACCACCTGGAGGACCCGGCCCTTGAACTCGCGCCCAGCCGCTCCGTGTCGGCGCATCAACTGGTCGCGTTCCTCGTAGGCCAGCGCGTACCAGTTATGCTCGTCGCCTCGCCGCTTGGACATCGGGTAGAAGCAAAACGCCCTCATTCCTTCGGGCGGCAACACCGGGAACAGTCGATCGTTGATCATTTTCTCCGGCATGCCCGCCGCATATTCGCTGACCTCAGTCACCGAAACGTAGCTCTCGGCAACCTTGAAGCCAGCCGCCTGGATCCTCGACTGAAACTTTCGAAGGTCCCAGAGGTCTTCACCGAGCACCATGAAACACGTGTCGGCCTTGGCCCCCATGATTGCGGCCGTTACTACCTGCAGTCCAGCATCGACAGCGTCACCCACGGCCGAGCGAACGGCGCCTAGGTCAACCTGTCGTTCAGGGTGACAGAACAGGTGCACGACGTTGAGTCCGCGCGAAGGGACGAGTGGTGATGGCTTGGACATGCCTCAATGCTACGGGCTGACCCCGCTCGGATGTTCGGGTGAGAATGACAAGAGACCGCGGGGCTAGGCCCCGCGGTCTCAAGAACACTTGACGACGATGCGTCTCGTGTCTAGTAGTCGTCCATGCCACCATTGGGCATCGAGGGACCCTTTTCCTCAGGCTTGTCCACGATGACGCATTCGGTGGTCAAAAACAAGGCGGCAATCGATGCGGCGTTCTGGAGCGCCGATCGAGTGACCTTCGCGGCGTCGATGACGCCGGCCTTGATGAGGTCCTCGTACTCGCCCGTCGCGGCGTTCAACCCTTCAGTCGCCTTGGAGAGATTCCTCACCTTGTCCACGATGACGCCTCCTTCGAGGCCGGCGTTGACGGCGATCTGGTTGAGGGGCGCCTCCACAGCCTTGGCGACCATGCGCGCGCCCGTCGCCTCGTCACCGACGAGCTTGTCAGCGGCCTCGAGGATCCGTGACTGGCTGCGCAGCAGTGCCACGCCACCACCGGGCACGACGCCCTCTTCGATCGCGGCCTTGGTTGTCGAGACGGCGTCCTCGATACGGTGCTTCTTCTCCTTGAGTTCCACCTCGGTGGCGGCGCCTACCTTGATGACGGCGACTCCACCGGACAACTTGGCTAGACGCTCTTGGAGCTTCTCGCGGTCGTAGTCGGAGTCGGTGTTCTCGATCTCGGCCTTGATCTGGTTGACCCGGCCCTTGATGTCCTCCTCGGAACCCGCACCTTCGACGATGGTCGTCTCGTCCTTGTTGACGACCACTTTGCGCGCGGTGCCGAGCATCTCGAGACCAGCGGTCTCGAGCTTGAGTCCGATCTCCTCGGAGATGACCGTACCGCCGGTAAGGATCGCGATGTCCTGGAGCATGGCCTTGCGGCGCTCTCCGAAGCCTGGGGCCTTGACGGCCACCGACTTGAACGTCCCGCGGATCTTGTTCACCACCAACGTGGCGAGGGCCTCGCCCTCGACGTCTTCGGCGATGATCAACAGCGGTCGACCCGACTGCATGACCTTTTCGAGGACCGGCAGGACGTCACGGACGGACGTGATCTTGCTCGACACGAGCAAGATGTAGGCGTTTTCCAGCACGGCCTCCATACGCTCGGTGTCGGTTGCGAAGTAGGGAGCGATGAACCCCTTGTCGAAGCGCATTCCTTCGACGAGGTCCATATCCATACCAAAGGACTGGCTCTCCTCGACCGTGATGACGCCGTCCTTGCCGACCTTGTCGATCGCGTCGGCGATCATCGCGCCAATCTCGTTATCTGCCGCGGAGATTGACGCCACCTGGGCGATCTGCTCCTTGGTGTCAGCCGGCTTGGCCAAGTCGTGCAGTGAGGCAACGGCGGCCTCTACCGCGGCTTCGATGCCCTTTTTCAGCGACATCGGGTTCGCCCCGGCTGCAACGTTCCTCAGGCCCTCACGGACCATGGCCCAAGCGAGCACGGTTGCCGTCGTCGTACCGTCTCCGGCGACGTCGTCAGTCTTCTTGGCGACTTCCTTCACCAATTCGGCCCCAATCCGTTCGAAGGGATCTTCGAGATCGATGTCCTTGGCGATCGAGACACCGTCATTGGTGATCGTGGGAGCGCCCCACTTCTTGTCGAGCACGACATTACGGCCCTTTGGTCCAAGGGTTACTCGAACGGCATCGGCCAATTTGTTCATGCCGCGCTCGAGTGCCCGTCGGGCCTCTTCATCGAAAGCGATCAGTTTCGCCACTGTGATTCCTCCTAGAGCGGTCGCACCTTTTTGGTGCACTGCAATATTAGCAGTCTAGGGTCGTGAGTGCTAACGGTGCTCAGCCGCCGGCGACGGCCGGGACCAGCGACACGGTCTGACCGGCTTCGAGGACCGTGTCGAGGCCGTTGAGGAAGCGGATGTCCTCATCAGCAACGAAGACGTTAACGAAGCGGCGCAGAGTACCTCGGTCGTCCAGGACCCGAAAGGCGATGCCGGGATGAGCCTCGTCGACAGCGATGATCGCCTCGCGAACCGTCGACGCCTCGACGGGCACCTCACCGGCCCCTCCAACGAGCGAGCGCAGCTGACTTGGGAGTCGAACAATCACACTCATGACGCTGCCACCAACTGCAGAAAACGCAAGGCATCCTCGGCGGCGGCCAGCGACGGCCGAATCGTCGCGGTGACCGTTGCGGTGTCGACGACGGCGTCAAGGGTCTTGAGACCGTGGCCCGAGATGATGGCCACGATCGACTTTTCACGGTCGATGGTGCCGCGATCGATCATCTGGCGAAGAGCAGCAATCGTGACGCCGCCGGCCGTCTCGGCGAAAATTCCCTCGGTTCGAGCGAGTAATCCAATACACTCGAGGACCTCGTCGTCGTCCACCGACCCGCAATCACCTCCGTGGGCACGAAGTTCGTCGAGGACGTACGGTCCATCCGCCGGATTGCCAATCGCGAGAGAACGCGCGATCGTATTGGGCCGCTGGGGCGTGATGAACTCGGCTCCCTCGGAAAATGCAGTGGCGATTGGCGAACACCCGGTCGCCTGCGCTCCAAAGAGCACCGGAGCACCCCCGTCGACCAGTCCAAGTTCGATGAACTCTTTGAATCCCTTGGCAATCTTCGTCAACTGGCTCCCCGAGGCGACGGGAACGACCACTTGGTCGGGGGTCTGCCAACCGAGCTGTTCGGCGATCTCGAAGGCCAGGGTCTTCGATCCCTCGGCGTAGTAGGGCCGCAGGTTGACGTTGGCGAACGCCCAGTCTGCATGTTCGGCGACCAACTCAACGCAGAGTCGATTGACATCGTCGTAACTTCCGTCGACCCCCAACACCGTGCCCCCGAATATCGACGTCATGGCGACCTTGGACTTCTCCAGGTCTGACGGGATGAGGGTCACACTCGGCCAACCAATGAAAGCAGCGTGTGCGGCGACCGACGTGGCGAGATTGCCCGTCGATGCGCATGCGGCAGTGGTGAAGCCCAGTCGGCGCGCGCTCGACAGGGCCACCGAAACCACGCGGTCCTTGAAGGAACCGGTGGGATTGCGGGTGTCGTCCTTCAACCACAGTTCGCGCACGCCCAGGACTTCAGCCAGTCGGGTGGCCCGGCGAAGCGGAGTCCAACCGGCGCCCAAGTCGACGGGTTCTTCTCCCGGGTCCGGTAGCAGTGTCCCGTAGCGCCAAATAGATCGCGGACCGTTGGAAATCGACTCGCGAGTGATGACGGATCTGGCGGCCTCGAGGTCGTAAGCGACCTCGAGCGGTCCGAAACAGAACTCACATGAATAACGCGCCTCGAGAGGATAGGTTGATCCACACTCTCGGCACTGAAGACTGATAGCGAAACTCATAACTCCCTTTTCATCGTTCGGCCTTTGGCACCTGGTGTGACGAGCGGGTTGCTCATGTATCACACTGGTTGTCGCGACTTCAACGGGGCCGTCCCTCAGTCGCTCTGGATGACCTCTCAATTCTGGCGGCTGGACACGCGCTTGTCAAGTGCACACGGTCGCCTCGAAGCCCTAACCTCATCTGAATGAGCAGCCCAGACGTCCCGTGGACCCTCAGTCGCGATCAATTCAACCTCGCCCGGGTGACGAGGTTGAAAGCGGAGGTCACCGTCGCGGTGGTCATCCCGGCAAAGAACGAGGCCGCCACCATTGGAGGCGTCCTCGACGCCGTCCAAGTGCACACCGATCTCGTCGACGAATTGGTCGTCATCAACGACTTCTCGGTTGACGACACGCCTACGGTCTCGGCCCATCACGGTGCTCGAGTGGTGAACCTGACCGGTTCGAGTGGCAAGGGCGAAGCAATGCGCGCGGGTCTGAGCGCAACCACGTCGGAATTAGTCGTATTTCTTGATGCGGACGTGCTCAACACGACCTCTGATTTCGTGGGGCGACTCATTCAACCCTTGTTAGAGCGCACTGAGATCGAGCTCGTCAAGGGCTACTACGAACGCCCCCTCCATAACATGCCCACGGGCGGTGGACGGGTCAACGAACTGGCGGCTCGTCCAATCCTTTCCTTGCTCTACCCAGGATTGGGAGAGATCCGCCAACCCCTTGCTGGCGAGACGGCGGGTCGTCGTAGCGCCTTCGAAGCGATCACACTCGAAAAGGCGTACGGAGTCGAGATCGCCCTGCTCATCGACATTGCGCGAAAGTTCGGCGTGCATAGTCTTGCCCAAGTAGATCTTGGCGTACGTCGCCATCGCAACCGGCCACTCGAGGAACTGCGACCTATGTCGATGGACGTGCTACGTGCTGCTCTCAAGCGCTATTCGGTTCGACTACCACCGCAGATCTGATCAACCTTGGATGATAGCGACGTCTGGACCCAGCACCACGATCACGTCATCGTTTGCTGCACCGCTGACGGGCGTTTGACCATTGAGCGCCTGAACTGCCTTTGCTTTCACGTGAATCTCCCTGGCGATCTCGAGCGCGGCCGACCTGAAGCCCGGGTTGTAATAGACGACCGTCGCCGCGACGCGTGGACCATTGGTCTCGGGAAGTGCGTTCCAACCGATGGTCAACAACTGTTGGGTATACGCGCGGGCTAAGCCAGTGGTCAGAGTTCCATTCGCCACCTGCACTCGTACTTGCGCCTTGGTCGCGGTCGTCGTGGTCGTAGAGCCCTTGAGCGTTGTCGAGGTTGAACTTGGTGCCGTGGTCGATGTCGTCGGCGCCACGACGTTCGGGCTGGTGTAGCGCAGCATCAAGAATGTTGCCCCGATGAAGAGCACGATGATGACCAGCACCGTTCCGATCGCGGGCTGGTAGTGCGATCCGGCAGTGGGTGGCTCGTTCGGAGGTTGGGACGATTCGCTCATTGGGCCAAGCCTAGAGCGGCCAGTCGATTGTCACTAACCTTGGTGTCTCACAGCCGGTGTGGCGCAGTCTGGTAGCGCAGGCGATTTGTAATCGTCAGGTCGTGGGTTCGAATCCCTCCACCGGCTCGAAGGGGGACTTCGTGAAGGCGATAAGCGCGGTCGCATCGGTACTGAAAGAGTTTCGCGCATTCGCCCTCAGGGCAAATGCCGTTGATTTGGCGATCGGTGTGGCCCTCGGTGCCGCCTTCACCGCGGTGGTTCAGGCCATAGTCTCAGGCCTCTTCACCCCGCTGATCGCAGCGTTGTTCGGCAAGCAAAACTTTTCGACCCTCTTCTTCAGCGTGCACGGGAGTCGCTTCAGCTACGGGCTCGTGGTGAACGCCGTGGTGACACTACTCATCGTGGCGATCGTTCTGTTCTTTCTCGTCGTGAAGCCGCTCAACGCGCTGCGCCGCCGGTTAGGACTCGACACCAACGCCTCACTCCCCAAAGCCCCCTGCCCGGCGTGCATGACCGAGATCGATCTGCGCGCCAGGCGCTGCCCTTCGTGCACCGAGGATCTTGGGGAGAGTTGGACTGACCTGTAATCAGCTAACGAAGACTTCGACTCTCGAGAACGCCGAGGTCCTTCCGCCCGATACCGCTCCTTGCCCCGACGACTTGATAATCACCGTACGTAAGTGCAGTAAGAAGAGCCGTGTGCGCAAGTAATTGGC
>JABEUR010000081.1 GCA_013044405.1 Acidimicrobiaceae bacterium | reverse complement strand
TTGGACAAGGTGGTGACCGATTCGATCTTTCGAATGATCTCACTCGCGATCAGGGCAGAACCGGGGTCGATGAGGACCGACTGATCGCCCTGTTCGATCAGGTAGGCGTGGCATTGGAAGCGGTCGTCGGGAATCATCGAGCCAACCCACCAAACGCGCGGTGCCAGTTCGACGGCTTCAGACGTGTTGGCGAGTTGGTCGGCCATGCGCACCCCTCTGGCACGCGAACACGTCGTGCACTGCTCCCACGTTACTCCGTACCTGGGTCGCGGCATCGGTCGCTTGCACACGGTTCGTACGCCGTCGAGCGTCGACGCCCTAGGAGCGAGCCCTTGGCTGGGATGCGTGGTTCGATTCGAAAACGCACGTCCGCTCATATTCTCTTGAAGAGACGAATTGGGCTGACGCACGATCGAGTGCCTTAGAGAATCGAGATGCCAGAGTGAGCACGAACAGCACCGCTGGACCGATCGCCCTGGTTGGATCGGGTGAGTACCTGGCGGTGATGTTGCCAATAGAAGCGGCGCTGATCGCGGGGCGAGCTCCGAAGTACGTCCAGTTGGCGACCGCCGCGGTCCCCGATGGGCCAGAAGTCGTCCAACGATGGCATCGCTTGGGCCACGAGCAGGCCGAGCGCCTGGGCGTCGAGGTGGTGCAGTTACCCATAAGCGATCGTGGCGATGCCGAGAGTGAGACCCTGGCTTCTCAGGTGGCCGGCGCAGGGTTGATCTATCTGTCGGGTGGCCACCCCGGATTCCTTTGCGACACGCTTCGCGGTACACAAGTATGGAACGCGATCGTCGAGGCGTGGCGCAGTGGATCGGCCCTCGCCGGGTGCAGCGCCGGAGCGATGGCCCTGACCTCGTGGGTGCCGTCGCTACGTCACCCACGCGAAGGTGGGACTCAAGGTCTGGGCCTACTTCCGCACCTGAGAGTCATTCCGCACTTCGATGCGTTCGCGGCCAGGATTCCCGACCTGGTCACGAGATTCGTGCTTCCGCACGAACAAGACGTGACGCTGGTCGGCATTGACGAGGAGACGGCGCTCGTGGGAGGGGCGTACGAATGGCAGGTTCAAGGGCGCCAGTGCGTGTGGCACCTCGCCGAAGGGGGCAGGACCCAGTATCGTGCCGGATCGACGCTGCTCACGGCGGGGCCAGCGGACCGAACCGGGTCGTGAATGGCGCGGTCGAGTTGACGAGGGTCGAAGCGGGTTGAATCTGCTCCCTGAGGGGTGCGCTTGCCTTATGCTCCACGCCAGGCGAAACTTCGAACGAGCAAGGAGTCAGTGAATGGACGTCAAGAAGTTCCTCGTCACGGGCGTCGTGCTCGGCGCACTGGCACTCGCTGGAGCATCGACAGCGTGGGCAGCCCCGACGAACAAGACCTTCGTCGTGGACGCGACCGGTTCGGGCGTCGCCGGGGGAATGGGCATGAAGACGTCCGGATACGCCAAGGGGACTGTCAAGGTGAACGCCGTCAGTGACACCGTCTGCTACCGGATTTACGATCGCGGACTGGGCGTGGTGGAGGCAGCGCACATCCACGCGGGTAAGAAAGGTGTCGATGGTGGGGTCGTCGTCACACTGAACGTCAAGATGTTCAACCGCACGAAGCCCGCCTGCGTCAAGGTCACGAGCGTGGTGGCCAAGAGTCTCTTGCGATTTCCCGCCTTCTACTACTTCAATGTCCACACCAGGGCCTTTCCCAGTGGGGCAGTGCGCGCCCAGTTGTGATCGCTGATGCGTCAGGGCTCTGAATCGGCGGCCCGGCGATAGCGGAGGCGAGAATCGCGCCGATCACGCCGTCGAGGCGATATACTTGCTTGAAGTCAAGCAAGTATATGGGAGACTTCAATAGTGGCAAGAAGAACACCACCGCATCCCGAGCGATACAAGTGGATAGCCCTGACCAACACGACTCTCGGTATGTTCATGGCCACCATCAACTCCTCGATCATCCTCATCTCGCTGCCGGCGATCTTTCGCGGCGTCGGGATCAATCCCCTCTCGCCCGGGAACGTCGGCTATCTCCTCTGGCTGCTCCAGGGCTATCTACTGGTCACCGCGGTGCTCGTGATCAGCCTCGGACGTCTCGGTGACATCATGGGCCGAGTACGCATCTACAACCTGGGCTTCGCCGTCTTTTCCGTGGCCTCGATACTCCTCGCGCTCGATCCCTACCACGCGGGTTCGGGCGCCCTGTGGTTGGTGCTGTGGCGCCTCGTTCAAGGGGTCGGTGGAGCGATGCTCTTCGCGAACTCGAGTGCGATCCTCGTCGACGCCTTTCCCTCCGACCAGCGCGGACTGGCCATGGGCATCAATCAAGTTGCGGCGATCGGCGGATCGTTCATTGGTTTGATCGCCGGTGGGCTGTTGTCGATCGGCGACTGGCGCCTCGTGTTTTGGGTGTCGGTCCCCTTCGGGATTCTCGGGACCATATGGGGCTACGTGAGCCTTCACGACAACGGGAAGCGCACGGCGGCGACCATTGACTGGTGGGGCAATCTCACCTTCGCCGTCGGACTCACGTCGCTGCTGGTCGCCATCGTCTACGGGATCCAACCCTACGGAAGCTCATCGATGGGCTGGACGTCACCTCGGGTCCTAGGCGCGTTCATCATCGGGGTGGTCTTTCTCGTGGCGTTCTTCGCCATCGAGACCCGGGTGAGCTCTCCGATGTTCAACGTACGTCTCTTCAAGATTCGGGCCTTCTCCACCGGGAGTTTCGCCGGCTTCACTGCGGCCATCTCGCGCGGTGGTCTCCAGTTCATGTTGATCATCTGGCTACAGGGAATCTGGCTTCCCCTGCACGGCTACGCCTACTCCGCGACACCACTGTGGGCGGGCATCTATCTGCTGCACTTGACCCTCGGCTTCTTGATCGCGGGACCGGTCTCGGGCTTCCTCTCGGACCGCCAGGGAGCCCGCACCCTCTCCACCACTGGTTTGGCCATCTTCGCGATGAGTTTCATCGGGCTGCTGCTCTTGCCCACTGATTTCAGCTACTGGGTCTTCGCGCTCATGATCTTGATCAACGGCATGGGAAGCGGGATGTTCTCGGCCCCGAACTCCACCGCCATCATGAACAGCGTGCCGGCCGATCAACGAGGAGGCGCCGCCGGCATTCAGGCGGCCTTCATGAACTCCGGGATGGTTCTGTCCATTGGAATCTTCTTCTCCTTGATGATCGTCGGTCTGACCAACGCCCTGCCGACTTCGATGTTCAAGGGTCTGAGCGCACACGGGGTCAGCGTCACCCAGGCCCACGCCATTGCGAACCTGCCGCCCGTGGGCAGCCTGTTCTCGACGTTCCTCGGATTCAACCCACTCAAGAGTCTGCTCGGGAGCCAGGCCACCGCGCACGTGAGTAATGCTCAATGGGCGGTGCTCACGGGCAAGCACTTCTTTCCGAGCCTCATCCTGGCACCTTTCCATCACGGCCTGATCATCGTGTTCAGTGTCGCAGTCATCCTTTCGTTGATCGGAGCGGTCTTCTCGGCAATGCGGGGCAAGCGCTACGTGCACCAGGAGCTTTCGGTCGCTGAACATCTGGGCGACGCCTCGCTGTCTTCTGGCGCGGTGCCCGGTGAGGTCGCCGTCGAGGGTGAGGTCGTACGGTGAGTACGCCCAGTCTCCTATCGGCTGGCGACACCGAGGCGATGAGGCTCCAGCTGGCGATCAACCGACTGGTGAGGATCCTTCGGCGCCATACGAACGTCGAACTCACGCAGTCCCAACTTTCGGCCCTGGCGACCCTGGAAGTGGCGGGGCCAATTCGCATCAGTAGTCTCGCTTCGCTCGAATCGGTGGGGGCGCCGGTGGCGACCAGAGTCGTGTCGAGCATGGAGGAACTCGGGCTGATCGTGCGAACCGATGACCCGGAGGACAAACGGGCGTGCCTCGTTGCGGTGACGTCCGCGGGGGAGAAGCTCTTGAACCGTATTCGCCAAGAGCGAGCGCTCGGGCTCAAGGAGCGTCTCGAGGCACTGAGCAACCACGAACGCGCCCTCATCGA
>JABEUR010000080.1 GCA_013044405.1 Acidimicrobiaceae bacterium | reverse complement strand
GGCGATCACCCTGGGTTGGTTCGATCCCTGGTCGATGCCCGGTGGAGTCGACCCAACGGGCTACGTGAAAGGTTGGGCCGCTCAACGAGCGCTCGGAGTGCTGGTTGGTCTCGGTGCTCAAGGGGCCATCGTGAACGCGGCTGGTGATGTTGCTGTATCGGGTCGCCCCGGCGACTCGTCGGCGTTCCAGGTTGGAATCGTCAACCCCTTCGATACCAAGCGCCTGGCGTGCGTGGCGAAGGTTCGCTCCAGCATCGCGACCTCGGGCGACTACGAACGTGGCGCGCACCTCTTCGACCCGTTCAGCGGCGTACACCGGGCTCGTCTGGCATCGGCCACGGTGTGTGGCGACGACCTGGGTCTGGCCGACGCCCTGGCGACCGCGCTCGTCGTCGGTGGGGAGGAAGTTTTGCGTACTGTCGAGCAGCTCGACGGCTACGAAGCCTTCGCGGTGCGAAGGGATCGATCCTGGACCGCGACGAACAATTTCCCGATGGCAACTCCGGTCACGCTGTAGTCTTCGCCCGGCTTCTGCGTTCGATGAGTGCCGGTACGCTCATGGCGATCTCATCGAGCAGGGCGTCGGCGGCGCTCGCGAGTATCTCGTTGGGGTGGAAGACTCCGTCCTTGACGGGATTGTTCACGAGGGGTACCGAGACGTCACCAGCGTGCAATAACTTCAGTGCAGCGAACACGGGCTTGAGCGCCTGAGCGGATCGCGTCCCCATCGCCGCGCCGCCGTAACTCAAGATGCCCGCCGGCTTGAAACGCCATTCGTGGTAGAGGAAGTCGATCGCGTTCTTCGTGGCCGCGTTGAAGCTGTGGTTGTATTCAGGAACCACGAAGGCGAAGGCGTCCCCATTCGAGATCGTTGCCGACCAACGCATGGTGTGATCCTTCGTGTACTTGCGAGCCATCGGATGATTTGGTTCGTCCAACAGTGGTAGACCAAAGTCGGCGATGTCAATCAACTCGACCTCAAAGCCTCCGTGAGCTTTGGCGCGTCCGGCGAACCAGGCGGCGATGGCCGGTCCGACGCGACCCGGTCGCGTACTTCCGATGATGATCTGCAGAACTGGGGGTCTCATACATTCCTCTCGCCGGTGTGACGAATTGTGTCTTCGATGTTGTACAAGTGCAGACGACGCAACTAGAAGTGCGTTCTGTGCTTGCGTCGCCACCCTAACGGCGTTGGTCGCGTCGTTGGGCCGTCGTTGGGTATTGAACGTATGAGGTCCTGCGCGTCGATTTGGGTGACTTGGTAGTAATTGAGATGGACATCGGATAAATTTTGTCGGTGGTCAAGCAACGCCGATCGATTCCGGTGATGAATACGGTGCTAGATGCGGTCGCCGAACGCCTTATCTTGAGTGACGAGTCCCAGATTCGCATACCCGAGATCTGCGAGGTGACCGGAGTCAACTATGGCTCGGTGTATCACCATTTCGGATCGCGAGAGGGAGTGATTGAAGCCGCGTACGAGAAGATCTTCTCCCAGCTGGTCGATGAGGATATCGAGGCGTTGAGCAAAGTGAGCACCACGGTGGAGACATTCGACGACTTCGTCGAAGCGGTGGCTCCACTGGTCGAACTCGTTTCGTCGGGCAAGAAGCGACGTAGTCGTCGAGCGCTTCGCCTGAGGATAGTCGCGGCTGCGCAGACTCGACCGGCGTTGAAGTCGGCAATCGGCGACGCCCAAGTACGCCTGACTGATCGACTCAGTGACGTCATCGGCTACGGACAAGAGCACGGCTGGCTCCGCAGTGACCTTTCGGCGCATACGATTGCCGTGGTCATGCAAGTCTTGATTTTCGGGCGCAACCTCGATGACGTCGCGTCCGCCCCCATCGACGATGGTGACTGGGAGGTGGCGATGGGCGTGGCGTTTAGCGGGATGGTCAGGTCTCGCTGAGCATTGGAGTCTCTGGGATGTTGAATGGTGGTCTATGAGATATGCGAGGGTGGTCGCCACCGCTGCTTTGTTCATAGCAATGGCGAGCGCGGTGGGCGGCGCCGGACCGACGTCTTCGGAGGCGGCGTGGGCCACCTCGTGCACACCTGGTTCGCTGGCCGGTGCCTTCGGAGGCGCGTTGGTCCTCGATTCGCTAGACAATTTCGGTTGCCACGCTGGTTGGGCCTTCGCCTGGGCAACGGTCGGTACATCGCCCAACGAGATCGGGGTCACTGAGGTCTTGCGCTATCGACCCGCGAGCGAAACGTGGGAGATCGCTTCGCGACTTCGGTGGTGCAAACCCGCACGGTTGCCCCAACTCGTGTACAAACTTGGTTGCTTTTCGAATTAGCGCCGGGCGCAAGGGGCCCCGAGTGGGCCGGCGGTGCTCTCGCTCTTGTGTCGTACCTTGTCGCAATGTCGTGCGCGAACCACTCATCACCTACGCTTGATCATCATGCGGCGACGGGGATTTGGCTCTTTAGCGTGGGCCTCAGCCCAGGACCTTTTCGACCAGCAAACCGCTTTTGGTCGGCTCGCATTGGTGCACGTCATCATGATGGCCGGCGACACGTTCGTGACCGTTTCGCTGGCCGGTTCTCTGTTCTTCTCAGTGTCACCGACTGAAGCCAAGGGCAAGGTGCTGGCCTACCTACTCATCACCATCGCGCCATTCGCCGTGGTCTCGCCAGTGCTCGGGCCACTGATCGACCGCTCCGCCAACGGGCGAAGGATCCTCGTGGCGATGTCGGCGGGACTTCGAGCCCTGTTGTGTTGGACCATGAGTCAGCACCTCAATTCGCTCTGGCTTTTCCCCGAGGCCTTTTTGGTGCTCATCTCTTCAAAACTGTACGTGGTGACGCGCGGAGCACTCGTTCCCGAAATGGCTCGAACCGATCAGCTGCGTGCTCACGCGAAGGATGTGGGACAAGCGGGCTGGCCGGGAGAGGGAGCCGGAGCACAAGGCGGCTTCGCGGGTTTCAATGCCCAGCTCACGCTGCTCGGTACTTTGGCGGGACTGATCGCCGGCGCTTTGGGTGCGGGGCTGTTGAAAGGAGTCGGAGCGTCGAGCGTCCTGATCGCTGCTTCCTTTGTCTACTTGGCTGCGACCGTCGCGAGCATGCGTTTGCAGCGTCCAACTCGAGCAGTACGAGATGAGGTGACGGCTCTGAGTCAGACCGAGCGAGACTTGCACGCACTCAACCCACTCGGCGATTCCGAAGTGGTATGGGGTCTCTTCGCTGCCGCGCTCATGAGGTTCACCGTTGGATTCGCTACGTTCCTGCTGGCCTTTGGGCTGAGGCGCGAACACGCCGGACTGGGATACTTCGCCTTTGCCCTCGTGCTGAGCGCTCTGGGCGCACTGCTCGGCCTTGCCCTCGTGACGCGAGTGCGTAATTCGCTCAAGGAATCGACGTTGCTGGCCTTGGCCCTGCTCGCCACGGGAACCGGAGCCGCTCTGGCTTCGGCCAGCCCCACCTTGCTCGTCCAGATCGCACTGGCCGGCTGGCTCGGTCTGTGCGCCGCGGTGGCCCAGCCGACTTTTGACGCGATCACCCAACGCAATGTCGCTGCGGGCGCCCAGGGGCGGACCTTTGCGCGCTTCGCGGTTCGCCAACAGTTGCTCTGGGTGATCGGCGCACTGATACCGGTGGCGATCACGATGAGATTCTCCGTCGGTGATCAATTGCTCGCGGTGCTCACCTTCGTTGCCGGCCTCGTCTACTGGACGAGTCGCCATTTCGCCGAGTCCTGACCCAGACCGAGGTCCGACTGCCTATGCTGTAGTGGGATATGGCGACGTCGACGAGCAGCAAGCCCGCCTATCGAGATCTCTCGCACCTGCCTCACGTGGTCATCATCGGTGGCGGTTTCGCGGGCGTCGCGGTCGCGCGCGGCCTCGCCAACCAGGATGTTCGCGTCACCATCGTGGACAAGCACAACTTCCATACCTTCTTGCCGTTGCT
Source organism: Acidimicrobiaceae bacterium (assembly GCA_013044405.1). Taxonomy (GTDB): domain Bacteria; phylum Actinomycetota; class Acidimicrobiia; order Acidimicrobiales; family RAAP-2; genus RAAP-2. Next base: position 37,178 of record JABEUR010000080.1, on the reverse strand, counting down.
CTACCAAGTAGCCACGGCCGGACTCGAGCCGGCGGACGTGGCGTATCCCATCCGGACGATCTTCGGCCACGCCGATAACATCGGGTTTCGCCACGCCAAGGTGTCACTCGTTGACCACGCTCGCAGTCTCGTGGTCCTCGAAGACCATTCGGAGCTCACCTTCGATCACCTCGTCGTCGCCACCGGAGCGACCGCCGCCTACTTCGGCATTCCCGGTGCGTCCAAGTACGCCATGCCCCTGTACTCACTCGCCGACGCCCGCAAGCTTCGAAATCGACTGCTCCTCGCTCTCGAGCGGGCTGACGTTCTCGCCGAGCAGTCGCCGGTCACCCTCAACTTCGTCGTCGTCGGAGGTGGTCCGACGGGCGTGGAAACCTCGGGCGCCCTCTCAGAACTGATTCGAATCGCCATCAAGCGAGACGGCCTACGCCTCGACGCCGCGAAGGTCCGGGTGCTGCTGGTCGACCTCGCCCCGCGCCTCTTGACGGCCTTTCCGGAGTCCGCCAGTCGCTACGCCAAAAGGGAGCTCGAACAGATCGGGGTCGAGATCGACTTGGGACGATCAGTCATCGAAGTCGAGGAGCACGCCATTCGTTTTTCTGATGGCGAGCGCATCGAGACCGCTGCGGTGGTCTGGGCCGCTGGTGTCACCGCGAGCGGGACGTTGGCCCATGATTTGCAGGCCTCTCCAGGTCCCGGGGGCCGCGCCAGGGTGACGGGGGACCTTCGACTCGTCGAGAGTTCCAACGTGTGGGCGGTGGGCGACGCCGCCGCGGTGCCGATGGACGCAACGCAGTTCTGTCCGCAGTTGGCGCCGGTGGCGATCCAGTCCGGACGCCACTGCGCACAGCAGATCCTGCGCGTGCTCGAGGGCCAAGAGACGGTGGCGTTCCGGTACCGAAACAAGGGCATCATGGCGACGATAGGGCGCCATGCGGCTGTGGCGAAGCTTCCTCGAGGTGGCGTCATCAAGGGAACGGCCGGTTGGCTCGCCTGGCTGGGGCTGCATCTGTGGTACCTCGTTGGTTTTCGCAACAAGATTCGCGTCATGATCAACTGGACGTGGCGTTACTTCGATTGGCCGTCGGGTCCTCGCCTGATCGTGGCTGACGCTGAGACAGCCGAATAGTCCAAGAATCCTCGCGAGCGTGCTGGATTCAGGCCAGTCGTCGTTCGAGTTCGTCGACTTCGGCCACGAGTTTGGCCGGGATGCGCTCACCGAACTGGCCGTAGTGCTCGCGGATCAGCGGGACTTCGGCGCGCCAGTCGTCGGCGTGGACGGTGAGTAACTCAGTCATGTCCTCGTTGGTCACCGAGAGTCCTTCGATGTTGATCGCGCCAGGTGTGGGCACCCAGCCAATAGCCGTCTCGACGGCATCGCCGCGACCCGCGCTACGTTCGAAGACCCATTCGAGCACGCGGCTGTTCTCACCGTATCCCGGCCACAGCCAGCGCCCGTCGGCGCCCTTGCGAAACCAGTTGACGTAGAAGATCTTGGGCAGTCGCGCTTCATCGAAGCGGTCCGAGAACGTGAGCCAATGACCGAAGTAGTCGGCCATGTTATATCCGCAGAATGGCAACATGGCGAAGGGATCGCGGCGAAGATTGCCCACTGCACCCGTGGCGGCAGCGGTGGTCTCTGAGGCCATGATCGAACCGAGAAAGACGCCGTGATCCCAGGTGCGTGACTGGAACACCAGCGGGACGACGCTGGCGCGCCGACCGCCGAAGAGTATGGCGTCGATGGGCACGCCGGCCGGATCCTCCCATTCAGGGGCAATCGCCGGATCCTGTTGGGCTGGGGCGGTGAATCGCGAGTTGGGATGGGCGGCCGGTGTTCCGAGTTCCTTGGACCAGGGCTGTCCCTTCCAATCAGTCATTCCGGCCGGGGGTTCGCCCATGCCCTCCCACCAGACGTCGCCATCGGCGGTGATCGCGGTGTTGGTGAAAATCGTATTGGCCTCGATGGAGTACATGGCGTTGGGGTTGGTCTCGAGGTTCGTCCCGGGAGCCACGCCGAAGAAACCCGCCTCCGGATTGATCGCGTACAGGCGACCATCGGGTCCTGGCTTCATCCAGCAGATGTCGTCACCGATGGTCTCGACCTTCCACCCCGGCACCGTCGGCACGAGCATCGCCAGGTTGGTCTTTCCACAGGCACTCGGGAAGGCGCCAGCAACATAGCGTGATTCACCGGCGGGATTGGTCAACTTGAGGATGAGCATGTGTTCGGCGAGCCAACCGTCGTCGCGCGCGAGTACTGAGGCGATGCGCAGTGCGAAGCACTTCTTGCCGAGCAGGGCGTTGCCGCCGTACCCCGAACCGTACGAGACGATCTCGTGGGTGTCGGGGAACTGGACGATGTACTTGTTGTCCGCGTTGCAGGGCCACTTGACGTCGGGCTCACCGTCTTGGAGCGGCATTCCCACCGAGTGCAGGCAGGGGACGAATGCACCTTCGTCGCCCAAGACGTCGAGCGCACCCTTTCCCATGCGCGTCATTATCCGCATCGACACGACCACGTAGGGCGAATCTGTGATCTCCACACCGATGTGCGAGATGTTCGATCCGAGCGGACCCATTGAGAAGGGGACCACGTACATCGTACGACCCTTCATCGATCCAGCCAGTAGCTGGTTCAACGTGTCTCGCATCTCTGATGGATCGCGCCAATTGTTCGTGGGTCCGGCGTCGATCTCGTTCTTCGAGCAGATGAACGTCCGGTCCTCCACGCGCGCGACGTCGCCGGGATCAGAGGTGGCGTAGTAACTGTTGGGTCGCTTCGCGTCAGAGAGCTTGGTGAAGGTTCCTTGATCAACGAGTAACTGGCAGAGATCGTCGTACTCCTGCGCGGAGCCATCGCACCAATGGATACGATCGGGGGTAGTGAGTTCTGCCACCTCGTGCACCCATGCGATGAGTTTCTTGTTGCCGGTTGGGTACGTCACGTCGTGTTCCTCCGTTCCCGGCGACCGTTCTTGTACGTTCGCCGGATGTTAAGAATGCGTCATGCCCACGCCGGTTGACCCAACCACCCCCCAAAAGGATTATTCCCGGCGCGAAGACGACGTACTGGAGCGTATCGCGACAATCGTTGGCCTACGAACAATCCCCAAAGGTGAGCACCATATCGGTGACGATGCTGCCGTACTCGCCCCATTTGTTGGCCAGGCCATCGTGAGTACCGACGTCGCCGTTCTGGGGGTGCACCTGGACGGTGGGATCTTTCCATTAGAGGATCTGGGCTTCAAGGCAGTCGCTTCGGCCATCTCGGACCTGGCCGCGATGGGGGCCCGACCGCGAGGGGCCGTGGTCGCGGTGAGTGCACCGGTGGGCACCGATCTTGAGGAGCTGCATCGAGGGATTGCCGATGCGGCGGCGATCACGGGTTGTCCCATCGTGGGCGGCGACCTGGCCCAGGGCCACGATGTGACGGTCGCGGTCACGGTCTTTGGAGAATGTCCCGACGGGGCTGCGGTACTTCGCAGCGGCGCGCGGCCCGGTGACGAGATCTTGGTGACCGGTCCGCTGGGGCGTTCGGCCGCCGGCCTTCGCCTACGTCGTGACGGCGCGCCGCTCAACAATGATCTGGTCGTCGCTCATCGCCGTCCGTGGCCACGGCTGCGAGAGGGGATGGCGGCGCGAGGGGCGAGGGTGCACGCGATGATGGACCTCAGTGATGGACTCGGTCTAGACCTGCACCGCTTGGCCGATGCCTCGGGAGTCGGATTCGAACTCGGGGAGATACCCGTGGCCCACGGCGCCAGTCAGCAAGAGGCGATCGGCGGTGGTGAGGACTACGAGTTACTCATGGTCACGAATGTGCCTGGTCGACTTCGCATGATGTTCCACGATCGCGGCTTGAACCCACCGATCAGCATCGGCGTGGTCGTGGCCGACCCGACTGTTCGCACGCTGCTCGGCGAAACCTTCGATCGAAGCGGCTGGCAACACCGCCTGTGAGGATGCTTCGATCAGGCCGTCGTACTTCGGCGCACGGGCTTGGTGACCTTACCCGAGCGGATGCACCCCGTGCAGACGTTCATCCTCATCGGAGTTCCGCCCACGAGTGCGCGAACGCGCTGGATGTTCGGATTCCAGCGACGCTTGGTACGACGGTGGGAGTGCGAGACGTTCATGCCGAATGACGGCTTCTTACCGCAGATTTCGCAGACGGATGCCATGATGAACTTTCTCCTTTTTCCCGACCGCAGCCCTTTGGCGACGCCGGTTTAACCGAAGGACCATTGTAGCATCGCTAGCGATGGCCTCTCCCACTTCCTTGTCCGCAGGTCAGTTACGTAGTGCGATCTCGACCTTCGCCGATCTCCTGCGCTCGCACAAGGACGTCATCAATCGGCTCAACGTCTACCCGGTTCCCGATGGGGACACGGGAACGAACATGACCCTGACGATCGAGTCGGTGACTGCGGAATTGGACCCTTTAGAGCACAATGCACCGATGTCCGAGGTCTGTAGGGCCATCGCCCATGGTTCGCTCATGGGAGCACGCGGAAATTCCGGGGTGATCCTCTCGCAGATGTTGAGGGGCCTGGTCGCCAAATTTCCCTCCGACGGCGACGTCGCACCCGAGTTGCTCGCTGAATCGCTCGAGAACGCCGACGTCCAGGCCCGTCAAGCGGTGGTTCGTATCGTCGAGGGCACGATGCTCTCCATCGCTCGTGCCGCAGCCGAAGGTGCGCGCGCGCACTGTGAGTCGCTGACCAACCTGGTTCGCTCCGCACGCGACCGTGCGCGCTCGGCCCTCGCGTTCACGCCCGAGCAACTGCCGGTACTGAAACGAGCGGGTGTCGTCGACTCCGGTGGGACGGGACTGCTCTTGCTCTATGACGCCTTGTGCAAGGTGGTCGCCGACGACCCGCTGCCCGAGGCACCGGCACTGGCGACGGTCCAGGTGAACGTGCACGAGGATCCAGGTGACCAGGAGTCGACCATTGCCGATCTGCGCTATGAGGTGATGTACCTGCTCGAAGCCGAGGACGCCAAGTTGCACGCGTTTCGTGAGGTCTGGTCGGGGATTGGCGACTCGATCGTGATCGTCGGTGGCGAGGGTCTCTACAACTGCCATATCCACACCGATGACATCGGTGCCGCGATCGAAGCCGCCCTCGACGCCGGGCGACCACGCGACATACGGGTGAGCGACCTGAGTGACCAGGTCATCGAGCAACGCTGGGTTCGCGAGGGGAGCATCGAGCAGGTGAATGACGAATCCGGGCCCGTTGCGCGAACCTCGGTCGTCGCCGTGGTCGTCGGTGACGGCGTCGGGCGGATCTTTCGATCCCTCGGTGTTCGGGTCCTGGTGAAGGGCGGCCAGTCGATGAATCCGTCGACCGCGGAACTCGTCGAGGCCGTTCGCTCTTGTGGATCGAGCGAGGTCGTGATTCTGCCCAACAACAAGAACATCCGACCGGTGGCCGAACAGGTCGGTGCACTGGTCGACGTACTGGTGAGCGTGGTACCGACCAACTCGATCGTCGAAGGGTTCGCTGCACTGCTCGAGTACGACCCGGACTCATCGGCGGAAGAGAACCGCGAGGCGATGTCCGTCTCGGCTCGCAACGTGGTGGCCGCTGAGGTCACCCAGGCGGTGCGAGACACGACGAGCGACGTGGGTGAGGTCCACGTGGGCGACTGGATCGGACTCAGTTCTGATGGGGTGAGGTCCATCGCCGATTCGATTGCCGTGGCGAGTAATGAACTGTTGTCGCGGCTGATTCGACCCGAACATGAACTGCTCACGATCATCGAGGGCGAAAATGCGTCGCGGGCCAACACCCGGCGGATCACCGAGTACCTGGCTGAAGAGCACCCGAGGTTGAGTGTGGAAGTCCATCACGGGGGTCAGCCGCTCTACCCCTACTACTTCGGCATCGAGTGAGCGAAGCGGCGCCGCGCCGATTACGCCAGTTGGGCGACGTGCCGGTCTCGCAGTTGCGCAACGTCGGTGACAAGAGACTCGCCGCGCTCACCTCGATAGGTATCGAGAACGTCTTTGACTTGTTGACGACCTATCCGCGTCGTTACATCGACCGCACCAAGCGAGTCGACCTCACCGACTTGGCCGTGGGCGACGAGGCTGCGGTGTTCGGCGAGGTCCGCAAAGTGGTCGCACGACGCACGCGTCAAGGACGGGTCATGGTCGAGGTCACGCTCGTCGACGACGGTGGATCGTTCAAAGTCGTGTTCTTCAACCAAGCCTGGCGTGAGAGACAGTTGGTACCCGGAGTCCAGGCGCTCTTCTTTGGCAAGGTCGGCGACTTTCGAGGGCAGCGCCAGATGACTAATCCAGTCGTCGACGTCATCGTCGGGCCAACGGGTGACGAACGAGATGGCTCACGTATTGGTCGAGTCGTGGCGATCTATCCGGCCTCGGGTAAGGCCGGACTGACTAGCTGGGAGATCGGGGGATTCATCGAGCAGTCCCTGCGTCGGGCCGGTCCGCTGCTCGACCCGGTACCGCACGCCATGATTACCCAACTCGACTTGGTGGACCGCACGGCGTCGTTTTGGGGGATTCACCTGCCCGAGGACCTCACCCAGGTGGCACCGGCCCGTCGTCGCTTGGTATTCGATGAGTTCTTGCGGCTCCAACTCCTGCTGGCGCTGCGACGGCGTCGGATGCAAGAGACGGCAACGGGAATCCGACACCCCATCGCCGAAGAAGACCTCGACGTCACGCCCGGCTCAATGAGCACGCCCGGAGCGTCTCTGGTGCGTCGGTTCCTCGCCAATCATCGCTTCACGCTCACGCGAGCCCAACGCCGAGTGCTCGGTGAGATGGCGGCTGATCTCTCGGGCGCCCTACCGATGCACCGGCTCTTGCAGGGCGACGTCGGCTCGGGAAAGACGGTCGTCGCGTTGACGGCCCTTCTCTCGTCGATCGACGGGGGCCGCCAGGGTGCGCTCATGGTCCCCACCGAGGTGCTCGCCGAACAGCACCTCGCGTCACTTCGCGAGGACCTGGCGGGGCTCGACCAGCCAGACCCCAATGTCTTGGGCGGGGTTCGCCCACTTTCGATCGAGCTGCTGACTGGTCGGATACGCGCGAAGGATCGTCAGCGGGTCCTTGACGGGCTGCGCGACGGAACGGTCGACATCGTGGTGGGGACCCACGCCCTGCTCAACGATGACATCCGATTTCGTTCGTTGGGGATGATCGTCATCGACGAACAGCATCGCTTCGGGGTCGAACAGCGCGCCATCCTTCGAGAAAATGGCCGCGAACACTCCGAAGAGGCCGCCGACCCCGATCTGTTGGTGATGACGGCGACGCCGATTCCTCGCACCGCGGCGATGGTGGTCTTTGGCGACCTCGATCGCTCCGTCCTTGACGAGATGCCCCACGGACGACTGGAGATCTCGACCCAATGGCTGAGCGAGGACGACGCGATCGAGACCTGCTGGCAACGTGTGCGTTCCGAAGTCGCGCTGGGGAACCGTGCGTACGTGATCTGTCCACTGGTCGAGGAGTCCGATCGGATCGAAGCGGCCAGTGCCGTCCAGGAGCGGACTCGACTGGCCCTGGGCGAGCTGCGCGGATTGGCGATTGGCTTGCTGCATGGTCAGATGAAAGGGCCCGAGAAGGAGTCGGTGATGTCGCAATTTCGCTCGGGCGAGCTCGACGTTCTGGTCGCCACGGTGGTGATCGAAGTCGGCGTGGACGTCCCTGAGGCCACCGTCATCGTGATCGAAGACGCCTGGCGATTCGGGCTGGCCCAGCTTCACCAGTTGCGGGGGCGCGTTGGGCGCAGCGAGCGCCAAAGCTACTGCTATCTGCTGGGGGTCCCTCCCAATGGCGAGGGGGAGGCGCGTCTGCGCGCGATGGTCGACTCGAACGACGGATTCGCCCTGGCCGAAGTCGACCTCGAGCTTCGTGGCGAGGGAACGCTACTCGGTTCGAGACAGCGCGGTCGAAGCGACTTGCGCCTCGCCTCATTGCGCGAGGACGAGGACCTGCTCATCGCGGCCCAGGCCGCGGCGAGTGAACTCGTGCAACACCATGGACTCAGCGCCCAGCCGGCGTTGGTTGACGAGCTCCGTCTGTTCATCGAGCCCGAGGAAGCCGACTACCTCTTCAAGTCGTGAAGGTGCTGCGAGGAATCGGTGCGTGTCGAGGGGGACCACGAGCAACGCCACGGTGACGTGGAGAACGCTCGAGCGAGCAGGTCAATTCCCCCAAGCGCCGCCAGATTCAGTCTCGAATTCAAAAGGCGTACCCTAAAGGAGTGCGAGTAATCGGTGGAGCGGCCCGCGGGCGACCCTTGAAGGCGAAGTTGCCGTCTTCGGTTCGACCCACCACCGACTACGCCCGTGAGGCGATTTTCTCGATGCTCGAGAGCCGTGGGGGTCTGAGGGGTCTGGTGGTCGCCGATCTCTACTGCGGATCAGGAGCCATGGGCATCGAAGCACTTTCACGTGGGGCGGCCAAGGCATATTTCGTCGACGGCGACGCCGCATGCCTGGCTGCTGCGAAGGCGAATCTCGAGCCCCTCGGCCTCGACGGGGAGGCGCTGTTCGTACGCTGCACCCTGCCGGCGTGGTCGGCTCCGGCGGACCTTGACCTCGTCCTCGCCGACCCGCCCTACGGAGCCCTCGACCTCGAAGTCCTGTTGAACGGCGTGCGCGCAGGCCGGGTGGTGGTCGAGAACGACCGGCATATGGACCCTCCGCCGGGATGGCTCGTCACCAAATTGAAGCGCTACGGCACTACGCTCGTAACAATGCTGGAACCCAGTGAAGGGGAAGTTGAGTGACCGTCGGGCTAATTCCTGGTTCCTTCGATCCATTCCACAATGGCCACCTGGAGGTGGTCGAACGAGCTGCGCTCATCTTTGACGAGATCGTGGTCGCGGCGATACGCAATCCCCAAAAGTCCGAAGCCCTCTTCGACCTCGAGGAGCGCCGAGAGATGATCGCCGAGAGCTGTGCGCATCTGGCGAGCGTGCGCATCGTCTCGATCGCCACCTTGCTCGTGAACGTCGCGCGCGACGTGAACGCCACCGCCATTGTCAAGGGACTTCGTGCGGTGTCCGACTTCGAAAGCGAACTGCAGATGGCTCAGATGAACCGGTCCCTGTCCGGGGTCGAGACCCTCTTCATCCCAACGAGTTCGCGACACTCCTTCATCGCCTCGAAGTTGCTGCGCGAAGTGGCCCGCTACGGCGGAAACGTGACCAGTTTCGTGCCGGCTCCCGTGGCGCTACGTCTGAACGAGAGATTCCCCGGAGGTGACCGATGACCGTTTTTGACGGCTACGAGAATCCCGAAGAGTTCGCCGAGACCTCGGGTCGCCACGGGCGTCGAGATATTGAATCGGACCTGCGAGAGTTGATTGAACTCATCATCGGTGCCAAGCAGATGCCCTTGTCGAACTCGGCCCTGATACCGAGGGACGACGTGCTCGCACTACTCGAACAGGCGCTACGCAGCCTGCCTGAAGAGATACGCGAAGCGCGCTGGGCCCTGCGCGACCGCGAGGAACTGATGGCCGGCGAAGTCCAAAAGGCCCAGCAGCTCATGGACCAGGTCCGCGCCGAGGCCGCTCGCATGGTCGACAAGACCGAGATCGTTCGCCAGTCGCGCCTCACCGCTCAACAGATCATCGCCGAGGCCCATACCCAAGCCCGTCAGTTGATCAACCAATCCGAGGACTTCATCGATGGAAAGCTCGGAAACTTCGAAATCGTGCTCGAGCGACTGCTCAAGACCGCCCGTTCCGGACGCGAGCGTTTGAGCTCTCAGGGACTGCCCACGTCGCTCATCGACGAGGAACCGCCATCGCTGCACAGCCCGTCGCCGGCACCGGCGCCGGCGTACGAAGAGACGCCGAGCTTCTCCGAGTCGTCCTTCTTCGATCAGGACGCGTACTGACGGCCGTGTCGTCGGAATATCTCGTACCGGTTGCACAGTTGCTGCGCGACGTTCCTTCGCGCATCGGCGTCTCCTTCGAAGCGCCCTTTGACGAGGCGCACGAGTTCGCCCCACGCGGTGTGGCCGAGACCGACGTGTTCCCCGAGGCGAACGTTCGTGTCGCGCTGAGCCTGGAGAGTTTCTCGGGCGGGCTTTGGGCCAAGGGTCGGGTCGTAGCGCCCTGGCACGGGACCTGTCGGCGCTGTTCTGCACCGGTGCTGGGCTTGAGCGAGGTCTTGGTTCGCGAGCGTTTCGTCGATGAGCGTGGGCCGGGCGATGAGGAGACCTACCTGATCGAGAACGATTTCGTCGACCTGGCCCCCTTGGTGCATGACGCGATATTCCTCGATTTGCCCCTGGCACCGCTCTGTCGCGAGGACTGTCGCGGACTGTGCCCCTACTGCGGCATCGACCGTAATGAGGCCACTTGCGACTGTCAAACGCCGATTGACCCACGCTGGGCTACACTTGACGGACTCAGATTTACGGGCGCCGAGCCCGAGGAATCGAACGACGTGTGACGGGTCCGCCCGTTGCGGTGAAAGTGAAGATCGATGGCCGTTCCCAAGCGCAAGACCAGTAAAGCCAAGACCCGTAGTCGCCGTGCCGCCAATTGGCGCCTGGCCCGACCCGCGCGCAGTGTCTGCCCCCAGTGCGCGACATCCAAGTTGCCCCACATTGTCTGTCCCAACTGCGGTTGGTACAAGGGCCGTGTGGCTGTAGAGGTCAACTGAGTTGACGCTGCCCATCGCCCTTGACGCGATGGGTGGCGACTTTGCTCCCGGTGAGATCATTGCGGGTGCGCGACGCGCCGTCGATGAGCTGGGTCTCAGCGTCACCCTGGTCGGAGTTCCCCACCTCATGGGTGACCCGCTCGGCCTTGAGGTAGTGGCGTGTTCCGAGGTGATCGCCATGGACGACGATCCGGCGTCGAGCGTGCGAAAGAAGAAGGACGCCTCCTTGGTGCGCGCCGCAGAACTCGTCCGAGACGGCCGGGCCAGTGCGATGGTTTCGGCCGGTAACACGGGCGCCACCATGGCGTCGGCGCTGCTTCGCATGGGACGCCTTCCCGGCGTGGTTCGACCCTGTATCGCCACCCCGATTCCTAATCCGGGCCGGACTCCCAGCGTCTTGGTGGACGCGGGGGCGAACGCGGAGTGCACCGCTGAGATGCTCGTCCAGTTCGCCCAGATGGCGAGCACGTACGTGAACGTCCACTACGGGGTCGCCGCGCCGACGGTGGGCCTGCTCTCGATCGGCGAGGAGTCCTCGAAGGGCACCCCGCTCGTGAAAGAGACGCACGGTCTGCTGACATCGATCGCCGGCCTCAACTTCGTGGGCAATGTGGAGGGTCGAGATCTCATCCCCGCACCGGTCGACGTGATCGTCACCGACGGGTTCACCGGCAACGTAGCGCTCAAGACCCTCGAAGGCGCCTTGACGTTCATCTTCACCACGGTGCTCGGCGTCGTGGAGACCAACGAGGAGACCAGGGCCGCCGGACGCGTCCTTTTGGACTACCTGCTACCGGTTGCGGGGGAGTTGACGCCCGAGAACCAAGGTGGGGCGATGCTGCTCGGACTGAACGGGATATGTGTCATCAGTCACGGCTCGTCGAACGCTACCGCGGTGATGAACGCGCTGCGTGTGGCTGCCGAGATGGATTCGGCGGGAGTCGTCGACAAACTGCGCACTACCATTCGTCCTGATCAAGCTGGTTAATGAGCGTTACGGTCTGCGCGGCTCGGTAATCTGGAACAGCAACACAAAGGAGTGGGCATGAGCGAAGACGCTACGAATCCATCGTCACTGGACCGCAGTGCCATCTTGGGTATGGTGCGAACTGAACTGGCCGAGATCTTGGAGAAGAGTCCCGACGAGATCGTCGAAGACGTCCCCTTCGTGGACCTGGGTGCCGACTCACTGGCGCTGATCGAACTGGTCGAGGCCCTCGAGGAGAACCTCTCGGCCTACGTGGCGGGATTCCACATCGACGACGAGGACCTCGAGGGCCTCGTTTCGGTACGTGACGCCGTTGACTACGTGGCCGCCAAGCTGCAGGTGGCCTAACGATTCACGTGGGTTTGCTGCTCTCGCCACTGGACGGGCTAGCCGAACACTTGGGACTCGCTCCCACGAGCGCGACGCTCATCGTGGCTCTGACCCATTCGAGCTACGCGGCAGAACACGGTGGTGCATCGAATGAACGACTCGAGTTTCTTGGTGACGCGGTCGTGGACCTCGCCGTGGCCGATCTCATCGTCACTCGATTCCCCGCACTCGACGAGGGCACCGGATCCCTGGTTCGTTCGAGGGTCGTCAATGAGTCCTCGCTCGCGCGAGCGGCTCAGCGCCTCGAACTCGCCCGTTACCTTCGCGTGGGGCGAGGTGTGCACAAGGAGAACGGTACGGAGCGACCGTCACTGTTGGCCGACGCCTTCGAGGCGGTGGTGGCCGCGATGTATTTGGAACTGGGTTATGACGCGGCGAAGCGCTTCGTCCAAGCAACTCTGGAACCCGACGTCGCCACCGCCGCGCTGCGCCCCGGTGACGCCGATCCCAAGACGCGACTTCGCCAGTGGAGCGAGTCACAGGGCCGCGGTGAGCCCGATTACGTGGTCGAGTCCGAGGGTCCCTCGCACGATGCCCGCTTCATTGCTCTGGTGTTCGTGGCGGGCGTCGAGTTGGCCAGGGGCACCGGGAGTTCCAAGAAGGCGGCCGAAGTGAGCGCGGCCCAACGTGCACTGGAAGGAATCGACGATGCCTGAGCTACCCGAAGTGGAGACGGTACGGGCCTCGTTGGCCCGCGACCTGGTCGGACGCAAGGTCAAGTCGGTGGTACTGACCAACGGTCGCGTCGTGCGCCGCCACAAGACCGCGAAGGATTTTCGAACCCTCATCGAAGGTCACGCGATCAAGTCGGTCGATCGACTGGGCAAAAACCTCGTCCTCGCGCTCGATAACGGTACTCATCTGGTGATCCACCTGGGGATGTCGGGTCAGCTGTTGCGCGCCCAGGGGCCCAAGGACCCCAAACCCAAGCACACCCACGCCGTCTTCACCTTCAGCCAAGGCGGTGAGTTGCGCTTCGTGGACCCGCGCACCTTTGGAGAGATGTACGTCTCGATCCCGCCGCCGGAGGGCAGCGAGGTCGAGATATCGAAATTCGCGCGGCTCTCAATCGGTGGTGACGGCCTGGGAATCAGGAAGGCCGTTCCCGAGCTCGCCCATCTGGGGATCGATCCCTTCGAGGACCAGATCGGCTGGGACCGTTTCGCAGCGATCCTGCGCAGCCGGTCCACGCCCTTGAAGGCCGTGCTGACCGACCAGGACATCATCGCCGGCATCGGCAACATCTACGCCGACGAGATCCTCTTTGGCGCCGGCCTTCGCTTCGATCGACCTTCGGAGTCGCTGTCGACCATTGAGATCCGCCGACTACACCGGGCGATCTCGGAGATCCTCACCGAAGCCATCAAGTACGGGGGATCTACCCTCGACGACGAGCAGTTCGTCGACCCCGACGGTAAGCCCGGTACCTACCAGCAGTTCCACCAGGTGTACAACCGCGAGGGCCAGGCGTGCTACCAATGTCGCCAACCCATTGTTCGTGAAGTGTTTCGAGGTCGCTCGACCTTCTACTGCCCCAAGTGCCAGAGTTGACGCACGAACGTCGCTCGAGAAGGTTGCTAGCGTCTACCCGTGTTTCTTAAGCGATTGACCATGAAGGGCTTCAAGTCCTTCGCCGACAACACCGTTCTCGAGTTCGAGCCTGGCGTCACCGCCGTGGTGGGGCCGAACGGCTCGGGTAAGTCCAACGTGGTCGACGCGGTGACGTGGGTGCTCGGCGCGCAGAGCACCCGCGCTCTGCGAAGCGCTCGGATGGACGACGTGATCTTCATGGGTACCGCCAACCGGGCGGCGCTCGGACGAGCTGAGGTTGCCCTGACCCTGGACAACACCTCGGGGCGCCTGCCCATCGACGGCGCGGAGGTCACGATCTCGCGAACCCTGTTTCGAAACGGGGACTCGGAGTACGCGATCAATGGCACCACGTGTCGACTCCTCGACGTCCAAGAGCTCTTGAGCGACTCCGGCGTCGGGCGCCAACAACACATGATCATCGGCCAAGGACAGTTGGACTCGATCCTCAACTCAAGTTCGGAGAATCGACGCGCCGTCATTGAAGAGGCCGCGGGAGTCCTCAAGCACCGCCGTCGTAAGGAACGCGCCGAACGACGGCTGTCGTCCACCCAGGAGAATCTCGAGCGTCTGGGAGACCTGGTTCGAGAAGTACGTCGTCAGATGCGCCCGCTCGAACGCCAAGCGGCCTCGGCACGAAGTTTCTCCGACGTCGAGGCCGAACTTCGAGACGCGCGCCACGCCTTGTTCGCCGAGCGTCTGCACGTCTTCGAGAGCCGGCGCAGCGAACTGGAGAGTGAACTTCGAGGCTCGTCGGGCAAGGAGCGCGAACTTCGCCTCGAACTGGTGGCCCTCGATGCTCAGGCCAGCGCCGCCACCGCGGACATGGCCAGTCGCCGTGAAGAGCTCCTCGCCTCGACCCTGGGCACCCTCCAGGGCTTGGCGGAGCGGGCGCGGGGCACGGCATCGCTGATCGTCGAGCGAGAGCGCTCCCTGCGCCAGGCGCTCATCGCGTCGGCCGACGAGAACGTCATTGCCACACTCGAGGCGGATGCGGCGAAGCTGGCGGCAGACCTCGCCGGTATCGACGCGGAAGAGACGGAGTTGGTGAGCTGGCGTGAACGCCTGGCCTCGGCTCAAGACGAGCTCGAAGTGGCCGAGTCTCAATTCGATGCGACGTGGGGCACTATGTCGATCGAGAGCGACGAGGCTGCGTTGCTCGCCGCGCGCCAGCGTATTGCGCTCTTGGAGCGGTCCCTTGGATCGTTGCGCGAGAGTGAGCGGCGAAGCACCGATCGCATCGCTCACCACCGGCGTCGACTCGATGAGGCCACGAGCGACCATGAAAAGGTCAAGGCCGCACTGGCGGACGCTGAGGCGCTCGAACGCCGGGCGGCCGATGAACTGGCAGCGGCCGAGAGCGACGCCGCTACTGCGGAGGCTGAGCGCAGCGCGGCCGATGAGGCGCTGCGTGAATCGACCGACGTCGCGGCCCGGACCCAGGCCCGCGCCGAGGCCCTGGCCCGAGCGCTCGACGAATTCTCCGGAGCCGGAGGGCGCGCGATCATCGGTGGGCTCGACGGGGTCCTCGGCGCGTTCCTCGACCTGATCGAGATCGACCCGGGCTGGGAACGCGCGGTGGAGTCGGCCGCGGGAGCCTCGGTCGGAGCGATGATCGTGGACGGACGCCGATCGGCTCGTGCCGCACTGGTGGCGCTTCGCCGTGAGGGTGGGGCGGGGTTGATCCTGCCCGCCGCCGACGGCGACGTGCGTACGCTGCCCGTCCCCCAGGGCGCCACGGCACTGCGCACCTTGGTGCGCGCCCGAACTGGTGCTCCAGATCACGTGACCCGGGTGCTCGACGCCCTCTTCTCACGCGCCTTCGTCGCCACCGACTGGGAGTCCGGTATCGATCTGGCGGCGGCGAATCCCGAGCTGGTCATTGTCACGAGTGAGGGAGACCGCTTCGCAGCATCGGGCTGGCGCGTGGCTTCGGGCCGTGCACTGGTGACGCGTTCGACCGTCGAAGAGGCCCAGCGCGTGGCGCTCGAGGCCCAAGGGGCCGTCGCGCCAGTGCGCGCGCGACGCGAGATCGCCGACTCCTCGGCGATCAGCGCGCGACGCCGGCTCAACCAGGCGTCTTCGAAGTTGGCTCAGGTCCGAGCTGAGATCGAAGGATTGATCGGCGATCAACGACGATTGGAGATCCTCCTCGACGATCTCGCCACCGGAGTCGACGCACTCGACGGCGAATTCGAAGAACTGACCCGCCAGATCGTCACCATCGACGCAGAACTCCTCGACTGGCGTGAAAGACTGCCGACGCTTGAAGAGGCGCTCAGCACGGCGGGCGAACGGCGCCGTCAGTCAGACGAGGCGCACGCCGCGTTGGGGGATCTGCGCGAACAGGTCAGCGCCCTGGCGACGTCTCTGGCCCGGCGCGAGGCGGCGTTCGCCGAGCGACGTCGACTCATCTCCCAGCGCCAGGGCGAAATCGAGTTACGACTCGAGGGCCGCTCGAGCGAACGTGCCGAGGCAGCGGGTCGACGTGAGTCCCTCGAGTTCGACCTCGAGGTGCTCGAACGTCTCGCGCGCTTGGTGGCCCGGGCCGCTGACGAGATCCGAGTCTCCCAAGAGACCATGGATTCGACCTACCGAGAACAGTTGGAGGCCTCTCGAGCCAGCGCCGAACTCCTCGAAGAGATCCGACGCTCGCGCCACGACGCCGACACTCGCCTGGGTGAATTGAGTGAGGTCGTGCGACGTCGCGAGATCGAGCACGCCGAACTGGTCGTCAAAATTGCGAACCTTCACGAAGTCATCCTGCGAGACCTCGGATGGGCGCCGCACGAGATGCTCGGCGCTCCGCACATCGATCTGGCCGAGGGAGTCACCCTCGAACAGCGCGTCGGCGAACTCGAGGCCCGCATCACGTCACTGGGACCCATCAACCCCCTGGCGCTCGACGAGCTCGCCGCTTTAGAGGACCGGTATCGCGAACTCGACGCCCAGGTGAGCGACGTCAGGACGGCACGCCGAGAGCTCCAAGAGGTCATTCGAGCGCTCGACGAAGAGATCATGGCGACCTTCTCGAGCGCCGTGGCTGACGTCAACGAGCACTTTTCGACGCTCATCGCGATGCTCTTCCCCGGCGGGCAAGGACGACTCATCCTCACCGAACCGGACGATCCGCTCAATACGGGGGTCGAGATCGAGGTGCGACCCATGGGACGCAACATCCGACGCATCTCGCTGCTCTCGGGCGGAGAGCGGTCAATGGCCGCACTGGCGTTCCTCTTCGCCGTCTTTCGCTCACGTCCGTCACCCTTCTACATGATGGACGAGGTCGAAGCGGCACTCGACGACGTCAATCTCCAGCGTTTCCTCAGTCTGGTCGACGAGTTCCGTGACGAGGCCCAGCTGCTGATCGTCACCCACCAAAAGCGCACCATGGAGGCCGCGGACGCGCTCTATGGCGTCACGATGGTGCCTGGCGCTTCCTCCAAGGTCGTCAGTCAACGCGTCAAGCGCCCGTCGCCGATTGAGATCACGTGACCATCGTCGTCATTGTCTCGCTATTGGTTCTGTTCGTCGTGGTGGGCGTGGTCGCGGTGCGCGTTCGTCGTAACCGCCGCGTCGCGGCGATCGAACGACCACGAGCCGCGATGCCCGAAGTGCTCGTGAGCGAGGTGGCCGCGCGTCCCGCGCTCAGTCTCCACGAAGCGACCTTGCAACAGCGCTTGGGCTCATCGCGCGGGGTCTTCGAGCGCGTGCGACAGCTGGGAGGGCTCAATTCGCTCAGCCCCGCCCAGCTCGACGTCGTCGAAGAGGTCTTGCTACGCAGTGACGTCGGGGTCGCCATGACCAACGCGATTCTCGAACAGTTGCGCGAGCACGGTGCTCCCGACGGCGTCGCGGTCGCGGTGCGTGACAGTTTGCTCGACTCACTGAGCTGCGATCGCACGCTGCGAATGAGTGGCGACGAGGGAAGGGTGCCCGTCTGGCTCTTCGTTGGCGTCAACGGGGTGGGCAAGACAACCACGATCGGTAAGTTGGCTCACCGGCTGGCGGGGCAAGGACGTTCGGTGGTCTTGGCGGCCGGGGACACCTTTCGCGCCGCCGCGGCCGATCAACTCGAGGAGTGGGCGCGACGCACGGGCTCGGACATCGTGCGCGCGGGCGAAGGGGCCGACCCCGGCTCGGTCGTCCACGACGCCCTGGGAAGGGCGGCTGCGCGCAGTGCCGACATCGTGCTCGCCGATACCGCGGGGCGCCGCGCCAATTCGACCAACCTCCTTGATGAGCTGAGCAAGGTCCGTCGGGTGGCGGACCGCAGCCCGGGCCAAGTCGTCGAGACGTTCATGGTTCTCGACGCCACGACCGGACAGAACGCGCTGAGCCAGGCCCGAGAGTTCCTGGCCGCGGCGGCGGTGACCGGTATCGTGCTCACCAAGCTCGATGGCACGGCCCGAGGGGGGATCGTGGTGGCGATCGAGCGTGATTTGGGGATCCCGGTCAAGTTCGTGGGGGTCGGTGAAGGTGTCGACGACCTGATCGTCTTCGATCCTGCGGCCTTCGTTGAATCGCTCCTGGACGCTTGACGGTAGCCTTCAGTCATCATGTTTGACGCCCTCAGCGAACGATTCGATCGGCTCGGCGCGTCCTTGCGCTCGAGGGGTCGACTGAGCGAGGCCGACCTCGACGCCGCGTTGGGCGAGGTTCGCTCCGCCCTGCTCGAAGCCGACGTGGAACTGGGCGTCGTACGGGCCTTCATCGACGCGGTGCGGGTTCGCGTCGGCGGCGAGGCGTTGGTCCAGAGTCTGTCTCCGGGACAACAAGTGATCAAGGCCGTGCACGAGCAGTTGGTCGAAGTCCTCGGTGGTTCATCGCTCAAGGTCACCTACGCCTCACGTCCGCCGACGGTGGTGCTGCTGGCCGGTCTCCAGGGCGCCGGCAAGACCACGACCGCCGCCAAGCTCGCCTCGTGGTTCAAACAGCAGGGCCGTCAGCCCTACCTCATCGCCGCCGACCTCCAGCGACCCGCGGCGGTGGAACAGTTGCGAGTCCTGGGCTCGCAGATTGGCGTCGACGTCTTCTCAGAGGCCAGTGACCCGGTATTGGTGGCGCGACGCGGACTCGCCGAGGCCACGCGGCTGGGTCGAGACGTCGTGGTGATCGACACCGCCGGTCGTCTCTCCATCGATCAAGCACTGATGCAGGAGGTGCGATCGATCAGCGCCGCCACGTCGCCGCACTACACGTTCCTCGTCATCGACGCGGTGACGGGCCAGGACGCCGTGTTGACCGCACGGGCCTTCCACGAGACCCTCGAGTTGTCGGGGATCATCGTGACCAAACTTGACTACGACGCTCGCGGGGGCGCCGTGCTGTCGGCGCGAGGCGTGGTGGGCCGCCCGGTCGTCTTCGCCTCGACGGGCGAGAAGATGGCGGACTTCGACCTCTTCCACCCCGACCGCATGGCTTCGCGGATCCTCGGCATGGGAGACGTCCTGTCGCTCATCGAGCAGGCCGAGCGGACGATGGACCAAGGCGTGGTCGCCGACTCGGCGGGGCGCATGCTGAGCGGCACCTTCACCCTCGACGATTTCCTGGCTCAACTGAACCAGGTTCGCAAGATGGGTTCACTGGGCGGACTGATGAAGCTGATGCCCGGAGTCACCAAGGAGATGCGCAGCGCCGCCAATAACATCGACGAGGGCGAACTCAACCGGGTCGAGGCGATCATCCACTCGATGACCCCCCGGGAGCGCCGCGATCCCAGCGTCATCGACGGATCACGTCGAACGAGGATCGCGATGGGTTCAGGCACGACGGTCAATGCGGTCAATCAGCTACTCAAGCAGTTCAACGAGATGCGCAAGATGATGCGTCAGATGGGTTCGGGTGCCATGCCGGCGATGCCGGGAGGCATGGGGCGCATGGCGGGCCTGGCGGCACGAGCCGGGGCGCTCAAGTCTGAAGCGGTGCCCGCCGGGTTCGAGGCACTGGCCCAGGGGATGAAGGCCGGTGCGGCCCCGAGTCGTGGCGGCGGAGGGAAAAACAAGAAGAAGAAGGGCGGAAGAGTCACGCCGCCCAAACAGCGCTAAACTCTTGAACTCGGGTATATCGCCCAGTTCCGGTGGACCGGGACACACAGGTTTGAAGGGGATTTCGTCGTGGCCGTGAAAATTCGTCTGGTTCGGATGGGTAAGAAGAAGCAACCGACCTACCGCATCGTGGCGGCGGAGAGCCGTCGGGCACGTTCGGGCGCCTTTCTCGAGATCCTGGGCACCTATCAGCCGCGCGGGCTGTCGGCGGCCGAGCCCGAGACGGTCACCAAGGTCGACAACGAGAAGGTCGTTCGCTGGCTCCAGCAGGGCGCTCAACCAACCGAACGGGTTGCGAAGTTGCTCAAGACGAGCGGGGCCATCGAGATGTTCGAAGCCGCAAAGGCCGCCAAGTGAGCGATCTACACGACGACTACGTGGCCGGCGATGTCAACACGATCGACGACGCTGACGTCGATGAGGGCGGCGCGGACGAGTACGACAACGTGGCCAGCGCGGCTACCGCCAGCGCGGTGCTCGAATTCATCGCCAAGAGCTTGGCCGACGAGCCCAATGCCGTATCGATCGAGGTGAACGAACGTCAAGGCAAGGTCATCTTGTCGTTGAGCGTGGGCTCTGACGACATGGGCCGCATCATCGGTCGTCGCGGACGCACGGCGCAGGCGATCCGCACCCTCGTCGGGGCGGCTGGTGCTCGAGACGGCGTGACGACCTCCGTCGACATCGTCGACTAATCGTGAGCGGCGCGCGGCGCCCCACGCTCGAAGTCGGGCGAATCGTCAAGGCTCATGGGCTCAAGGGTCAGGTCCTCGTCGACTTGTGGACCGATCGGAGCGAACGTCTCGACGCGGGCACGCAACTGCTGAGCGAACTCGGAGTACTCGTCGTTATCTCGAGCGCTCGTCACCAGGATCGCTACATCGTCACCTTCGACCGTATCGACAGCCGTGACGAAGCCGAACGGTGGCGCGGCGTCGTGTTGTCCGCGCCGCGTCTCGACGACGAGAGCGTGATCTGGATCGACGATCTCTTCGGCGCCGAAGTCGTCGACGCCGACGAGATCGTGCGTGGCGTCGTGGTGGACGTGGAGGCCAACCCCGCCAGTGACCTGCTGGTCCTCGACAGTGGCGCACTGGTTCCGCTCACCTTCGTCATCGATGTTGTGGCCAACGAGAGGATCGTGGTCGATGTGCCCGAAGGGCTCTTCGAGTGAGCTTGCGAATCGATGTGCTCACGCTGTTCCCCGACGCACTCGCACAGTACGCCGCAACCTCGGTGCTCGGCCGCGCCAGCGAGCGCGGCGTTTTCGAACTCCATCTTCACGACTTTCGCGAGGCGACCGACGACGCGCACCGCACGGTCGACGACACCCCCTTCGGCGGTGGACCAGGAATGGTGTTACGCGCCGAACCGATACTGCGCACCATTGAGTCCGATCCCGAGATCGCGAGGCCGATCATCGCGCTCACGCCGTCGGGACGGGTCTTTGATCACGAGACGGCCAAGGAGTTGAGCGCTCTGGGGGGCTTCAGCCTGCTGTGCGGGCGCTACGAGGGATTCGACCAGCGCCTGATCGACCAGGCGGTCGACTTCGAACTATCGGTGGGCGACTTCGTGCTCGCCGGGGGCGAGTTGGCCGCGCTGTGCGTGATCGAGGCCGTCGTTCGCCTCCGGCCCGGTGGACTGGGCAATGACGAGTCGGTGCTCGACGAGTCCTTCGCCGCCGGGCTGCTCGAATACCCTCAGTACACCAAGCCGGCGGCCGTGCGCGACCAGGGAGTTCCCCAGGTGCTTCGATCGGGCGACCACGCCCGCATCGCGCGATGGCGCCACGCCCAGTCGCTGCACCGGACCCTCGAACGCCGCCCCGACCTCATTGTTCGTCGCGGTGGGATCACCCCTGAGGAGTTACGGATCATGGAGGAATTCCCCTCGGTGGATGGCGGGGGCCAGACCGGCTAAACTTCTAAAGCCTCAGTGATCCGAAAGGGACCGCTCTCATGAATCCGACTGACCTCATTGATCGTGACTCGCTTCGCGACGACATCCCCCGATTTCGTGCCGGTGACACTCTGAAGGTTCACGTGCGCGTCGTCGAGGGAACCCGCGAGCGCGTTCAGGTGTTCCAGGGCGTCGTCATCCGCCGCCAGGGCTCGGGACTACAAGAGACGTTCACCGTTCGCAAGATCAGTTTCGGTGTGGGAGTTGAGCGGACCTTCCCGGTCCACGCCCCGACCATCGCCAAGATCGAGGTCGACTCCTACGGCGACGTGCGACGGGCCAAGTTGTACTATCTCCGTGATCTGCGTGGAAAGGCCGCCAAGATCAAGGAGCTGCGCGTCACTGAACGCGCGTAGTCGCGCGTGGGCGAAGAAGAGCTCGACGATTACGAGTCGACCCTGGAGCTCGCCTTGGTCCAGGAGTACAAGGCCGTGGTGGGGATGTTCGACTACGCAGTAGAGACCGACCGACGTTTCTACCTGGCCAACGATGTTGCGATAGAGGTGCGGTCCAACTCCACACCGACGCTGCTCGAGGTGAATCTCCATGACGCCTGGGTCTGGGACATGTACCGTTCCGCGCGCTTCGTTCCGTCGGTGCGCATCTTGACGTTTCGCGACGTGAATATCGAGCGACTGCCCAAAGAAGACCTCCAGCCCTAGGCCATGGAACTCACCCGCCTCGCCATTACCCTCGATCGATTGGGCGAGGTGGCGAAACTCGCCGAGGAGCGTCCACTCGTGGTGACCTGCGCCCCGCACGACACGGTGGTGGCGATGGGATCACTCGAAGGTCAACTCGAAGTGCCCATTGGAATCTGGCTCGAAGTCTCTATGGACTATCGCGCCCAGATCGCGGCGCGCGACGTGGCGACGTTGAGTTGGCTGATCGAGCTCGACCACGTCGTCATCGCCAGTGATGAGTTGGCCGAGCAGCACGCCCAGGTCGTTCGAGCCATGTTGAGCGATGGCGAGGTCACTTTCTCCAATGCGGTCGCCAACGTCACAGGTGCGTACAACCGCCCCGCCCCGCCCAACGCGATTCGCGTCTGGAGTTACGACGGTACGAGCCTGACGACTCCCGGACTCGACCCCCTCGTGGCTTCGAGCGACGAGGTGGGTATTGGCCAGACTCGTTTCGAGTGAACTACTCGGGCTGGGTGGCGATACGGTCGGGCCGGATACGAACCGTCACACGGATCTCACCCTCGCGCCGATAGGGGTAGGAGTCGACGCCGAGGTACTTCATTGCGAAGTCGTCGATGACCTGGTCCGCACCCTCGGTCGTGAAACCGACGACCGTACCGCGAACGGCGACGAGGTCGTAGATGTTGTCCGGGTCGGTCAGCGACACGGCCACGCGTGAGTCCGACGCGAGATTGCGCGCCTTGGCTCGCCCGAGGGCCGTGTTGATGATGATGTCGTCGCCGTCCAATTTGACCCACACCGGGGTGACGTTGGGTGAACCATCGGGTTCGAGGCTCGCGACGTGCGCGAGGACCTTTTTGTCAAAGATGGCGCGGGCGTTCGCGCTGAAGACGTCGGGCATGGAATTCCTTTCGAAGGTTTGCACGGGGCAACTAGTTTTACTGTAATGAACATTGGTGCACACGTACGCGGCGGGGGCAAACTCGTCGCATCGCTCGAAGCGGGAGTGGCGATCGGGGCGACGTCGATCCAGATCTTCACCCAGAGTCCCAGGATGTGGAAGCCCTCACAGTACTCGCCCGAAGTGCTCGAGAACTTTCGACGGGCCCAGGCCGAGCACCCGACGATCACCGATACGTTCTGTCACGCGACGTACCTGATCAACCTCGCCACCTCAGACCCTGACCTCTACGAGAAGTCGGTGGCGACGCTCACCCACAACCTCTCGGTCGCGAGGGGGATGGCCTCGTCGGGGGTCGTGCTGCACGTGGGATCGCACAAGGGAGCCGGATTCGACGAGGCCATCGCTCAGATCGCTCGGGCGTTCATGCGCGCGCTCGACGATGCCACACCGGCACCGAGCACCGTGCGCGACTGTCCGATCCTGATTGAGAACGCCGCAGGTGCCGGGGGGACGGTGGGACGCAGTCTCGAAGAGATCGAGGCGCTCATCGACGCCTGCGGCGGCGACGAGCGCCTCGGGATCTGCATCGATACCCAGCACCTGTGGGCGAGCGGCGTCGACTACTCCAGTGTGGCGAGAACCAAGAAGCTGATCCAGGAGATCGACCAACGTATCGGCATCGAACGCCTGAAGTGCCTTCACCTGAACGACTCGAAGGTTGAACTGGGCGCCAATCGCGACCGTCACGCGAACATCGGAGAGGGAACGATTGGCGCTGCGGGTCTCGCCCCGCTCGTCGCGCACCCCAAGGTCCGTAACCTGCCGCTGATCTTGGAGGTGCCAGGTAGTGGGGATGGCCCCCGTGGCGAGGACGTCGTCGAGGCCCGCGCGGTCATGGAGGACGGACTCGCCCTCTACGCGAGGTCGCCCGGATCATCGACGAGAGCGGTGGCCAGGAAGGCCCCGGCGGGGACCAAGGTCCCTAGGCAATCCGTCACGAAGAAGTCGCCCAGGCAGTAGAGAGGTAGTCATGACAAACGTTCGCATCGAATCCGACACCATGGGCTCCATTGCAGTACCGGCCGACCGATACTGGGGTGCTCAGACCGAGCGCAGTCTTCACCACTTCGCCATTGGCCACGAGACCATGCCACCGGCACTCATCAAGGCCTTCGGTATCCTCAAGTTCGCCTCCGCCCAGGTCAACTACAACCTGGGAAAGCTCGACGGCGAGCGTTGCGCCCTGATCGAGCAGGCCGCGCGCGAGGTGATCGACGGCGTGCTCGAAGGCGAGTTCCCCTTGCGGATCTGGCAGACCGGCTCGGGGACCCAGACCAACATGAACGTCAACGAAGTGATCTCGAATCGGGCCATCGAGATCGCCGGAGGAGAACGGGGCACCAAGACTCCGGTCCATCCCAACGATCACGTCAACATGTCCCAGTCGTCCAACGACACGTTCCCCACTGCCATGCACATCGCCGCGGTCAGCGAGATCACCGATCGCTTGATCCCCGCGGTGGGTCGCCTGCGTGATGGTCTGAACGACAAAGCCGTTGCGTACGCGCAGATCACCAAGATCGGACGCACCCATCTCATGGACGCGGTTCCGCTGACCCTGGGCCAGGAGTTCTCGGGATACGTCGCCCAGCTCGACGCCGACCTCGATCGACTGCGCCTCGTGCTGGGTGGTCTCTACGAGTTGGCCGCCGGTGGCACGGCCGTGGGCACCGGGCTCAATACCCACCCGGAGTTCGGCGAACGAGTGGCCGAGGCCATCGCCGCACTGACGGGAAAGCCGTTCGTGACGGCCCCCAACAAGTTCGCCGCGCTCGCGGCGCACGACGCCCTGGTCTTCGCGCACGGCGCGATCAAAACCCTCGCCACCAGTCTGATCAAGATCGCTGACGACTTACGTTGGTTGGGGTCGGGTCCTCGATCGGGTCTGGGCGAACTGCAGTTGCCCGAAAACGAGCCGGGTAGTTCGATCATGCCCGGCAAGGTCAACCCCACCCAGTCCGAGGCCATGATCATGGTGGCCATCCAGGTCTACGGCAACGACGCCGCGGTCTCGATGGCGGGATCTCGGGGGAATCTGGAACTCAACGTGTGCAAGCCGGTGATCATCCACAACTTCTGCAATTCCGTCGACTTGGTGAGTGACGCCTGCGAGCGATTCCTCGAGTTCTGTGTCGAGGGAATCGAACCGGACTACGAGCAGATCAGCCACCATCTCAACAACTCGCTCATGTTGGTCACGGCACTCAATCCGATCATCGGATACGACAAGGCCGCCCAGGTCGCCAAGAAGGCGCACAAGGAGCGCTCGACCCTTCGCGAGTCGGCTCTGTCGCTCGGATTCTTGACGGGCGAGGAGTTCGACGCCGCCGTGGTGCCTGAGGACATGACGCATCCTTGAGCCGACCTGCCCTCCTCGAACCCGAAGTCGTCAGCGAATGGCTCGTCAGACGCGCGAACTGGAGGATCGTCGACGGCCACTTGGTGCGCGAGATTCTCACGCTTGACTATCCCAGTGGCGTGCGAATCCTCAGCGCGCAAGTGGACTTGGCCCAGCGACTCGACCACCACCCGATCGTGCGACTCGGATACTGCACGGTGCGATTCGAGTTGTGGACCCACGACCGAGCCGGGCTGACTTCACTGGACCTGCAATACGCCGAGGGACTCGATGCGATCGTCGAGCGTGATTTCGCCGACGTCGTGGCCTAATTCACCGGAAGATTCCACAGCGCCATCCAGCGCGTGAGATCCTTCTCCATCGGAAGGTCGTCGCCGATGAAGGAACGGACCCGAAGTTCGAGTTCGTTGTCTCGCTGGTCGGGACCGGTGGGGGCGAATGGATAGAACGTACCCTGCTTGAGCAGATAGACCAGTCGTACCGCTCCGTCTCCGGGTGGGGTCTTGGGCACGAATCCAAAGACCGCACAGAGCAGTCGAGGGCCGAGCCCGTTCTCCACCATGGACGTGTTGGCACCATGGATCCGCGTCACCAGTGTCTCGATATCGGGGTCGGTGATCACCAACCACTTGAAGCCGAGGTCGTCGGTCGTGATGGCGATCTTGCCCGTGCTCTCGTCGAAGTTGAGCAGGTCCTTGATCTCCTCGTCGGTCGTGATCGTCGTCTCGCCGCTACCGGCCTTGAAGAGCAGACCGGCTTGGCCCGAAGGGATGAGATCGAGCTCGCTCTCCAGAGTCAACGCCGCCGAAGGTAGGGCGAAGAGATTGTCGAGTTTGGGCGCTACCTGCTTGGTCCGGCCAAAGAGCGTGTCGCGGATCCCCACTAGCCGTTCAGTTCCTTCTCGAGGCGGTTGAGTTGGTCGAGTCGCTTCTCGAGCGATGGGTGCGTGGAGAAGAGCGAAGCCGCCGAGCCACCGGCCAGGGCGGGAACGAAGAAGAAGTTGTTCATCGCTTCGGCGTGGCGAAGGTCGGTGCGCGGAATCTTGCCCATGTCACCGGTGATGTGGACCAAGGCGCTCGCGAGCACGCTGGGCTTGCCGATGAGGATCGCCCCGGAACGGTCCGCGGAGAGTTCGCGGTAGCGCGACAGGGCCATGGTGAGCAGATACGCGATCACGTAGATCACGATCGACACCAGCCACGTGACCATTTCGAGTAGCGCCGTATTGTCGTTGCTGTTGCTGCTTCGATTCCCCCCCGAGAACATCGCGCCCCACATCGCCATGCGACTGACGAGCCCGGCCAGCATGCCCACGCCCGACGCGATGGTCATCACCGCGACGTCTCGGTGCGCGACGTGACTGAGTTCGTGCGCCAGCACCGCCTCGAGTTCCTCGTCGCTGAGTCGGTTCATCAGGCCCCGCGTGGCGCAGATCACCGCATGCGAGGGGCTGCGCCCGGTCGCGAAGGCGTTGGGCACGTCGACCTCGGCCACCCCCACCCGGGGCTTCTTCATGTCGGCGAGCAGGCAGAGTCGGTCCACGATCTGGTGGAGCTTCGGTTCTTGTTGGGGCGTGACCTCATGGGCTCGCATCGAGAACATGGCGATCTTGTCCGAGAAGTAGTACTGCGAGAACAACAGTGCAGCACCGATCACGATGACCGCGACCATGGACACTCCAAAGCGCAACAACAAGGTCACCAGTACGGCGTAGAGCACGACGAGGCCGAGCCCCGTGATGAACATGCGCACGTCCAGGCCGTGATCGACCTCGATCTTGGTCTTGGCCATCGTCAGGCCTCCTCACCTGAATGGAGCTCTCCCGCACTACCCGATGCCAGTTGACTCTTCATTGCCGCCAGTTGGGCGTCGACGTCTGAGGTCCCCTTGGCCTTGTCGAGTTGCGCCTGGATATCGTCGTTGGTGCTCGTCAGATCGGTCAACGCCCCTGAGGCCAAGAGTTCGTCGAGTGCTCCACTGCGGGCCTGCATCTCGGCAACCTTGTCCTGGGCGCGTTGCATCGCGGCACCGGCGTCGCCCATCGATGTTGAGATCCCGCTGACTGCCTCGGAGATGTGCGCGGAGGCTTCGGCCGCGGTGTAGGTCGCCTTGATGGTCTCTTTCTTGGTGCGAAAGGCCTCCACCTCGGTCTGCAGGCGTTGGGCGGTGTCGGTGAGCTTGTGCTCCTGCTCGACGATCGTGGTGTGTTGGACTTCCAGGTCTTGGAGCTGGGCGGAGATGGCCTCTCGCCGGTTGAGCGCCTCACGAGCGAGCGGCTCATTGTTCTGGCCGAGCGCCGCCTTGGCCTGTTCGGCGAGCTTGTCGCCCTGGGTCTTCAACTGTTCGGCCTGGATCTCGACTCGTTTGCGAGCCGTCGCGACGTCGGCGACCGCCCGCTTCACTTTGGTCAGGTTCTCGAGCTGCTGTTCGTAGGAGAGGTCCAGCGTCTGGCGCGGATCCTCGGCTTTGTTGAGCGCAGCGTTCGCCTTGGACTGGAAGATTGTGTTGATTCGCTTCATGACACCCATGAAAGCCTCCTTCGTTACCTGTCCAGACTAGGGGCCACCGGATGCTCGGCGCGTCCCAACGGGTCAGACGGCGCTTAAGAAAATCATCAATCCTTCGCGAGGTCCCGGTCCTGTTGCCTGGCCTGCTCAGCCAATTCACTGCGGTAGCGCTCCAGGGCTCTGCTCAGGCCCTCATCAGAAGTGGCCAGGATCCGCACGGCGAGCAGGCCGGCGTTGAAGGCGCCGTTGATGGCGACCGTGGCGACCGGGACCCCTCGAGGCATCTGGGCGATCGACAGCAGGGAGTCCATCCCGTCCAAACGCGCGAGCGCCACGGGCACGCCGATCACCGGCAGCGTGGTGACGGCGGCCAGCATGCCGGGCAGGTGGGCGGCACCGCCGGCGCCCGCGACGATGACCCGCAGTGCGCGAGTGCGGGCCTCCAAGCCGTATCGAATCATCTCTTCGGGGGTGCGGTGCGCCGAGACCACGTGGACCTCGAAGGGCACGTCGAAGCGTCCCAGGGCGTCGCCGGCACCACGCATAACGTCGTGGTCCGAGGAGCTGCCCATGACGATGCCGACGATTGGCTCCACTATGCCTCCCGGGTCTTCGTGCCGTAGGCACGCGCGCTCTCCCATGCTCTCACGTGCGCGCTGGCCAGATCGTCACCCACCGCGGTGACGTGGCCGAGTTTGCGTCCCCGGCGCCAGGACTTGCCGTAATCGTGCACGTGAGCACCGGCGACGTCCATCGCGGCGACAAGGGAGCCCTCACGGTCTGCCCCCACGACGTTGACCATGGCCGCCGCTTCGACGCAGGCGTCGGCGCTGCTCAGGCGAGCCCCGCTCACGGCGAGCAGATGGTTGGCGAACTGGCTGGTCACGGCGCCCTCGATCGTCCAGTGGCCGCTGTTGTGCGGACGAAGGGCGATCTCATTGACCACGAGGCCCTGGGTCGTGAGAAAGAGTTCGACGGCTACCACGCCAACGGCCCCGGTGAGCTCGGCGATGGAGCGTGCTAGCGATTGGGCCTGTCGCTCAACTCGAGAGTCGACCAGTGCGGGAAAGGTGACCTCCACGCACATGCCCTCGGACTGGACCGTTCTGACGAGCGGGTAGGTCACGCACTGAGCGTCCACGGCGCGAACGACGATCTGGGAGAGCTCGCAGAGCAGCTCGAGTCGCTCTTCGACGACGACTTCACCTCGCGCGAACGATTCGACTGCCTCAATCGCATCGGCGCGGGTGGCGGGGAAGATGACGCCGCGGCCGTCGTAACCCCCGCGGGCCGACTTGACGACGACGTTCTCGGTGCGGTCCAAGAACTCGTCGAGCTCGCGGTCAGAACCCGAGCGAGTGATCACGAAATCGGGAACCGCTATGCCGGCTCTTCGAAATTCGCGGCGTTGATGGGCCTTGTCGACGGAGTAGGACAGGGCTCGAGCGCTCGGGCGCACGGTCACCCCCAGTGACTCCAGTTGGCCAATCTGTTCCAGGTCGACCAACTCGTGATCGAAGGTGATCACGTCGACAAGTCTGCTCAGGCGATGCAGCGCTCGAGCATCAGTCGGTGCGCCAATGACCGAGTGGTCGCTCGTGGCAATGGCGCAGTCATCGGGCGAGCTGGCGAGAACCGTGACCTCGACGTTCGCCTCGTGAGCCGCTGAACCCATCATCCGTGCGAGTTGGCCCGCGCCCACAATGCCGACGCGTACCGGCGCGGTAGGTTGGAGGGTGGACGACACGATTGACACGATACCGGTCGACGGGGGGGAGCCAGCGATGCGCATTGCCATTGGACTCGACACTGAAGGGCCGATCGAAAAGACCCTGGAGCGGGCGTTGCTGTTGCGCGACAGCGGCTTCACGAGCCTGTGGTCCTCGCAGATTTTCGGACCCGACACGCTCACGGTCCTGGCGATCGTGGGACGAGAGATTCGTGACCTCGACCTGGGCACCGGCGTGGTGCCGGTACAGCCCCGTCACCCTTCGATGTTGGCCGCTCAGGCACGAACCGTTCAAGAGGCCATCGGAGGAAAGCTCTCACTGGGAGTGGGACTCTCCCATCAAGTGATCGTCGAAGGACTGTGGGGGATCTCCTTTGAAAAGCCGGCTTCGTACATGCGCGAATATCTGGCGGCCCTGGCACCGATGCTGCGCGGCGAGGCGGTGTCGGTGAAGGGCGAGCGGGTCAGTGCGGTGTCGATGGGTGCGCTCGGACCCCGAGACGTCGCTGCACCGAGTTTGCTGGTGGCGGCACTCGGTACCAAGATGCTCGAAATGGCCGGTGCGGTGACCGACGGTACCGTGCTGTGGATGACCGGGGTCAAGACCATCAAGACCCACATCGCACCGACGCTCCAAGCCGCAGCGTCGCGCGCCGGTCGTCCCACCCCGAGGATCGTCTGTTCGTTGCCGATCGTGGTCACCAGTGACGTCGCGGCGACCACTGAATCGGTGAACACCTCGCTCGCGGTCTACGGAACCCTTCCGAGCTATCAGGCGATGCTCGAACGAGAGGGTGCCACGTCGCCCGCCGACGTGGGACTTATCGGGTCGCGCGAACAGGTCCTCGAACGCTTGCACGAGCTCGCCGCTTCGGGCGTCACGGAGTTCTCGGCATCGATCAGTGGTAATGCCCAGCAACGTGACGCGACCTATGAGGTTCTGCTCGACTACGCGCAAGGCAAGTAACTTGACACCAGTCAGTCTCGAGTCGCGAGGCCCGAGGGTGATTTCCTAGACTGGTAGAAAATCAAGGAGTCTTCATGTCAATTGTTGCCAGTCTTCTGTCAATAATTCTGTTCTTGGCCTTCGTGTCGGCCGGTATCCAAAAGGTGCAGTTCAACCCGATGATGTCGGCCACGGCCCAGCGATTGGGCTTCGCGAAGAGTAGTTATCAGCGCATCGGCCTACTCGAGATCGTTGGCGCGATAGCGCTGTTGATCGGCCTCGCGTCCGCGCGCGGGTCGCTCTGGGGCATCGTCAACGAGGCCGCCGCGCTGGCGCTCGCATTCACCATGGCCCTGGCGGTGATCTTCCACCTGCGAAAGGGTGACGGTGTGAAGGAGCTCAGTCCGGCGCTGGTCCTTGGGCTGCTCGCACTGGTGGAACTGGCGAGTCGACTCGTCTAGGTCTAGTGAGGGAGCTTGGTGTGCTTGAACTCGTTGAGTTCAGGTTGACTGGCCATCAGGTTCACCAAGGAGTCCAGCAGGTCGATGGACGCCTGGGCGTCGTCACTTGGTGGCTTCATGTAGCGCACGAAGGTGGCGTCCTGTCCGACGATGAACGTTGGTACGCCAAAGGCTTCGAAGTTGGAGTATCGCTGATGACTCTGAGCGATGACCTGGTGAGGTCGTCGAGAAGAGATGTCCTGAGCGACCGCCGCCATATCGACGCCTAGGGGCTCGAGGACATGCGTCACCTCTTCGAAGGTGTTGAGTCGGATGGCACGTTCGTGACGGGCTCGAAAGAGCGCTTCGTGAGCGTCGAGGAAGAGGTGGGGCTGGAGATCACGCACCGAAACCCCGGCGGCGAGCGCCACCAGGTCCTCGTCGTAGTCGGGGTTGTCCCACACGTCGGCAGAA
This sequence comes from Acidimicrobiaceae bacterium, assembly GCA_013044405.1. Classification (GTDB taxonomy): domain Bacteria; phylum Actinomycetota; class Acidimicrobiia; order Acidimicrobiales; family RAAP-2; genus RAAP-2. Next base: position 5,468 of record JABEUR010000080.1, on the reverse strand, counting down.
CCCTCCACGCGGTGGCCCTGGCTCAGCGTCCAGGGGGCGAAGACGACGTCGAACTCCGCTCCGGCCCTCAGTGCGGTGATGACGTGGAGATGGATGTTCTTCGCGAAGGGACAGCGGTAGTCAAAGGAGACCTCGAATGATTTCATGGCTCTAGCCTAAAGCGCCGGTTTATGCATCGAGTGCGTACGCTGGTCAGTGGCTCGCGAAAGTGGCGACGCGGGCCAGCCAAAGAAGCTCAGCGCGGAACCGCCACGCCGCTCGCGCGACAGATCTCCTGATACGAGCAGAATCGACAGGCACTCTTCGACGGGGTCGCCGGAAAATCCCCGTCGTCGTAGTAGCGCCTGATCCTCGTCCAGGCCTGGGACGCCGCTTGGCAACGGGCGCGTACCACCACCTCGCTCACCGACCGTTCGATGCTTTGGCCGTGGGCCACGTAGAGCAGGCGGATCTTGGTGGGCCGCTCGCCAAGCTTCGCGTCACATAGGGCGGCGTAGAGTTCGGCGTTGGCAAAGGTCTGTGAGTCGTAGTTGCGATTGGGCAGTGCACCGGTCTTGTAATCGATGATGTTGAGGTTGCCTTCGTCGTCGCGGTCCAGGCGATCGAGGATTCCAAAGAGTGGCGTCCCGTCGATCTCGACACCGAGGCGAAGCTCAACCCCCTCGTTCTTGACGAGTCGGGGATCCTCCATTTCAAAATACGAGTCGATGATGTCGGACGTCTCGCGTAGTAGGCGATCCAGCATCGCGTCGTCGAGGGCAATGTCTGTACGGACCTCTTCGCTCAGGATCGCGTCGATCGCGCGAGGAACAAAGGTGCGCGCGCATTCGCCGGTCCGATCGGGAGCCTCGAGATGAAAGAGTTGTTCGAAGATGAAGTGAACGAATCGCCCTTTGGTGGTGGCGTAACTGGCCGGTTGGGGGATCCGCTCGACGGAGGCGTACTGGTAGCGGCGCGGGCACGTCTGGAAATCGCCGAGACGTGACGGGGATAAGGACTTGGCTAGTGGCTGGTCGAACGACATGGATCCACCGTAGGCCAGGACTGTGACGTCACGACGGAGTGCGCTGAGGGACTAGAAAGGTGGTGTGAGGAAGCGACCCGAGACGATCCGTCACGGGAACCTCGTTCGAACGTCGCGTTGGAACGGGGTGCGAAGCGGTGATGCGGTCGTGGTGTCGTCAACCAAGGAACTTCGTTCGAGTTGGGTGTTCGTGGCCCACGTGCAGAACGAAGCGACGGGTGATCAGTGGGTCGAAGTTCGTGGCGGGCGAGCGGGTGAAGCAAAAGGCCGGTCATTTCGACCCGAGCTGATCTTTCCCGCCAACGCTCGACGGGGATCACGCGTGGTGGGTATGTCCCTCGCCCAGGCTCCGCAACTTCCTATTGGTTGACCCGAGCGGCGTCGAAGGAGTTGATCCTCGGCGAGATGAGGATCCAGAGTCCCGGCACGATGGAAAAGAGTGCGGCGCTGACGAAATAGGCGCGAACGCCTATCGCATTGGTCAATTGCCCGGCCACGACCAGACCCACGGGGGCGAGTCCCAGCGAGACAAACCAGTCAACCGAACTGGCTCGACCGAGAAGCTCTCGAGGAACCTCGGACTGCATCATGGACTCCCAGATCACGTTACCCAAGAGCATCATTGGCGACGTGACCAATGGGACGATGAAGATCTCCCAGTAGTTGGTGGCGAAGCCAAAGATCAACGCCGCGGCCGTTCCCACCGTCCAGTACGTCCACATCACTCGGATGCGCCGACGAGGCGTCTTGAGATTCGCCGCAATCAGAGCACCGACCGCACCGGAGAGGCCGAAGACGGCGAAGGCGTATCCGACCACTGCCTTACTCGAATGCAAGTCGTGACGGAGGAAGAAGGGTATCAGCACCGACATCGGAACGAAGACGAAGGCGTTCACCGAGGCGACCGATACCAAGGTCGTCCAGAGCCATCGCGTGTCTCGCACGTAGCGCACTCCTTGACGGATGTCTTGGAACATCGAGGAGTCGCCTGCGCGATTTGGGGCGCTCGTGGGCTTCATCGCGAAGAGCGTGACTGAGCTGACGACGAAAGTGGCGCAGTCGATCCCCAGCGCCCAGGTGGTGCTGGCGACCGCGATGAGTCCGCCTACCGCGGGTCCGATCATGTTGCCCATGAGGTTGTTCGCGAGCGGACGAACGGCGTTCATGGCGGGCAGCAACTCCTCAGGGACGATCTCGGGAGTCAGTGCAGAGATCGCCGGCATGAAGAGTGCGTCGAAGGTGCCAAAGAGCACCCCGAAGACCAGGAGCTCCCAGAACCTCAAGATGCCCATGCCCAGCATGACGACCAATGCTCCGGTCAACAGAGCACGAGTCGAGTCCGAGATCAAGAGCAGCAGGCGCCTCGAGAACCGATCGACGACGGCCCCGCCGAGCAGGAGCAGGACCACCGTCGGCACCATCCGCGCCGCGGCGAACCAAGCGAGCTTCGAAGCGCTGTGCGTGGTGTCGAGCACCAGCAAGGTCAGGGCGACGAGGGCGACGCCGTCGCCGAAGTTCGACACGGTCTGTCCCGAGATGAGGAGCGCCGGTTCTCGATGATGAGCGAGCTGGACGATCGCGAGTCTCTTTTGCATGAACTCGAACCTTACGACGTTCGCCGCAAATATGTCGATCGATTTCAACTCCATCGAGGGGGTCAGAGGCGTATTCGCGTTCCTTCCCGACCCGGCGTAGCGGTCGTGTTACTCTGCACATCTCAATGAGCGGAGGTGTCCAATTGGCGTACGACTTCGAGTCCGACCGTCGTCTTGATCCGAGAGTGAAGGCGCTACTCAGGCTGTTGCCATCCGATCCTACGCCTGGCGAATTCGCCAACCGCGAAGAGATGATCGCTGCGGCTAACACCGAAGAGGCCCGTCGCGCCCAAGGCGACCTCCGAGGATTCGCCGAATTATGCGACGTCGACTCGGTGGTGTCGTCGGATGGTCTGCTCGTCGAGACTCATCAATTCACGTCGCTCCCGGATGAAAACGTCGTCAACGTTCAGTACATTAGACCAACGGGCGGCGAACTGCTTCCCTGTGTGGTCTACTTGCACGGCGGCGCGATGACGTCGTTGTCGTGCTACTACGGTAACTATCGCGCCTGGGGAAAGATCCTGGCCCACTATGGAGTCGCCGTGGCGATGGTGGACTTTAGAAATGCGATCACGCCATCCTCCGTCCCTGAGATCGCTCCGTTCCCGGCCGGTCTCGACGACTGTGTTGCAGGGGTGCGCTGGGTACACGAAAACGCCGTGATGCTCGGTATCGACCCCGAGCGTGTGGTGGTGGCGGGCGAGAGCGGCGGGGGAAACTTGACGCTCGCTACTGGCATGAAGCTGCTACGTGACGGAAACGTGCGAATGATCGCCGGGCTGTACGCGCTGTGTCCGTATATCGCCGGCGAATGGCCGTTGGACGAGTATCCATCGTCAGTCGAGAACAACGGGATCTGGATCAACGTGCAGGGCCGCGGTGGCGCTATCGCCTACGGGATCGAGGCCTTCGAGCGAAGCGATCCGCTGGCCTGGCCACGATTCGCCACGTCGCGCGACGTCGAGGGACTGCCTCCGGTGGTGATCAGTGTCAATGAGTGCGACCCGCTACGCGACGAGGGCATCGAGTTCTACCGGTTCCTCCTGGCGAGCGGCGTGTCCGCCCGTTGTCGCCAAGTGATGGGAACCATGCACGCCACTGAACTCATCCCGATACTCTGTCCAGAGATAACCCACGACACTGCGCGCGACCTCGCGGGGTTCGCCAAAGGTTGACCGTTTTCGCTTCACTGATCCGTCAGACGGACAACCAACCGTTGTCGACGAGGAGGATGGCTCTCGTGATGTTACTGGCGGCGTCTGAAGCGAGAAAGACGATGGCGCTGGCGATCTCGTCGGCTTGCGCGACTCGTGCGACGTTGCCCGTGAAGGATCCGACTGCGGCCAAGCCCATCGACGCCGCGTTGAAATTGACCTCCAGGTAGGTACTCACCCCGCCAGGCGCAACCGCGTTGACGCGAATCCCCTGTTCTCGCTAGATGACCGCCGCCGATTGGGTGAGTCCGACGATCCCGTGCCTGGACACCGTATAGGTGGTACCCGCGGCACTGCCCCGGATCCCCCCCCCGACGCGGTGTTTACGATCGAGCTCTTGCCCAGGGCCAGCACGACGGGAACCACGGCTCGAGTCAACAGGAATGGCGCATTCCGGTTGACCCGGATCAACCTCTCCCACATGGCGTCGCTGACGTCGTGAGGCATCACCAATGCATTCGCATGTCACCGAGCACCAAGGTGGTTCACGGTGACAAGATGTCTGGATGAACGCTCAACGTATCGAGGTAAAGCGAATCATCCCGGTCCCAGCAGACGTGATCTTCTCGCTCTTGTGCGATCCGAGCGGACACGTCAAGATAGATGCTTCGGGCATGTTGATGAGTGCTGAAGGTCCACGAGTGACCCAGGTTGGTGACACGTTCCTCGTACACATGGACCGTGAGGCGCTCAACGACATTCCCCTGGGCCAGTACACGGTCACCATCCGCATCACCGCGTTCGAACAGGATCGAGAGATCGCCTGGACCATCGAGCACCCCCTGATCGATCCTCCAATGGGTTACGTCTATGGATACTCACTCGAAGCGGTTGAGTCCGCAACGCAGGTGACCTCGTACTACGACTGGTCAAATGCGCACGAGGTGCACCGAGCCCGGATCAACTTTCCGGTGATACCCGAAGCCTCCCTGCGCGCAACGCTCGGCATACTGGCGCGTACGGTGGTCGCAGCCGAAACGAAGTAGTGGTCTCGGGCCAATCGAATCTGGGACTGGACGACGCAGCGGCGATCGCACCTCGAGCAACGTGGGCTCACCGCGATCTTGGTGAATCAGGATTGCGTGTCAGTTCGCTTTCAGTGTGGCGTGTCTGGGGTGCAGTCCCAATCTCGCTCAACTGGTCGAGAGTCGCCTGGTCGATGGCGCGGCGAGCGTTGCTCGAGCCGAGCGGCCGGCGAATGCGTGACACCAACGATATGACCGGTCAGTCGACGCTCCTCCACGGTGCTCGAAGGACCACGAGTCCCTTGACCATGAATGCACTGACCGCAATCGCCAGTGCGGCGAGCGGGAATCCGATCTGATTGGTTCTGGTCACGCAGTGCGGCACCAGGACTGCCATCATCACCACCAATCCGGAACCCAACGTCATGAGCAACCACACCCATTCGATGATGGCTGAACGCGTCCTCGTCGTCCATTGGCTCCAGAACTCCAGCGGTGTGGTCGACCGCCTGGGCGCGAAGATGGCGAAAAGGGCGGTCTTGACCAACCACCGCTCGTTCTCATCGCAGTTCAGAAAGTTCCTCATCGGCATGTAGCGCCACTGAACGATTCGCCCACGACTCGATCCCTCGCTCGGCTTCATGATGAGCAACGACATCAGAAACGT
>JABEUR010000079.1 GCA_013044405.1 Acidimicrobiaceae bacterium | reverse complement strand
GGATCCCTCCTTCACCTTGACTAGGTTGAGACGATGTCCCCGACCGATCGCAAATCATTCGTCGAGAACTTGATGGGTTCGCCAGTCGGCGTTGCGCTGTTGGGCCGCCTGGAAGTCGCACAGCGCGGCGACCTTCCATGGTTCGCATCGCCCCAAAACTGCGACCCGATCGCCGTTCTTCGTTCTTGCGACGCACACTGGGACCTGTCGTATGGTTCGTTTCTCGAAATAGCGGTTGACGCCGCGGAACGCCTAGCCGGTCCATGGAGTGGTGAAGCGCTCGCGTCACTCCCTGCCTTGTACGAGCACGCACGCCAGCGTCTTGCGATTGCCGAAGCAATAGCGGGGAGATTCGGCGAGCAACTCCATCGTGATGCCGACGTCTCCGCACAGCAGTGGTGGTACGAATCCCCATCCACAGGCTACGTCCCGCCTCCGTGCTTCACCAATTATTCCAACGTTTACGCCAATGGCGAGTTCACCTTCGACGGGTTGTGGACAGTCACCGACCCGCCTCCCGAGGTCCACGACGCTTTGTTGCTCTCGTGGGACTTCTACGGCAGACCTACTTCGAGATGGCTCCTCCGCGTTCGCCCCGGTGCGCGCGTCTGGAACGTCGACTCGCCCCAGGACTGGTCTCGCTTGGTCGAGACCTATCCCAAAGTAGCGACGCGTCCGCACTACGGATGGGAGTTGCCCGGACCCAATCAACATCGATCGGACTCCAAAGGACTGAGGGCAATTCCAACTCAACGCGCCGTACGAACCGAGCACGGGTCTCACGTTTTGCCCGACTGGGCGCGAGTGGCGACAGACTTTGATGGTGTACACGTGAGTTGGGCCGGCTTTATAACTGGCGAGGGGTATATCAGCGATTTGTCCGATGGAGGCGTGACCATGATGCGCTACTGGGGTAGCGAACGGACGCTTTGGCTCCACGACGTCTTCGAGACGCCGTTGCCGCTCGAGGCCCCGCTGATCACGGGACGCATCGACGCCACGGGCGTGGATGTCATCGCCAACGCCGAGCGCCGCTCATCAGACTGGACAGCGCTCCAGAGACTTCTTGACCGCTAAAGCTGCTACCTGTCACGCATGGTGGTACCACTACGTTTCCTTCAAAGGCTCCAAAGTCGGCAGACGTGGAGGTTCTGCAACATCGATGACCCTCGGACGAACGCCCGCGCGACGAAGCCACTTCAGTCGGGTATCGGCGCCACCCGGAGTCGCACAACTCCAGATCGATCGTTCGACCAAACGTTTCGGAACTCTCCTTGAGCGTTACGGAGGAACAAGGTGTTCGAGTCAGCGCGTCGCGTTCGTCCTGAGCCAATCGGTGAACTCCTGAGTCATTGGATTCCAAGCGTCAACCATCTACCTTTCTCTGGGCTCATCGGTACTACCAGAAATGGGTCAAGGGGCTTTTGGCGCAACGACGAGGAATCGGTCAACTGTTCGTCGTACCCGCCAGCCCTTGTATCGAAACGAAGCAATCTGCTCGATTCCATCGTCGAGCAGTGCCCGCGCGAACACGCCCTTCACCGCCTTGGCTCCATGTCCGCCCGCGGTGCGTCCATCGGCCAAAACGAACGAAACGCTCACGAGTTGGCAATTCGATGCAAGGACATCGATATGGAGCGCCGCTTGGTGTTCCTTAGGCAATAGGTCAACAACCACATTCTCACCCACGTGGCGTCGTACAACTTCGGTCAGGTGCGGGCGCCAGAAGTTCGCGAGGGTCCCGGAATGACCGATTCGTGCGCCCATCTTGAGACGGTAATCGGCGATCAGGTCGGTCCCCGACGAAACACCATACAGTCCCGACGGAATCAACAGGGATCGACGCAGGGAGTTCGACATCGTCGCGGGTTCCATGTGGGTCCAGACCACCCCTTTGTAGCGTCGCCAAGCGGGAAGCATCGGTGAGTCGCCCGTAATGAGTCGCCGTGTCGAATCGACGGCCCGTTCAAGCAACACACTGCGCGCCCCCAAAAGATTCTCGACGGTCTCCAAGGAACCGGTCGCCAACAACTGTCCCAAGTTTTCGACAACCCGTCTTCGCAGTGCATCCAATTCGACATCGAACGGCCCGACACGAGCGGCCCGTCGACCGCCGTGCTCCTTAGCCTCCGATGGAGGCACCAATAAGAAGATCCGCTGGGTCACGACCTCCCACGGTAACGGCTCTCGGCGTTACGCCGCGCTCAAGACCTCCTTGGACAGACCCACGTTTCGCAGGAAGTGTCGGACCTTCACGACCTGGTCCTCGGTCAAGTCACGGGTGCGGCTCGAACCGAACGAGACCGTCTCACCTTCGACCGTCACCGCCCAGTTGCCTCGATGCGTCTCATGGACCTCGCCGAACCTTCCAAGAAGTGAGCAGACATCGTGCCACTGGATGTTGTGACAGAGCGGGTGGCTAAACAACTTCTGAGCGGTGATTCGGTGGTGGTGGTCCAACTTGACTGACATGATCAACCCCCTTATGAGGGCCGAGGTCTTCCGCCCTCATACGTACTCTTCACCCTCTAGAGAGCGTTGTCAAGGAGCCCAATCAATTCCACGTGTTCGGTCATCGGAAACAGGTCGAACGCTCGAAGTTGCTTCAGTTCGAAGCCGCCGGCCCGTAAGATTTTCACGTCGCGAGCAAAAGTGGCCGGGTCGCACGAGACATAGACCACCCTGCGAGGAGCGCGTCGTATCAGTGCCTCGCCAACCCCTTTAGCCAATCCAGCACGAGGCGGATCGAGCACCACCACATCACCAGACCCAACGGCATCGTTGATCGATCTGGGGGTGACGGACCACTCACGGACCTTCAAATGCCTCAAGCCATCCGCATTCTGACGGGCGTCGCGCACCGCATAGGGAGACGATTCAACCGCGCTCACTCGCCCTGTTGAACCGACCCGCTGGGCGAGAGGAATCGCGAACAGGCCCACGCCACTGAACAGGTCCACAACATGGTCGCCGGCGCCGACATCCGCGAAATCGACCACGCTCGATAACAGAAGCTCTGGGGCGTCACGGTGAGACTGCCAAAACGATCTCGGGCCGACGCTGTAGACATGGTCGCGAACCGCGACTCTGGACTGCATCGAGGGTTCTAAGGGCTCGCCACGCAACGAGCAGATTTCGAACATGGTCCCACGTTGAGTCGATCGACGCACGATGGCGAACGGTTGGCCATCACCAATGGCGCGCAATTCCACTTCATCGGCTCCTGTCCATGACGTCGAAAACGCCGCCTCGAACCTCTCGTCAGCGATCCAGCAGCCGTCAATAGTCACCAGGTCATGCGACCTTGCGGCGCGGAGACTCAGGCGCCCTTCTTCATCCACGGCACACCGGAGCCGCGTTCGCGAATTGTGCGCTGGAGACAAGGCCGATTCGATCGTCACCTCCCAATCGACACCGGCGATCCGACGTAGATGTTCAGTGACGAGCGTTGACTTCCACTGCAACTGCGCGCCGGTATTCGCATGTTGGAGATCACATCCCCCGCAGCCACCAGGCCGGGCGTAGACGCAAGGAGCAGCAATCCGATCGGGGCTCGATTCGATGACCACGATCGCATCTGCTCGTGAAAACTTCGCGGTCGTCTCGGTAATTTCGACTTGGACGAGCTCACCGGGCAACACGTGACGTACGAAAACCACTCGACCATCGGGCAATCGACCGACGCCGCCTCCGCTGGCCGGACGCTCGATTCGAACCGGTGTCAGGGATGGTTCATTGATCTCGCCGTTCACCTCCGTAGCCTACTGACCGCCCGCCCCGCGTTTATCGGTACCCCGCACTCGAGAACTGCGAGAAGTGTCCGTTACAGTCCGACGTAGCGCAAGAAGTGATCGACGAGTTCGTGGGCGCGGAGTCGAGCCGATGGTGTCAATCGCTCAGTCTCTTGTAATAGCGCGACGGCATCGACGCCGAACTCTCGAGGGTCTTGGTCATCCGCGTCGAACCAGTCCTTCAACTGGAGATGATCCACTTCTGGATGGAATTGGACGCCGACGTGGCGCCCGATGGCAAAGGCCTGCACGGCACTTGGTGACCTCGCCCATACCTGCGCGCTCGAAGGCAATTCGCACCGGTCGAAATGGTACTCAAACCACGGTCCCGTTGCTACGCCTGAGTCATTGAGTTGCTCGATCTCGAACCATCCAATCTCTGGCGAGTCCGCAAGCACCACTCGACCGCCATGCAAGACACATAGAGCTTGAGCTCCAAAGCAGATACCCAAGACTGCAAGGTCCAACGATCGAGCCTTCTCCAGAATCTCAATCTCTCGCCCGAACCAGTTCGCCACGACCTCGGGGTCGTAGACCGAGCACTTCGAGCCCAAGACCACCAGTACGTCATAACCATCAAGTTCGGGGGCCTCCTGTGCGTGATCCATCATGATGACGTCGAGATTGAAGCCACGCGAGCGGAAGGCTTCGCCAATCAAGCCGGGATGGTCCTCGAGATGATGACGAAGCACGAGCACCCGGGACATGATCTGGCTGATTCTAGGGACTCAAGTCTCGAAGTTCATCAGTTCGACGGCAACTTCCACCCCATCGACTCGGCAACCTCCTTGCACGTCGGACAGATAGGGTACTTCTGCGGATCACGACCGGGAACCCAAACCTTGCCACACAGTGCGCGAACGGGCGTCGCATTGATCATCCCCTCGACGACGGAGTTATCCATCGCAACGAACTCTCCGTCTTTAGGTGTATATCCTTCGAGGACGATGTGAGTGAAGCGCTCGTGATCGCCTTCGTCGAGCTGGCTGTTCGAACGTACCTCTAATTCGGTCTGCGGCTGAGTGCTCACGTCAAAAACTCTAACCATCTGACTAGTGTCGAGTTGCGATGAAGCGACGCCGACGACACACCCCACCCACTCGCCCGTTGGGCCGAGTGGCATCGCACTTCACCCGCGAGGGCACGCCAAAGAACTCGTATCGAACTCAAAGTGAGGCTCAAGGAGCAGCCCAACTCGCGTGGACGCTTCACGGAGTTGATCTGAACACCTATCGATGCGACTACTGCTTCCAGTGGCACATGGGAAAGAACTTTCGCGAGGATTAGCGAAATCAGCGCAAAACGGGCAATATAGAAGGACTTGAAATGAAAGGTTGCCCCATGGCGGTCCAGGCGTACATCTTGATCCAGTCAGAGATCGGTTCGAGCGAATCGGTGGTCTTGGCGACCCGTGCCGTACCAGGGGTCCTTGAATCCTTCGAGGTGACCGGCCCCTACGACGTGATCGTGCGGTGCTCGGCCGAGAGTGTGGACGATTTGGGCAAGTTCATCGTCGGAGCAATACAGAAAGTTCCGGGGATCACTCGTACCTTGACCTGTCCAGTGGTCAACATCTAACCAAGGGCGCCGCGCGCGCGAAGTTCTTCGATGCGCAACTCATCCACCCCCCAACTGAGCAAGCCATCACGCGTCCCCGAGCCAGCCACTTGAGCTGGTCGGCCAATGCGACCTGGAGTCTTGGAAAACCGTGGTGCCGGTTGCGGCTGGGTGGGCCCGTCAGTGGTGAACACACTTCGCGCCAGATTGTACGGATGTTGCGCAGCTTCACTTGGCGACAGCACCGGAGTCACACAGGCGTCACTACCCGCGAAGATGGCGGCCCATTCGTCGCGAGTCTTGGTGGCGAAGCGTGCGGCGAATATCTCCTTCATCGATGGCCAACTCTGTCGATCCATCTGCGCCGGAAGTTGCGCCTGTTGGAGGTCTAGTTCGGTGATTAATAGGTCGTAGAACTTCGACTCGATCGCACCTACCGCGACGTAACGACCGTCGAGCGTCTCATAGACCTCGTAAAAGTGTGCGCCGCCGTCGAGGAGGTTCACTCCGCGCTCTTCGTGCCACAGTCCGGTGTTGATTAGTGAATGCGTCATGGCCAGCATCGAGGCCGAACCGTCAACCATTGCGGCGTCGACCACTTGTCCTTCACCGGTCTGTCGGGCCGATAACACCGCCGCGAGCACTCCGAAGACGAGAAACAGCGCTCCGCCCCCGAAATCCCCCACCAGGTTCAACGGAGGCACCGGACGTTCGCCAGCGCGACCGATCGGCCACAGTGCGCCCGATACTGCAATGTAGTTGATATCGTGCCCCGCCATTTGCGAAAGCGGGCCCGTTTGCCCGAATCCAGTCATCCTTCCGTAGACCAGTCGCGGATTACGCTTCCAAACTTCATCGGGTCCAACCCCGAGTCGCTCCGCAACCCCCGGGCGGAAACCTTCGATCAAGACGTCTGCCTGCTCACAGAGCTCGAGGACGAGTTCGACTCCTCGGCTGTTCTTCAGGTCAACGCTGACCGACGGTCGCGAACGATTCAGCAGGTCCCATGAGGCCTCAGTGGGGGCATCGGGATTGCCTCGTTCTAAACGCAGCACGTCCGCTCCCAAGTCGGCGAGCAACATACAAGCGTACGGACCAGGCCCGATACCGGCCAACTCCAAGACTTTGACGCTTTCGAGAGGACCTGTCACCGTCTTCAGCGCCCTTCCAGTGGCGACCGCGTCATTCGCACCCCGATTGGTTCACGGGCTCGCCGAAGGCAAAAACTCCCGGTACCAAGTGACTCGATCCTTCGAGGCCCGACAATTGGCGACACCATTTGCACCACCGGCTGGATCAGTGCTCGCGGCGCCCATCGTCGATGTCGAAGTACCGCCCTGGCGCAACAAGTCTCATCGTGCGCGGTCGCGTCTTGGCGTCGAAAGTCCATGACAATCAAATTAGTGCTGACGTTGTGCCAACATTGTGACATGGTCCCTGCTCCGCGCGAAGAAGTTCTCAGGGCCATGGCCCAAACCTCATACGACGTTCTGGTCATCGGTGCGGGCATGACCGGAGCGGGTGTAGCACTCGACGCTGCTTCTCGCGGGCTCAAGGTGGCCCTAGTCGACCGAGGCGACTTCGCCTCGGGTACGAGTTCAAAATCCTCAAAGATGGTCCACGGAGGACTTCGCTACCTGCAGCAAAAGGAGTTCCGGCTGGTCTATGAAAACCTTCGCGAGCGCCAGCGACTCTTGGACAATGCTCCATATCTCGTTCGTCCGCTGCCGTTCCTCATCCCACTGTTTGCCAAGAACGGCGTGGTCTCCAAGGCATTGGTCAAGGGATACTCGACGGCCCTTTGGATCTATGACCTGAGCGGCGGGTGGAGGATTGGCCAGCGATTTCGAAAGGTCTCGCGTCAAGAAGCCCTAGAACACATGCCCACACTGAACGTTGAGCACCTCGTTGCTGGATTCCTGTACATGGATGCTCGTGGGGACGATGCGCGCGTGGCGCTCACCCTCGCCCGCACCGCTTCGATTGACTACGGCGCGGACGTGGCGAACTATCTTCGCGCGGAGGGTATCGCCTACGACGATTCGGGTCGTGCGACGACGGTGCGCCTCGGCGACACCCTTTCCTCGACACACTTTGACGTGAACGTGAAGTGCGTGGTCAATGCGACCGGCGTCTGGGCCGACGAGATCTTCGCCATGGCCGAGCATCAGACTTCTCACCGAATCACCCCCGCTAAGGGCGTTCATCTGAGCGTTGAACGCCATCGGTTGCCCGCGGACGTTGCGGCGGTGCTGAGCGTACCCGGGGATCGACGAAGCGTCTTCGTCGTTCCCTTCGAGGAGGCGCCGTTCACCTTCATCGGTACCACCGACACCGCTTACGACGGAGCTCTAGACAGCCCTCGTTGCACTCCAGAAGACCTCGCCTACTTGCTCGCAGCGGTCAACGCCTCCACGTCTTGCAATCTCACCGAGCAGGACGTCACCGGCATTTGGGCGGGCCTGCGTCCCCTCATAGCCCCCGAAGTTGGCAAGCAACTTCGAGAGCGAACCGCCGATCTCTCACGGCGCCATCGGGTGACCGATACCCATGACGGCGTCGTGCACATCACGGGAGGAAAGTGGACGACCTATCGTCAGATGGCCGAAGACTGCGTCGACGCATTGGGTCCCTACCTACCGAGACTCTCGCGAGTACGCACCAAGTCCCTTCGTCTGCACGGCGTGGGATCGTGGCGTCCAACGAGTGACCTCGAGCGACACCTGTACGGTCGTTACGGCCAAGACACCATTCGACTACTGAAGTTGATCGAGGATGATCCAACCCTGGGCGAACCCGTCTTCGTCAATCAGCCATACGTTGGCGCTGAGTTCGTCTTCGCGGTCCAAGAAGAAATGGCCGTCAACCTTGAGGACCTGTTGACCCGACGAACCCGGGCGTATCTCCACGACGGGCGCGCCACCGTGGCTGGCGCACGAGTCGTGGCCCGTCTCGTCGCGCCCATGCTCAACTGGGACGACTCCGAAGTCGAGCGACAAGTCAACAGATTCACAGAATCAGCTCGTGACGAGTTCTCGACCGCGGGCCTCACTCTGTAGAGTTCATCAATGACCCGACCGTCAATGCCCAGTCAGTATCCGGAGTCCACTTTTGATAATCCCGGGCCAGCACCGCTCGGCAAAGATCTGCTCGACGAACTGATTTCCGCAGGAATCGATTTTGACGTCAGTGACCGCGGTCGTGCGGACCATGGTCGCGATTGGTGGCCACTGAGCATTCAAAGTGTCGCTCGTGGAGAGGTTCCGCACTGGCCGGGCGCGGTCGTTCGTCCGACATCGACTCGCGAAGTGAGTACAGTCCTTGAACTGGCTTCTCGCCACCTCATCGCCGTCACGCCACAAGGAGGGCGGTCCGGTGTCCTCGGCGGTGCTGTTGCTCCAGACGGTACTATCGCCCTCGACCTCACGGGACTTAGTCGAATTCTGTCGGTCGACCAGGTCGCCGGGACCGTTCGAGTCGAGGCCGGAGTCTTCGGTCCCGAACTCGAAAGCCACGTCCAACGGCTCGGTTGGACCGTTGGTCACTTTCCTCAAAGTTTCGATCTGGCTACCGTCGGCGGCTGGATTGCCTGTCGAGGCGCCGGACAGTTCTCGAATCGTTACGGCAAGATCGAAGACATCGTGCGCTCGCTGACCGTGGTTCTGGCTAGTGGTGACGTCATCAATGTTGGAGGAAATGGACCTCGGCGTGCCGTTGGACCCGACCTGGCCCAACTCTTCGTCGGATCCGAGGGCGCTCTAGGAGTCATCACGGAAGCGACGCTGGTGATGCACCCCAAGGCAAATTTTGAAGAGCGGGCGGTCTATCGATTCACTGATTTTGATGAAGGACTCCGTGCCTGTCGATCCATACTGCAGCGCGATGCCCACCCGGCGGTGCTGCGACTGTACGACGACGTCGAATCTGAACGAAACTTCTCCATCAAGGGCTGCGCACTGGTGGTCCTTGATGAAGGCGACGAACTATTGGTCCGGGCCACGATGGCCATCGTTGCCGACGAGTGCTCGGCGGCAACGGATCTGGGGCCCAACGCAGTGCAAACGTGGCTCGATCACCGCAATGACGTCAGCGCCCTTTCTCCACTGTGGCAGAACGGTTTCGTAGTCGACACGATTGAGGCGTCAGGTTCTTGGTCGGTGCTCGACTCAATGCATCGCGACGTCACCGAAGCCCTGAGGTCGATCCCCGAGATGTTGGTGGTATCGACCCATCAGTCGCACGCGTACCTCGACGGCGCTTGCCTCTACTTCACCTTCGCGGGTCGCCCCACGAGCGACTCGACTGGGTTCTATCGTGAAGCGTGGAACCGGGCCTCCGAGGTCATCATCACCAAAGGCGCCGACCTGAGCCACCACCACGGCATCGGACGAAATCGCGCACGCTTCGTCGCGGGGGCTCTGGCAAGCGCGTTCCCCCTCCTCGACACGATCAAGTCCCTGCTCGATCCTCACAACATCATGAATCCCGGGGTCCTCGGACTGGGTGGTGCGCCATGGTGAAAGCTTTGGCAATCGACATCGGTACGTCGTCGGTGCGAACAGCGATTGTCGATACCTTCGGAGCAGTCTCGCACGTCCACCAGCGTCGCTTCACGATCAGTGCGCCTAGTCCCGGCGAGATCGAGCTCGATGCCGTCGAGATCGCGGAGTTCACCCTAGAACTCGCCCGTCAGACCTTGTACGAAGGAGGGGGCTGTGACGTCGTGGGGATCACCAACCAACGTGCAACCACCATCGTCTTCGATCCCCTGACGGGCCGGCCCGTGGGCCCCGCCCTTGGATGGCAGGACCTACGCACGGTCATCGATTGCCTGGTCTTGCAGGGTGATGGGCTTCGCCTCGCACCGAACCAATCGGCGACCAAGGCGCGCTGGTTAGTCGCCCAGTCAGGACGGGCACCTTCCGAGCTTCGATTCGCGACCATCGAGACCTGGATTGCGTGGCACCTGACGCGCGGAATGACGCACATCACCGACCGCTCCAACGCCGCCATTACCGGACTCGTGCTAGCGAGTGTCGATGCCTGGGATGAACGAATCCTTGAGGTACTCGACCTCGACTTGGCCATGATGCCACGCATCGTCGATACCATGGGAAGCTTCGGTGCCGCGGTCGCACTCGAAGGTTCACCCCAGATCACCGCACTCGTAGGGGACCAGCCTGCGTCGCTCTTCGGACAGTCGTGCATCACCAGTGGGGCGAAAATCACCTTTGGCACCGGGGCGATGCTTGACATGGTTCGCGGAACGGTTGGTCCAGTTGAAATGACCCGCTTCACCTCGGGCTGCTTCCCGGTGATTCTGCGCAGTCAGGATGAAGTCGCTACCTGGGGCATCGAAGGCATTGTCCTCTCAGCCGGCGCCTGCATTGACTGGCTCCGTGATGACCTCGGTCTCATCACCGATGTCGCCGAGACCAACGCGCTCGCTGCCTCGGTCGATTCGAGCGACGGCGTCGAATTCGTCCCGGCCCATTCGGGACTCGGCACCCCGTACTGGGACTTCGGCGCGCGCAGTGGGTTCTTCGGAATAACCCGTGGATCGACCAAAGCGCACCTCGTTCGCGCTGTCCTCGAAGGTATCGCTCAGCGCGGCGCCGACCTGGTGGACGCTGCAGAACTCGAAACCGGAACCCGCCTGAGCGAACTACGCATCGATGGCGGGATGAGCGACAACGACTTCTTCGTTGCCCGTCTCGCCGACTTCACCGGTTTGCGCGTCACGGTTTCGCCCGAGCGAGAGGCCACGACCCGAGGCGCCGGACTCATGGCCCTGGTCAGCGCCGGGGCGCTCGACTTCGATGATGTTGAAAGAATGTGGTCACCGACGAAGGTCTTTGAGCCCACACTCTCTGCACCGCAGCGACAGGAGAGCCGCGATCACTGGTTCGCTAGCGTGCAACGCGCTGCTCGAACGATTCCGGAACTAAGCGACGTTCAGTTCTAATTCGACCATGGTGCATCGACCAAGGCATTCTCCAAGGTCGTCGTGGACTCGAGCAGCTTCTTGGAGAGCATCAGAGCTCGAGGATGGCTGAGCGTGACCACGCCAGTCACCGTGCCGGCCCGCGAATACACCGCGGTCCACTTCGCTTCGTCGAGGCTCCCACTTACCAGTTGAACGTCATCGCTCGGACGAGCGTGTCCGAGCATCTGTATCTTCTTTCCATATTGGTCGGACCAGAAATACGGCACCATGAGACCGTCAGTGTGCGCCCCGGTCATCCAGAACCGAGCTAACGAACTGGCGTGGTCGTTGGCCGTCTGCCAGTGCTCGATTCGCACTGACTCCTCGCCCGCCGTGTTGGGCCAAGTAAAGCGCGCGACATCGCCAATGGCGCCGATCCGTTCAGTAGCGAGCAGGTCAGCACTGACGACGACGCCGTTGTCGATAGTCAGACCCGAATTGGCGAGCCATTCAACGTTCGCCACGGCACCGGCGGCGACAATGACGATCGCCGAGTCGAGGGGAAGCGAGTTCTCGAAGTGCAACCGAAACCCTCCTTCGACCTTTTCAATATCAGAGACCTTCTGTTCAGTTCGAAGTTCGATGCCAGCGTTGTTCGCTAGTCGTTCCAGCCACGTCGACACTTGTTCGCCCAGAATTGCTATCAGCGGGCGCTTGGCAGCTTCGAGAACCACCGGGCGTAGCCCCCTCGCTTGTAGAGCGGTCGCCACCTCGGCACCGATGAACCCTCCCCCGACCACCGCGACCGTGCTCTGCGGTTCTAATTGTTCAAGCGCTTCGAGCAGTCGAACGGCGTCGTCGCGGCTTCGCAGAGTGAACAGATCGCGCTGGGCACTGTATTGGAGTCGCCGCGCACGGGTCCCCGTGGCAATCACCACGTGCGAGCCCACAATCGAAGAACCACCTTCGACGCGTACCGTCGTGGAGGCGACATCGAGGGCCGTGGCCCTCTCTCCCAAGCGCAATTGGACGTCGTACTTCTCGATCAGTTCATCGGTCGCGAGTGCTACCTTCCCCACATCCCAGCGGCCGAGTAGGACCTGTTTCGACAGTGGCGGACGATCATAGGGATAGTGCGCCTCCTCGCCAACGAGAGTCAACCTTCCGATGAACCCCTCGCGTCGGATCGCTTCGGCGAAACGCCAACCGGCGAGTCCCGCCCCGACGATGACGATGTGATCGGAGTCGTTCAACACGGCGATCAGGCGAACATGGCGAGCCACTGCTCGGGCGTGGTGGGGGCGAGTACGAAGTTCCTCTCGCGCACCGCCGCGAGCGGGGAACTCGAATCGGGAGAGTACCGGTGACCAGGGAACAGGATGACCTCGCCGGGCAACTCAGCGAGGCGGCGGCTCAAGGTCTCGAACATCTGTTCAGGATCCGAACCGGGCAAATCGGTACGACCACAACCATCGAGGAACAGCGTGTCGCCACTCATCAGTCGACCCTCTACCAAGACGCACTGACTGCCGGGCGAATGACCGGGCGTGTGGATGAGCGTCGCCGCGAAGTCTCCAATGGACAACAGATCGCCCGACTGATGTGCCACGAGCGATCCGGGTCCAACGCTGGTACGGGCCATCACCCACTCGACCTCTTCGCGCTGAACGTGAATCGGGACATCGATCTGCTCGAGCAACTCCTCGATACCTTCAATATGGTGCTCTCCAGTGAGCATGCCACCGACGTGATCTGGGTGGTAGTGCGTGGCAATGGCACCGACGACGCGCATCCCGTCGGCTTCGACGAGCGCGACGAGTTCCTGGGGGTCGTACGCCGGGTCGACCAACAATGCTTCGCCACTCTGGCGGTCACCGAAGGCGTACGAAAAGTTGACCATCTGGACGGCCAACGGATTACTCTTGGCGAAGTCCATCCCACTTTGAAACTGACGAAAATAGAAGCTTTGGGTCACTCGCCCTCGACCACCCGTGATAAACGTGGTGCGAGTTCTTCGACCTTGGACCTGGTCGCATCGAGTCGGCCCTCGAGGGTCTCAATGATCGCCGTGGCCCTCTCGAGTTTGGCTATGAGTTCGTCCACACTCACCTCACCTTCGTCAAAAGAGGCAACAATGGCGTCCAGCTCCTGCGCCGCAGGTTTCCAGTCTCCGATGTTCTCGGTCACGATGCTCCATTCTTTTGGATAACTGTAGAGTCAAAGGTTCCATCGCTCAGCGTCACGCGAACCACTTCTCCCACTTCGATGTCCGCCAGGCCCTTGAGCACTTGTCCCTCGAGGTTGGTGACGAACGACCAACCTTGGGCCAAGCGCCGCTTCGGGTCGTACGCGCTGGCTAGTTGACGCCTAGCCCCGAGCATCTGCTCGGCACTAGAGATGATGTGACGTGCGAAGGTGAGGAGGCGCCCTCTCGTGCTTGCCAGATGACGCTGCTCTGAACGGAGACGATCTCGCACGGCGAAGATCATCGTTCGGCGTCGCTCCGCCGTGTACTGAGTCGCCTCATCGAGGATCTCGTTGGCCGCATCAAGAATCCGTTGCGTCGGCAGTCGTATGCGGCGCTCGTGCCAGTTAGCCACCATCGCAACAAGTTGCTCACCGAGCTTGGTTGGCGTAATCGCCACCGTATGGGCCGCCAGATCGGCAATGGACTCGTCTCCGGTATGACCAATGCCGGTCAGTACTGGAGTTCGCGAGGCCGCGATAGCACGAGCGACCCGCTCATCGTCAAAACAAGCGAGGTCCCCCTTCGAGCCGCCACCTCGCACGAGGCAGATCACGTCGACTCCCTGGGCGTCGAGCAATTCGATCGCACTGACAATCTGAGCGGGGGCCGATTCGCCCTGGACCGCCGTCTTCACCAAGACGACGTGAAATCCAAACCGGGAGCCGAACAACTGCCCGGTGAAGTCGTTGTATCCCTCGGTACTCGGACTAGCCACGAGCCCGACTCGCAGTGGAACCTCGCTCAGCGACATCTCCTTGTTCGCCTCGAGCAGCCCTTCACGCTTGAGTCGGGCTATGAGTTCTTGACGCCGTCGTGCCACGTCGCCAAGCAGGCTCTGGACGTCAACTTGAATGATGGTGAATCCGATCTTGCCCTGGGGGGCGTAGACGTCCACATAGCCGAAGAGGTTGACAATCAGTCCGGGGCGCAACATCACCCCATCGTCCACCAGACGCCGCTTGATCGGAGCCCACTGGGTCCCCCAGCAGTGCGTGTTCAAGACGGGACGCTTGGTGTCCGATGAGGCAGATCCTGCATCGACCAAGTCCACGTAGATATGACCTTTCTCATAGACCTTGGCGATCTCTCCACGTACCCAATGGGGATGGCGCCGACCAAACGACTGCTCCAAGTGGGCGGTGAGCAATTGATAGAACTCCGCCACCTCAAGTACGGGTTCGTGCTCAGGGGCGCGTTCAGTTTCCACGTGGCGAGGCTACCGCTCCGATACGAGAAACTTTCACTCTTGTCGACGACCTCTCGGTGTGCCAGAATTGTCTTGGATGGTGAGTCGACTGGGCGGCCGCACCTCTCGGTAACGGGCGGTGAGGAAAGTCGGGGCTCCACAGGGCAGGGTGCTCGCGAAACGTGAGTCACGGTGACGTGCAGGAAAGTGCCACAGAAAACAGACCGCCGATGGCTCGGGTGACCGAGTACAGGCAAGGGTGAAACGGTGCGGTAAGAGCGCACCGCGCCTTGAGCGATCAAGGTGGCTAGGTAAACCCCACCCGGAGCAAGATCAAACATGGGGGCGCGTGGCCCGCATGCCTCGTACCACGAGGCACTCCCAAGGTAGATCGCTCAGATGGATGGCCGCACAGCCCTTCGCAAGAGGGGTGGACAGAACCCCGCTTACAGGTCGACTCATCATCCGCTTTTCCAACTAGTCGCTCGAAAGGGTACGCCATGATTCATTTACCCTTTCGGGAGCTGCCACACCCGCAGCGGGCAATCCCGGACACGCGTTCTCCGTTGCGCTATCTAGTGTGGATCGCCGCGCAACAGAAGTGGCTTTTGTTCTGGAATGCGTTCTTCGGGATTGGCTGGATGGTCAGCCAAGCCCTGCTCTGGGCCGCGGTCGGTGCTGCCATCGACCACGGGATCGCCGGTCACAGCGAGCGAGAACTCTTTAAGTGGGTGGGCGTTGTCATCATTCTTGGCCTGGTGCAAGCCATATGCGGGGCGATGCGACATCAACTGGCGGTGACCAACTGGATGCACGCGGCCTACCTCACCGTTCAAACAATCGGACACCACCTCTCCAACACCGGTACGGCACTCACTGATGAGATTCCCGCCGGCGACATCGTCAACACCGTGGCTGCCGACGCCATGAGAATCGGCGGGGCCTATGACGTCTTCGCCAGGTTCATGGGCGCAATCGTCGCGTGGATCGTGGTGTCGTTCATTCTGCTCAATACATCAGTGCAGTTGGGGCTGATCGTGCTATTGGGTGTTCCCG
>JABEUR010000078.1 GCA_013044405.1 Acidimicrobiaceae bacterium | reverse complement strand
TCCCCACTGCTGCCTCCCGTAGGAGTCTGGACCGTGTCTCAGTTCCAGTGTGGCTGATCGTCCTCTCAGACCAGCTATCCGTCGTAGCCTTGGTGGGCCATTACCCCGCCAACAAGCTGATGGACCGCGAGCCCCTCCCGAAGCGAAAAAACATTTCTTTCATCGATCATGCGATCAACGAAAGTCATCCGGTATTAGCACCGGTTTCCCGGTGTTATCCCAGTCTTCGGGGCAGGTTGCTCACGTGATACTCACCCGTTCGCCACTAAATTTTCAGGAGCAAGCTCCTTCGATTCCGTTCGACTTGCATGTGTTAAGCACGCCGCCAGCGTTCATTCTGAGCCAGAATCAAACTCTCCATCAAGATTTTTCAAGGACCGAAGTCCCCTACGAATCAGAGAGCCAGATGGGTGACTCTAATACCCACCTGACAACAACGAGTACCACGGGGTGGCCTCGTTGCCTACTGCAATACTTCTTTTGACGAACGACGCGTCCTGTTAGATCAGTCCATCGTCGCCCGTACTGGCTTTTGGCTCTCGTTCTTCCGTTTTCAAGGAGCGACAACACACACGACCAAGGTCGGAGGTGTGAAGTACACCATCTCGGGATTTCTCCGTCGAATCTGTGGCCGGATTTCCCCGGCTACAGGGATGCCCACCTTATCAGCGCCGTCTGCCTGGGTGCAAATCACACCCGGCCGCGGTCTCTGCGGTGGGATAACCATGGTAGCAGTCGACCCGGTCCCATGGCGACATTTGGACCAGCTTTGCGAAAACTTTCTCAACCCACCTGAACACTCGAGGTCGAACCGCGGTCCAAGGCTTATAGCGACTCGTGAGTGCGATCTAAGGAGTACTCGACGAAGGCGCTGAGCGTGCCAATCAATCGCATCTCATCGATGGTGCGGGCCCGTGAGTTCAGTAAGGCATCAGTACAAACGAGAAAGGCCAGACAACGAGCACGACTGATCGCTACGTTGAGCCGATTGCGAGAAAAGAGAAATTCCGGACCACGCGGCATATCAGCACCCGATGAGGTAGTCATCGTGAAAAAGACGACGGGCGCCTCACGCCCTTGAAACTTGTCAACCGTGCCTACTTGCACGTCCTCGAGACCATTGATCCCCGAGAATTGGCGCTCGATCAAACGTACTTGATCGTTGTAGGGCGCCACGACCATGAAGTCCTCTGCGCCAAATACGTGCCCATCACCTCGATGATCGGTCCAACTGCTTCCTAACATCTTGAGGATCTGATCACCTACCACGTCGCACTCCTCCACCGACTCCGTGGAGCGCTCCTCGTGTTCGACTCGCAGCCAGCGAAGACCTGTACCGAAATCCGTCCCTTGGCGCGCGCACGAAGCGTGACTCGTGAGTCGACCTTCGTAGATCTGATTCGAGATGAAACGACAAACGTCTGGATGCATTCTTCGCGTCTCTGAGATGAAGACCCCTTGATCTGAGGGGATCGTTGCGTATTGGCCAAGAACGTGCTCGAGCACGCTCGCCCCAGAACCGTCGGGATGTTCGGCTTGGGCGACTTGACTGAGCTGTAATGGATCGCCCAGGAGCACCATGTTTCTTGCTCCATTGGTCGAGGCCACGGCGTCGGCCAGAGCCAACTGACCGGCCTCGTCGACGATCAAGACGTCCACGGGGTACGCACGGATTCCGGGCCTCGCCCATAACCAGGTCGTTCCAGCGATCAGGTTGAACCGATCGTTTTCGACCTGTTCGCCCCCGCTCTTGAGGTACTTGACGCCACTCAGTGCACCTTCGGTCGGCTTGGATACGCCGAAGCGTAGAGCCCGCAGTGCTGCGAGTTCGCCACGTTGTTCGAAGAGTTCGTGGGTTGCACGAAACAGGTTGTCAATGGCGTTGTGACTCATCGCCGTGATACCGACGCGCCGGCCCAACTTAATCAACTGGTAGATGATGTGCGAACCGCTATAGGTCTTTCCCGTCCCGGGTGGACCCTGGATGGCGACGAAGCTGTCTTGGAGGTCGCCAACCCAGGAAAGCGTGTCGTCAAGGTCATCGCTAAAGACCTCGTTCATCGGTCCACGGCCCACGGCGAAGCGTGGCCGTTGGCGAGCAAGTAACGCCATAGCGACCGGACTAACCGGGTCATCACGATTAGGTCGAATGAGCTGCTCGGCGAGGTGGACGAGTACGCCGGGCTTCTCGCCCGGGCTCACGTAGTCGTCATAGGTCATGGTCGAGGGCACGACACCTGCCAATTCGTCGCGTTCCCTCCAGCGCATCTTGAGGCGACGGGCCGACACCTTGATCTCTGGTACGTAGCAATATCCTCGCTCCACTCCCACTCCAGTGAAGAGCATGTTGCGCCGATCAGAAAACGATGGGTCGAGCGTCTGCGCGGGCCACGTCAACACGGCGTTGGTAACCACTTGGCCACGACTTTCGGACTGCTCAAATCCTTCCAGGCTGAGATTCGCGATGAAATCTCGATCGCCGTAGAGCTCCGCGAAGTCCGAGGCGGCCCGCGCGAACTTCGGCGTCACGTTGGCTGCGCGCTCCCTACGCCAATAGTTCAAAAGATCACCCAGGAGGTGTTCTGGGCTATCGCGTCCGAACTGTTTGAGACCTTCGATGAGTTCGTCGGTCTCGAAGGACGCCAATGCCTGTTCCACTTGTGCCTCACGCCACGGTAGGTCCGAAGGCCTTTGATCCACGAGCCAGGCACGAAGCGCCAACGTGGCCGCAACGTCGTCCTCGTTGTAGCGTGCTATCTCGTCCAGCAGCTGTTCATTATGCGTCGACATGTACTCTTCGTATTCGACTACCGCACCGGCACCCTGTTCGATGCCGCCACGTCGCACG
Organism: Acidimicrobiaceae bacterium; assembly: GCA_013044405.1. Lineage (GTDB taxonomy): Bacteria > Actinomycetota > Acidimicrobiia > Acidimicrobiales > RAAP-2 > RAAP-2. Next base: position 30,980 of record JABEUR010000078.1, on the reverse strand, counting down.
AATCCACTGAGGCGCTCGAGGTATTTCAACCCGTACGATTCAGTCCCTACTTGCACCGCGTTCTTAGCCACCACATACAGGTCTACGAAGAGGCCGCTGTCACTCAGTTGGCCAAAGAGGCCCTCGGCATCGGTTCCACGGGTCAATCGTTCGAGCGATGAACGTTCTGTGTGGTTGTAGTGGTACACGTGCATACCCGCGTATGCCTGTCTTCTTCGGGCAAAGAACTCGACCAACTCTTTGATCATGATCCCTTGTTGATCAAGATCGTGAGCCCAACGAGCGTCGTACGTCCACTCACCAGAAGCGTCGCGATAGTAGAGCCCGCTCAAGAAGAACAGGCCGTCTTGCGGAGTCCAGAAGGGATGGCCCTCAAAATCAAAGAAGACGTCGCCGAAGTCGGGCGCCGGCAGAAGATCGAACCCGTGTCCATAAACCGGATCGTCGCCCGGTTCGATCAACTTGAACGGCGGCGTCTCATCGGGTCGAGCCCGTGATTCGACCTGCAAGGCCGCTTGACGACGCAACCGGACCAGATTCTCTTCGTGGACTTTGGGCACTGGCTCGAGCCGCTTGGACAACTCGACGACGGTGCGAATCCCTCCTGCTTCGAGATTGCTGCGGTCATCGCCACGGATGTTGGCGACGTAGACCAAGGAATCTTCAGACCTCATGCGCTCTTGACAAGTCTGATTGAACTCGCAGTAGTCACAGTGCTCGCAGGGCTCGGGCCACGTATCCACCCCGACTTCGTCGAGATCGAGCAAGGAAGCCAGTTGTCGACGAAGTCGCCTCCAATAAGGTCTGAACTGGTCAACGATGAGTGACTCTTGTTGCGAGGAACCGAGCCAAAGGTGCATCAGGCGCGGGGGCAAGCCCGTGAGCTCTTCGAGTGCGTCGGCGTAGAAGCAAAGTTGGAGAACGTGACCAGGCTTGCCTTCGGAACGAGTGAGTTTGGCATCGATTGGTTCGTAGCGACAAAAACCAGCCACAGGCGATTCCACTTTCACCAGAAAATCGGCGATTCCCCTGATCCCGCTGTGAACGAATGGCATTTGATAGATGACGTCAAAGTTCTGGTCCATCGGATTGCCGACGCGCTGGACCCACTGCTCAAATGACTCGTCGGGATTACGTCCAGGGACTTGGTAGACGTATTGACCGTCATTCTCGAACTCTTCGAGACAGCTTCTCTCATGGGCCGCTCCCTTCTGAATGAGTAGTTCAGCGAGCGAATTGATCTGTTGAACACCGACTTCCAACTGCCCGGCGTCGACCTGACTACGCAGCGTGAGAAAGTGTGCGCACTCCAACCACGCGGTGATCTTCGATGGAGTGATGAGGCGTTCAGGCATTCACACCCACTGTAGGCAATGTCTCGTAAAAGGAAATGGACATTCGGACATCATCGCTCGGGTCTGTCACACGACCCGAAATCCTCCGGTGCCGCACCACTCTCCGTGGCCGCTGCGCTCCGAGACCGGTGACCTCCTGCGCGTCAATCAGATGCGCGAAGCGAGCGCACGACGAACTTCCATGAGCCGCTCGGCTTGACGAAGCATCGCGTGAGGACCGGACGCACCGGGAGAACGTCGCCGGGTCAGGGCGGCCCCCGGCTCGAAGAGATGGGCGTACCTCGATAACTCCGGATCGTTCTGGACCACGATGGCGAAGCTGACATCGTTCGCGACCGATTGTCCAACGAGCTTCCCCACCATTTCATGTGCTTGACGAAAGGGAACTCCCTCCTCAACGAGACTTTCTGCGAGGTCGATGGCGACGAGGAAGGGGTCATCGGCTGCGAGACTTGCAGTCCTCTCGTCGAAGGCGAGCGAGCGATAGGCACCAGTCATGGCCTTCAGGGTCATGAGAACTTGTCGTACCGAGTCGAACAGCGGCTCCTTATCCTCTTGGAGGTCCCGGTTGTAGGCCAGCGGAAGTCCCTTCAAGGTGACCAGCAGCCCGGTGAGGTTTCCGATGAGTCGACCGCTCTTGGCCCGCGCCAGTTCAGCCACATCACTGTTCTTCTTCTGGGGCAGCATCGAAGATCCGGTGGTGAAGTCATCGCCCAGTTTGGCGAAGGCGAACTCCGACGAGGTCCACAACACGAGTTCCTCACCCATGCGAGAAAGGTGGACGCCAATCAGCGCAATATCGAACAGCGTCTCAGCCACGAAATCACGATCACTCACCGCATCCATTGAATTCGCGAATGTCGTAATGAAACCCAATTCCGTACTGGCAAAGGATGGGTCAATGGGGAGCGAAGTGCCCGCCAATGCACCCGCGCCGAGCGGAGAAACGTTGCAACGGCTGCGAGCCTCGAGGAGTCGCTCGAGGTCTCGTAGCAGTGACCAGGCGTGAGCGTTCAAATGATGACTCAGTAACACCGGCTGGGCCCGTTGGAGATGTGTGTAGCCTGGTAAATATGACGAGGCATTGGACTCACCGAGGCTGACGAGCGTGTCGACCATTTCAACGGTGGCCGCAGCAATCCTGGTGAGAGCGTCGCGAGTGAACAGACGCAGAGTCGTTGCGACCTGGTCATTTCGGCTCCGTGCCGTGTGAATCTTCGCACCCACGTCGCCCGCCAGCTCCGTAGCGCGCCGTTCGATCGCCATATGGACGTCCTCGTCACTCGGCGCCCGTTCGAACGTACCGCTCGAGAACTCCTCGCGAATACGTTCGAGCGTATCGACGAGCGTCTGGCCTTCGAGGTCACTCAGCAAACCGCAGTGCACCAGGCCACGAACGTGAGCCATTGAACCATCGATATCGTACGAATAGAGGACCCGGTCGAAGGAGAAACTCTCCGAGAGATCCCACAACGCTTCGTTCATCGACGTAGCAAATCGTCCACTCCAAAGGGTCATGACTGGCGTGGGGTGGCGTTCTTGGCGCCCTGTCTGGCGGCCCAGGTCTTTACGCCGAGGCCGTAGATCCTCACGTAGCCCTCCGAGTCAGCGTGGCGGAAGGTGTCGGCGGCGTCATAGGTAGCCAGACCGTGGTCGTAGAGTGCTTTGGGACTTCGCCGACCCACCACGCGCATCAGTCCCGGTGCTTCGAACAACAGTCGGACGTCTCCGCTCAATGGTCGCTGCGTATCAGCCATGAATGCGTCCAGCGCCTCTTTGAGCGGCGAGAACCACATGCCGTCATAGACCAGTTCCGCCCATCGGGTCTCGAGGCGAGCCTTTTCGTGATGGACATCTCGTTCGAGCACCAGGTCCTCGAGATCGGCGTGCGCTGCGATCAGCGCGAGTGCGGCAGGACACTCGTAGACTTCTCGACTCTTGATACCGACTCGACGATTCTCCACCATGTCGATGCGGCCAAAGCCGGTGGCGCCGGCTCGGACATTGAGCTCACCGATCAGGTCAGCGAGCGCAAGGTTGACGCCGTCGATGGCGACAGGCAGGCCCTCATGAAAGCTAATCGTCAGTTCCACCGGCTCAGAGTTGGTGATCCGAGTCAGCGTGTACGGCTCTTCGGGCGGTGTTGCCCAAGGGTCCTCGATGGCTCCGCACTCGATGGCGCGTCCCCAGAGATTCTCGTCAATCGAGTAGATCTTCTCTTTGGTGGCCCTGATCGGGATGTCCCACTTCTGTGCGTAGTCCACCGAATCGGCGCGGGTCATACCCCAGTTGCGCGCTGGCGCGAGCACCTCGAGGTCGGGTGCCAACGCGTGCGTGCCGACTTCGAATCGTACCTGGTCGTTGCCCTTACCCGTGCAGCCGTGAGCCACGGCTTGGGCATTGAACTTGCGGGCTTGATCGACGAGGTGTCGCACGATCACCGGCCTCGAAAGGGCCGAGACCAGCGGATACTTACCTTCGTATCGAGCGTTGGCGAAGATCGCGCTGGCGCAGAACTCCTCAGCCATCTCGCGGCGCGCGTCGACCACCACACACTCGATCGCCCCCGCCGCGACCGCTCGAGCCTTGATCTCGGAGAAATTCTCCGAGCCGTCGGTGTCTTGGCCCACGTTCACCAGCACGCAGACCACTTCGACTCCCCATTCCTCGATCATCCATCGAACGGCGACCGAGGTGTCGAGACCGCCGCTGTACGCCAGTACCACTCGCTTTGCCATGACTACTTTCCCTTCACTTTCGACGCCGGTTCGACGATTCCCGCCAGCTTGCGGAACTCACTGGCGAGCACCGCTCCACTGCTGCGTTCGCCCGCGATCACCAAGATTGTGTCATCTCCTGCGACACTGCCGAGCACGCTCTCGAGAGCGCTACGATCGAGCGCCGACGCGACGACGTGAGCACAGCCCGGCGGTGTTCGCACGACGACCAGGTTCCCCGAACTCTCCACCGAGACAACCCATTCGCCCATCATCCGGCGCAGGTGGTCGAGCGGGGCGGGGGCGATTCGCGATGCCGTAGCCATCACGATCCTCCGAGCGCCCTTCTCGTCTCGTACCTTGATGGTGCCCAGTTCTTGGAGGTCGCGAGTGACCGTCGCCTGAGTCGCGGAGATCCCCTCGGCCTGTAATTTTCCGACGATCTGTGCCGCAGTCGAGATCGCCTCTCGCTCTATCAACTCACCGATTCGGTGTTGACGCTGAGTCTTAGTCATTTCGAGTCCTCCTTGATCCAGCGCAGCACGCCCAGCATGGCCGTACGTCGGTGGTACACCTGTCGCCAGACGAGCGACTGGTCGCCGTCGAGCACCCCGTCCGATATTTCGTCTCCGCGGTGCGCCGGCAGGCAGTGCATCACGACCGCCTCGGGCTTGGCGAGGCTCATCAATTTCGCATCGACCCGAAACGGCTGTAAGTCAATACGTCGCTGCGGGGCCTCGTCCTCAAAGCCCATCGAGACCCAGGCATCGGTGTAGACAACGTCAGCACCTTCGACGCCATCGCGAGCGTCGTCGCATTGGCGTAACAGTCCCCCACCCACCACGCGGGTCGGATCCTCGAATCCACCGGGACGGAGTTGGTAGCCCACCGGAGCGGCGACGGTCACGTCCACCCCGAGTCGCACCAAGGCGCTCGCCAGGGAACGTGTGACGTTCGTGGCATCCCCGACGTAACTGACCTGCAGTCCTCGCAGCCCGTGAACGTCGCCATTGGCGAAGTGCTCGGCAATACTGAGCACGTCAGCTACCGCCTGGGTCGGGTGAGCGGCATCGCTCAATAAGTTGATCAACGACATCCGCTCTGAAGTGGCGACACGAATGCGCTCAAACACGTCATGGCGACGCACTCTCATCGCCGCCACTGAGTACATCTCAGCAAGGGTGCGGCCCACGTCTTCGGCGCTCTCGCGAGCATCGAGGCCGATCTCCTCGCCGCTGAAGATGGTCACGAATCCACCGAGTTCATGAACCGCACTCGAACTCGACGCCCGCGTCCTCAGACTCGGCCTTTCAAAGACCAGCGCTACTCCTTGGCCCTTGAGGGTCTCATCGTCGAACGCCGAGACCGCCAACTCGTAGAGTGAGAAGAGGTCCTGGTCAGCGATCTGTTCGATCGTCGTGAAATGTCGTGTCATTGACGCACCTCCGTCGTAGGGATCGATCCGCTGAGCGCCTCGCTCAGAGCGTGTGATCGCAAACCATTCGCGAGGAGCACCGCAGACGCTCCACCGTCAAGTGCGTCGAGGGCCGCCACCATCTTGGGGCGCATGCCGTCGCGAGCGGCACCGGAGTCAATCAGTTGACGCACCTGGTCGCTGGTGGCACTCACGATGGAGCTGGTGGGATCGTCTACATCCATTCGCAGTTGATCGACGTCACTCAACAGGACCAGCGTCGACGCGCCGATAGCGCCGGCCAGGGCTCCGGCGACACTGTCGGCATTGCAGTTGAGGAGTCGACCATCGACATCGACTGCCACCGAACTCATCACGGGGGTGAGCGACGCACGCCACAACGACTCGATGAATGATGTTCGAACCCGCGGAGCGCTCCCCGCACGTTGCCAGGGCTCGCCCAGGGCGCTCGAGAGTAGAACGGTGTCGTCCGCACCGCAGACACCCACACTGGCCAGCCCCGCATGGTTCAAGGCAGCGACGATGCGAACATTGACCTCACCAAGGGCCATAGCCACGAGTTCCATGGTCGCTTCGTCAGTGATTCGCAGTCCCTCATGAAAGTGGCTCTCGACTCGCGTGCTCTTCAAAAGACGCTCGATCTGGGGACCGCCGCCGTGCACGACAATGACGTTGGTGCCACGTTCTCGCAGTTCGATCACGTCAGAAGCTAAATCCCTCAGCACCACGGAGTTGGGATCGAGCGTGTCGAGGGTGTGCCCACCTAACTTGACCACGAGCGAATTCACGGAGTGACTCCACTCAACGGGAGCCCGAGAACCTCGTCACGACCCGACGCCACGTTCCAGGCCTGGATTGCTTGACCCGCGGCTCCCTTGATCAGATTGTCCAGTGAGCTCATGGCGATGACCCAACCCGTTCGCTGATCCACACGAACACTGACGAAGCAGAGGTTGCTACCCACCGGATCCTTCATCGTCGGTGGCTCCTCCACGACCACGACGAACGGGTCGCTCGCGTACGTGGTGCGCAGGACTTCCAGAGCGACTTCAGTGTTGAGATTTGGATCGAGGCTTCTGGCGTATGCACTCACCAACATGCCGCGAGCTACGGGGACCAAATGCGGGGTGAAGAGTAACTGTGCCGAGACCTCCTGTTCGATCTCAGGTGTGTGGCGATGAAAAGAGATGCCGTAGGCTTCGGCGTTGCTCGCCAGTCTCGAAAAGTGCAGTCGGTCCGAAGTGGCCCGCCCCGCTCCAGATACCCCGCTCAGGGCGTTGACCACGATACGTGAGGGCTCGACCAGTGCGTGATCGAGTAACGGGCCGAGCGCCAGTGACGCCGCGGTCGGATAGCAACCTGGAGCCGCGATGAGTTGGGCGCCGGGCAACTCGCGGCGATGGCGCTCCACCAGGCCGTAGACCGATTTGCCCAGGAGCTCTGGACTCGAATGGGCCTGGCCGTACCAGTGAAGGTAGGACTGCGGGTCCTTCAGGCGATAGTCCGCGCCCAGATCGACGACCTGGACACCACTCTGGAGCAGTGCAGGCACGTAACGCTGACTCTCCCCATGGGGCAAGGCCAAGAAGACGACGTCTAGCTGTTCGACAAGCACCGAACTCGTCGGGGCGAAGACCATATCGGGATAGACCGCAGCGAGGGCCGGCACCATATCGCCAATGCGACGCCCCGAACTGGACTCGCCGGTCGCCAAGACGACGTCGAGCTCGGGGTGCGACGACATCAGTCGAAGCAACTCAGCTCCGGCGTACCCAGACGCTCCGACGACTCCCACTCGCATACTGCCATTTTATGCATATCGTCAATGAATTATGCAAATCATCATCCGCCCTCGGGCTAAACTCGACGTCATGACACGACGAGGCGGGACCCTGTTCTTGGCAATGGCGGTCATCTGGGGAATCCCGTATCTGCTGATCCGCGTCGCCGTGCGTCAGCTCGACCCGGGGGTCCTGGTCTTCGTGCGGACAGCTCCAGCGGCACTCATCCTCCTGCCCATCGTCGTGATGCGCGATCAGTTTCGCGCTCTGTGGCACCACATTGGCTGGATCAGCGTCTTTGGCGTCGTCGAATTCGGGATTCCGTGGTACTTCATGGCGAACTCTGAGCGTCACATCACCAGTTCGCTCACGAGCCTGCTGGTCTGTTGCGTCCCGCTGTTCTCAGTGCTCGTCCAACGGCTTCGAAAGACCGACGAGCACGTTTCGCCACGGCGATATTTCGGCCTCGGCGTGGGAGCGTTCGGTGTGCTCCTGCTCGTCGGTCTCGATCTCCGGGGCGGATCAACCACCTGGATTGCCCTGATGATGGTCGTCGTGGTTGGCTACAGCGTCGGTCCGATGATCCTCGCGACCAAACTTGCTCACGTACCGGGAATCGCGGTCGTCGCAGGTGCCACCAGTGTGGTGGCGCTCGCGTGGGTTCCGTGGACCATCGAACACTGGCCGTCACGCATATCAGGCGAGACCTGGAGCTCGGCGTTGGTCCTCTCGGTTGTCTGCACGGCAATCGCGTTCCTCGTGTTCTTCGAGCTGGTCAAGGAGATCGGTTCGACGCGATCGGTCGTGGTGACCTACGTGAACACCGGCATCGCCGTCATCTTGGGCATCGTTGGTCTGCACGAACACCTGACCCTCGGCATCGCCGTTGGCTTTCCCCTCGTACTCGTTGGCTCGATCTACGCCACGAGCGAACCCCGAGACCGACGTGCCTACGCTGAGAATTCAGCCGCGACCTGAACCGAGCCGTCGACCAGCAGCCAGAGACGTTCGAACGTACGCGCCAAGGTCACCACATCGCCTTCGACGATCGAACCGTGGTGCGTGAGCTGAACGCTGGACAAGGGTGTGGGAGCGACCTGACTGACTGCTTGCCAGAGCGCCGCGTTGTTGACGTGGCCTACGACGTCCAAATCAGCTCGACGAAGTGGCCAGGATTCGAAGGTGGCACCCTCCGCAACGACCGGCGCGGCGATTCGACCCGACACCTTTCGACCTCGAATCGATTCGCCATAAACTTCATAGAAGCTCTCGCGAATCCGCACCGGGTGCCCCCCAGGATCGACCGGCACCCACAGTGCTGCCGCTTCGACCATCAAGGTCCCGTCCACTTCAAAATTGGTGCGACGTTCCGCCCACGCCGCCCCAACTCCCCCACACCACGTGGTTACCCTCATCCGTTCTTTGTAGTTGGGCCAGCGCCCACCCTGGGCCAGGCGAATCGAGGTACGTCGAACCACCCACACGTCGCTCGAGTCGACACCGGTATCCTCCCAGTCGTCGGTGGCGACGTCTTGAAGGTGACGAGCAACGCCATCGGGTCTGATGACTCCGTCGGGACCGACGTCGCCCAGTCGCACGATGTAGTCAACACCGAAGCACCGACCCAGTTCGGGTGGGGACACGAACTCGATCATCTCGTACAACTCCCTTAGTCTCTAGCGAGACCTCTACTCAGCGAAGATTCGCACCAGTGCTCTGGGCGACCTCGATCAAATGTTCACGCACCTTGGACACCTCGGACTCGCTAAGGGTTCGATCAGGCGAGCTGAATCGAACGCGGTAGGCAAGACTACGCGTGCCGTGCTCCAAAGTGGCGCCTCGATAGACATCGAACAGCTGGACCGACTCCACCAGCGGCGAAGCGGTCCGCAAGGCATTGGCGAGATCCTGGGCATTCAGTGACTCGGGGGCCACGAGTGCCAGATCCACCACGGCACTGGGATATCGACTTGGAATCTGAGCTACTTGACTGCGACGGATGACACGATCCTGGTCCGCCAAGGCGTCGAGGTCGATGTCGACGAGTCCGAGTCGCCGTCCCCCAAGGGCACCCGACAACGTCGCGATCAATTCGTCGTCCACTTCTCCCACGTGGCCAATCAGCGCCCCAGTAGAACGGTCCGTCAACTCGGCGCAGCGCGTCTGGTGAAATCCGGGCACCGGTTCCTTCAATGAGCGAACTACGACGTCGGCGAGTCCGAGGCGACCGGCGAGGACGGACCATAGGGCCACCGCGCTTAGGGCATCATCAAGTTCGCGTCCGAGGATCACCGTGAGGCGTTCGTTCTCGTTGGGCAAGATCAGGGTGACCGCTCCTTGTACGCCACCCTTGGAAGGTCGTGGGATCTTCGCATCGTCGGGGTGGGTGAACACCACTCCCATCTCACTGAGTACGACGTCGCCCGTTCCGCGTTCGACGTTGCGCACCCAAGCACGCACGAGTCCCGTAATCATCGTTGCGCGCAGCACCGATTCCTCGGCGGTCAAAGGATTGGTGATTCGTACTCTTCTCAATTGGGGATGAAGGAGTTCGAAATCAACGTCACTACCGAGCGAGGGCGTCCAAGCCTCCGTCGCCCCAAGGTCCACGACGACGTCACGCACCAGACGTCGAAGCACCTGTCGTTCGCTAAGGCCCCCGGGTTGAGGCCACGTCGGCGTATGACGCGGCAGGCGCCGGTAACTATAAAGGCGGGCAATCTCCTCGATGACATCGGCGCGCCCGGCTGCGCCCGAGCGCACGTCGAGTCGGGCCGTCGACGGAACGACGATCAGATCGCGACCGCTCCTTCGAAGACTGAAGCCCAATCCTTCAAGGATCTCGACCACGACATCTTCGTCAATAGCGACACCTAGGGAGCGCTCGACGTCGCCGTCGCGCAGTGTGATGCTCGGCAGTTCAGGAACGACACCCCAGAGATCGATGGGCTCGTCCAACCATTCGAGATCGGGCACGCTCTCGCGTAGGATCGCCACGAAACGAGCTACCGCCCGTAGTGCCAGTTGGGGGTCTACGCCACGTTCGAAACGGTTCGAAGCCTCGCTTCTGAGTCCGTGGTGCTTCGCACTGCGCGCAATCGTCATCGGGTCGAAGAAGGCGGACTCCAGAAGCACTTCGGTGGTCGATTGGCTGATCTCACTTGACGCGCCGCCCATGATCCCGGCCAAACCAATGACCACATCGTCACCGTCGACAATGACACAGTCGACGCCAGTATCTCCAAGGCCCCGACCGCCTTTAGCCAGTTCACGAACCACTCCGTCGAGCGTCTCGAGACGCTCACCGGTGCGAGCGCGACGAACTCGAATGGTCTGGCCCGCCACGTGAGCGAGGTCATAGGGGTGAGTTGGTTGACCCAGTTCGATCATGACCAGGTTCGAGGCGTCGACGACGTTCGAAATCGATCTCATCCCGGCGCTCTCGACGCGGCGTCGGATCCACGCTGGTGAGGGACCGACGACGACCTTGCGCAGAACCGAGACCGTGAGCCGTCCACAAAGTTCCTCATCTTCGATTGCTGCCTGGGCGACCGAACTCGTCACCGCACCAGCATTGGGTTGGGCCAGGGTCGGCGCCGACAGCGGACGGCCAAGTCGAGTCGCGAGGTCTCGAGCGACCCCCGCAACTGACCACGCGTCGGGACGGTTCCCCTCCACCGATATGTCAAAGATCACGTCGGGAACGACGTCGAGTGCCTCGAGCAAGGGTTGGCCAACAACTGGCGCGATCAAGTGATCGAGCACCATCAGGCCGTCGTGATCGTCGCTGAGACCGAGTTCACGTGCCGAACAGAGCATGCCATTGGACACCACTCCCTTCATCCTTCGCTCGGCGATCTCGAATCCTCCGGGCAGCACCGCGCCAACCGGGGCCAGCGGTACGTGATCGCCAACGGAGAAATTCATCGCCCCACAGACGATCTCGAGCGGACCATGTCCAGCGTCGACCTTGATCCGTCGAATGCGATCCGCTCCGGCGATGGGCGAAATTTCATCGATTCGAGCGACCACCACGCTCTCGAGTCCTGCGCCGACGTGCTCGATCCCTTCGACCACCAATCCGAGATCGTCCATCACCGCACGAAGCTCATCGGGCGATTCGCGCAGTCCGACGAACTCCTGTAACCACGACAGGGCGATTCTCATGAGAACTGTCCAAGGAAACGAACGTCATTCTCGATGAGTGCCCTCATATCGCCGATCTGGTAACGCATCTGAGCGCACCGGTCGATCCCGAAGCCGAAGGCGAACCCGCTCCACTCATCCGCGTCGAGTCCCACGGCACTAAAGACCGCAGGGTCGAGCATCCCACAGCCACCGAGCTCGATCCAACCGGTCTGAGAACAGGTGCGACATCCGTCACCTCGACAGATCGTGCAGGTGATCTCGAACTCCGCCGAGGGTTCGGTGAACGGGAAGTACGCGGGACGGAGTCGTGATTCGATATCGGAACCGAAGTACGAGCGCGTGAAGGTCTCGATCACTCCCGCGAGGTCGGCGAAGGTGATGTCACGGTCGACGACCAGACCCTCGATCTGATGGAAGGTCGCTAAGTGGCGTGCGTCGGGAGTGTCTCGGCGATAACACCTCCCCGGCATGACCGAGTGAATCGGCAGCGCCTCTTGCGCGAGGGCCAGCTCCATCAGGTGTATCTGGGTCGGTGACGTGTGAGTTCTGAGTACGACCGTCTCGGGCTCGCCGAGATCGACGTAGAAGGTGTCCCACATCCCACGAGCGGGATGTGCGGGTGGGATATTGAGCGCCTCGAAGTTGTACCAGTCGCTCTCCACTTCGGGACCGTCGGCGACGGTGAACCCCATACCCACAAAAACATCCTCGAGCTCTCGTTGTGTCGACGGGACCAGGCCTCGGTGACCGACCGTAGCGGGCCACCGCACGGACTGCACGACCACGTCACCGAGGTCGAGGCGATCGGCCTGTAAGCGGATGCGGCGCTCTTCGCGGGCTAGTTCGACTCGACGATCCTCGAGTGCGATCTCAACGTGGCGTCGAGCGCCTTGCAACGTGGCGCCCGCGTCACTTCGCTCCTCGGGAGCCAAACCACCGAGTGACTTCTGGAGCGAGCTGAGGACCGAGCGCTTTCCCGTGAGCGATGGCTCGGCTGCACGAAGGGCTTCGAGTGACTCGAGCGAGGCAATGCGCGCCAGTAGTTCATCGATCTGGGATTGAAGATTGGCGAGTGGCGAAGTCATGGCTCTTCAAGGCTAGGGCCTGGTGACCGGCGAGTGATGTCTTGGCGTTGCCACATCGCCTCGAAAGCGAACAACGACGCGGCGACGCCGGCATTGAGCGACTCGTTGCGTCCCGACATGACTATGGTGAGACGCTCGTCGCACAGAGCGACTTCTTCGGGCTTGAGACCGTCTGACTCATTGCCGATGACCACCACGTTGGAGGCACGAAAATCGATCTCCCGGTGACTGGTACCCCCACGAACGACACTGGCAAGAGTGCGTACCCCAGCGCGCGAGAAATGATCCAGGACCGATTCGAGCGTGCCCACCACCACCGGGAGGTGGAATATCGAACCGGCCGTAGCGCGTAGGGTCTTGGGGTTGAAAGGGTCGACGGACTGCCCGGTGAAGACGATACCCGCGGCACCCGCAGCGTCGGCCGATCGAATGATCGTCCCGGCATTTCCGGGGTCACGAATCTCGTGCAGAACCAGGATCAGCCCTTGGAGCGGCAATTCCTCGAGAGCACGCAGCGAAACTCGAACCGAGGCGAGAATGGGCTGGGGAGTCTGCGTGTCGGCGATCTTCTGGAGCACGCCAGGGGCGAGGGGGAACACCCTCACCCCTTGGACGGTCGCCCTGGAGACGAGTGAATCTATGCTCGACACGCCGATCATGGCGCCGTCGAAATAGATCGCCTCGAATTCAACGCCCGCTGCCAAGGCGGCCTCGATCAAGTCGGGGCCCTCGATCACGCACGCCTCTTCACTTCGTCGTAGCGAACGCTTCTGGATGAGGCGCCGGAGCCGACGCACTCGCTGGTGTGACGACCCCAACGCCTCGATCAGAACTACCTACTTCGCCAAGGCGTCATTAGCTTGTGCGACGATCGCCGCAAATGCGGCGTTGTCGTTCACGGCCAGATCGGCCAACATTCGACGGTCCACTTCGATTCCGGCCGCGTTGAGACCGGCGATGAATCGGCTGTAACTCATACCGTGTTCACGCGTGCCCGCATTGATTCGCTGGATCCAGAGTTTTCGCATCTCGCCCTTACGAGCGCGCCGGTCGCGAAAGGCGTAGACACCTGAGTGTTGGACGGCTTGATTCGCCGCACGAAATGTCCTACTTCGGTCACCGTAGTAACCCTTGGCCTCTTCGAGAATCGCCTTGTGATGCTTCTTGGCGTTGACCGCCCTCTTGACTCGTGCCATATCGGTTCCTCTTTCCTAACTCGTACTCTCTACAGGCCCATCAGACGTTTGACGCTCTTCTCGAGCGCGGGCGAAATGTCGGTGTCGCGACCCAAACGTCGTGACCGGACCGACGTCTTCTTCTCCATGAGGTGACCCCGAAATGCCTTGCGGCGACGAAGTCTCCCGGTGCCGGTCACCTTGATCCGCTTCTTCGCACCACTGTCCGTCTTCATCTTTGGCATCTCAGCCCTCCTCTACCGTTACTTCGGCCGATACACTCGGCTCGACTTCCTGCTGCGCTACTTCTTTCGAACTCTCGATGACCTTGGGTTTGGCCTTCTTCTCTGGGCCCAGAACCATGATCATGTTTCGACCGTCTAACTTGGCTGCCGACTCGATCTTGGCGATGTCGGTCAACTTCTCGACAATTCGATCGAGAATCTTCTTACCCAGTTCTGGATGTGCGGACTCGCGACCACGAAACATGATCGTGACCTTCACCTTGTGGCCCTCGTTGAGAAACTTCTCGACGAGCCGCGTCTTGGTGTCAAAATCTCCTGGACCGATCTTCGGGCGATACTTCATTTCCTTGACACCCACGCTCTGGGTCTTGCGACGCGACTCCTTGGCCTTTTGAGCCTCGTCGAACTTGAACTTTCCGTAGTCCATGATCCGACAGACCGGTGGTTGGGCCGTCGGCGCAATCTCCACGAGATCCAAATCGAGACTTCGGGCCAACGCCAAAGCTTCGCGGCTCGTCATCACACCACGCTGATTTCCCTCGTGGTCAATCAGACGTACGGTATCTACACGAATGCGCTCATTGACGCGGTGGTCTCCAGGCACTGTTGCGATAACTCACTCCTTGCTCTCTGTGACGCCTCGATGGCGTCACCACGGCAAGCGGGGCGCAAACTCCTGGGAACCTGGCGCACTCGTGTGGCCAGGTGGACGCTGGCGTAGCCAACCTCACTTGCTGTGAACTGCTCAGAAAGTGTACCAGACTGCGCGAAGTATCCTCACCTTGACCACTGCGCACCCAGCTGAAGCGTCAACGGGCACTGCACCGTGTTCTGGCGCCTACTCGTTTTGAGAGCCGACCCCTGCTTTCGACGAGCGCGGAAGGGGGCCGTCAGTGGCTTGAGCCGCTACGTTGTTCGAGTGACAGAACACGATCCAGACTCCACAATCAACGAATCCGAAGAGATTGCCTACTTGCGCACGACCCCGGTCGAGACGGTGCTCGCGAATCATTTCTTCGTCCTCCTTCAACTTGCGGCGGTCCATCTGGCAGCCACGCCACCCAACCTGAGCGCAGCACAACTGGTGATTGATACCGTCACCGCGATGCTTCAGGCGGGCGGCGAACGCCTCGGTGAGCACGTCGACCTCTATCGCAGCGCGTTAGCAGAAGTACAACAACTCTACGTTCGAAGCGCTTCGAGCGGTCCTTCCGGTCAAGCCGGTACAACGACCTCGTGACTCCCCCCAGTTCGTGCGACGCCAACGGGGAAGGTGAAACTCAGCGCCAGTCCGCCTAAATCGCTTTTTGAGGTGACGAAAGTACCGCCGAATGCTTCAACAATATCTGCCATGATGCTCATGCCCAGACCTGATCCGCCCGTCTCGCGCGATCGCGAGACGTCGAATCGACCAAATCGCTGTGGTCGAAGACCGTAGGCCGGCAGACCCTTACCGCCGTCCTCAATACGCAAGTACACCCAATGCTCATCTCTCGTCGCGCTGACGCGCACGGGCAAATGGGCTTCGGTATGGCGGGCAATATTGCCAAACGCATTCGTGAGCAGACGGTCCAGGAGATCCTCGCGACCGCGAACCTCGAGGTCCGCCGCGACCGAAATCGCTACGGTCCTCTCGGGATGGTCGTTGCTGAATTCGTCCGTTCTGGTCGCGACCAACAGGCTGAGGTCGATGATCTGGTCGAAGTTCTGTGGCGCCTCACGAAGTTCGGCCGCGAGCAGGAGGTCGGTGATGAGCGACTCCATACGCTCTATCTCGCGGCGCATGCGTTCGATGGCTCTGACCCGCTGCTCTTCGCTCATCGACGGGTTGGCCAAGAGTTGGTTGTACCCCTTGATCACCGTCAAGGGGGTGCGCAGTTCGTGCGAGGCGTCACCGATGAACATCTGCATTGCCTCAACACTCCTCGACTCGATGGAGATCCTCTCGTGCAGGGCCGCCACCATGATCGCTAAGGCAGCCTGCAACTGTCTAACGTCACTGCTACCTAGACTCGGCGGGATCGGGCCCTCGTCGTGACCACCGGCAACGGCACTGGCGTAGTGGATCAGACGTTCCATCGTCTGCAGGTCGCGTCGGGTGAAGAGGCGCACGAGGAACATCATCAGCGCGGTGGCGAGCACCCCGACCAATACCAGGTCGAACGCGAGTCTCCGGCTGGATTGGTCGATTTGGTTGGTCGATCCAATGACCACCAGATACGCCCCGCCTCCCACGTACAGCGATCGCACGTGGAAGCCGGGAAGGTCTGGCAAGCTGCGCACGTTGCGCAAGCTATTCAGCGCATCGGAGATAGTCGGGACGCGCTTTGGCACGACCGTGCCGGTGCTGACTTGGGTGACGCTGCCGTTGGGATCGACGACTTCGAGGGTGAGGTCGTAACTCTGCTGTTGGACGATATTGAGGGCGTCACTCAACGCGGTGTTTGGGTGACCTGTTCCGCTGGCCACGACTGAATTGATCGAAGTATCCAGACGGGAGTATTGCGAGCGGGTGCTCTGGTTGACGGCGAACCACCCAATACCAGCGACCAGCAGCACGGTGAGGGCAGTGAGCAGGATCGTGAGCCGGGTGACTAATTTCACTGATCCCCGACGGGACTCACCAACTTGAAACCGACACCTCGAACTGTGGTGATGGGTGCGAAATCACTCGAGTGGATCTTCTTGCGCAAGTACGAGATGTAAGTGTCCAGCACCGAGGTCTCGGAGTCGAAGTCAATGTTCCACACCTCGCGCAGCAATTGCTCCCTGGTGACCAGGCGGTCCTTGCGTTCCAGGAGCACCTCGAGCAGTCGAAACTCGGTGGCCGAGAGTTCAACCTCACGCTCTTCGACCCTCAGCTCGTGTCGATCGACGTTCATCTCGATCGGCCCGGCGATCAAGATCAGGTCGCCACTCGAGTCGATTCCGGTGCGTCGAAGGATCGCCGAGGTTCGCAAGAGCAGCTCTTCGATCCCGAAGGGCTTTCGCACGTAGTCGTCGGCGCCATATCGAAGTCCGCGAGCGACGTCGTCAGGCGTATCGCGCGCCGAGAGCATCAGCACCGGCGTCTGGGTGTCGTACTGACGCAACTTCTCGAGGAATTCGAAGCCGTTCATGAGTGGCATGTTGATGTCCACGATGCACAAGTCTGCGTTGAGCCGGCGAAGCTGGTCCAGCGCCTCGGCACCGTTCGAGGCCATCTCGGTCTGGTAACCCGCGGACTCCAAAGCGTCCTGCAATAGGTCGCGCACGCCCGGTTCGTCGTCCACTATCAATATCTTGGCCACACCTTCACCTCCTGGAGCGAGCGTATCGTCCACGCCCGAGATGACTCTGGGAATTAGGCTTTCACCAGTGATTCACAGGTGTGCAACAGTCGGCTCACAGCAAAATCACAGAGTCTGAAATTACGCTCGTAGCCGGAGTGTTGAAAGGAGCGTCGATGCGCGCGCTGGTGGCGAAGGTGGCGTTGGTGTGCGCCATGTGCGGATCGGCGGCCCTGGGCGTACCTGCTTCGGCCTTCGCAGATTCACAATCGGGACCGACCACGACCTTCAACGCTCCCAACAACTCCGCCGCGGGCTGGATTAACGCCGAAAGTGCCTACATCTCCCATCGCCACCAGATACGTATCACCTACAAGCAAGCGGTGAATTCGGCCAAGATGTCCTTCTACTTCGCCGTCAATCACTCCCACTCTGATGCAGCCCGGGCTGGGGCACGAGCGACGCTGCTCTCGGCGGTGGCCACCGCCGACGCCTTGGAGACTTCGGCTCTGGCCGATCTCGGAGCCGGACCACCGGTGGTCGGTCCGCTCAATTTGAGCGAATACAACCTGGAGCGTCAGGCGATCAACCAGGACTACGCCGATACCGTGGACGCGCAGCGCGTCACGTTTCAAGCCGAAGTCGCCGCTTCGACCAACTCGGCCGAGATCGTCACCGCTCGAGCCAACCTGAAGATCGCCATCGCCCAGGCGACCATGCAGCGCAGCGCGGAACTCATCGCGCTTGGCGCACGACCGTCCAAGCGCCGGGTCCCATCCGGGGGCACGGGTTCAACGACCTCGCATTCACGCTTCCACCTGAATTGACCCCTGCGCAGCAAAGCAGCTGGGCCGGTCGTCAATCTTGGGCATATTGAAGGCGGACCACCTCATCTCGCCCAACTCGCCCAACGGAGCGCTCACCGTTCGCCCGTACTCCCACGGGGATGTTGCGCGAGCCGTCAGCGATCGAGACACAATGAAAGTACAATCGCTCACCGGTGTCACTGACGAGGAATCCGTCTCCTCGATACTCGTCGAACGTCTCGACGATCCCCTCGACCTGCATCAGCCAGCCAACGAACCTTGGCGCAACACGTTGGCCATCTCCAGTGCGGTCAAGGCCGCCTCGCGACCCTTGTTGGAAGAGTCTGGCCGAGAGCGATCGAGCGCCTGTTGCACCGTATTGGTCGTCAAGACTCCAAAGACGACGGGGACACGTGTGCTCAACTGCACGTCTTGCACGCCGCGGGCGCACTCTCCGGCCACCACTTCATAGTGCCCGGTGTCACCGCGGATCACCGCTCCAAGCGTGATGACCGCATCGAATGGCCTCACCGCATCGGCGTAGGCCAGGGCCAGTAGGGGGACTTCGAACGCCCCGGGGACCCATCCGATGGACACGTCTGCTCGATCAACCCCGGATTCGAAGAGTGCATCGAGCGTGCCTTGCAGGAGTCGATTGGTGATCCCACCGTTGAATCGAGCACAGACGATGGCGATACGCAGTCCGCGGCCGAACACCTGACCCTCGAGATATTCTCCAACTCGAGTCCGAAGCACTCTAGCCACTTCGGGATCGAAGGCCGTCTCGTCACTGGACGTCATCGAGTCCCCCCAGAAGGTGGCCGAGACGCTCGCGTTTGGTTCGAAGGTAGTCGATGTTGAACGCTGTCGGACTGCTCTCGAGCGGCACGCGTTCAACGATATTGAGCCCGAAACCCTCGAGCCCTCCGTACTTGCTGGGATTATTGGTCATCAGACGCATGGAGGTCACTCCGAGATCGACGAGAATTTGAGCCCCGATGCCATATTCTCGTGAGTCCACCGGCAAGCCCAACTCCAGATTGGCGTCAACGGTGTCACGGCCATCCTCTTGGAGCGCGTACGCGCGGATCTTGTGACCCAGGCCAATACCGCGTCCCTCGTGACCACGAAGGTAGACCACGACGCCAGCCCCCTCGGCAGCGACCTTGGCCAGAGCGGTCTCGAGTTGTGGGCCACAATCACAGCGCATGGATCCGAACACGTCTCCGGTGAGGCATTCGGAGTGAACGCGCACGAGGACGTCTCCGGCGTTCTCAATATCGCCATAGACGAGTGCCATGTGCTGCTCGGAATCGAGCACACTTTCAAAGACATACGCCTGGAACTGGCCGTGCTCCGTGGGCAGTGAGGCCTCGGCAATGCGTCGAACCAGCTTCTCGTGATGGCGTCGATATCGGATGAGGTCGGCAATCGACACGAGTGGAAGGGCGTGCCTGGCGGCAAAGCGCTCCAATTCGGGCAGGCGCGCCATATCCGACTTGTCTTCGGTCACGATCTCGCACAGGACGCCCGAGGGATACTTACCCGCCAGTCGACACAGGTCGACGGTCGCCTCGGTGTGGCCCGCGCGCTTGAGCACGCCGCCTGGTCGATAGCGTAAGGGGAAGATATGACCAGGACGGCTCAGGTCGGTGGGCCGGGTCGCCGGGTCGATCAGGGCCCGCACGGTGGTGGCTCGGTCGTGAGCCGAGATGCCGGTCGTCGTGCCGTGGCGGTAGTCGACCGTCACCGTGAAGGCGGTACGTTGCGCCTCGGTATTGGCCACGACCATCAATGGCAGATCCAGTTCATCGGCCCGGGCAGTTTCGAGCGGCACGCAGAACACTCCCGAGGTGTGTTCGAGGAAGAAGGCCATGCTCTCGGGCGTGACGTCTTCGGCGGACATGATGAGATCTCCCTCGTTCTCGCGGTCTTCGTCATCCACGACCACGACCATGCCGCCACGGCGCAACTGCTCGATCGCCTCTTCAATACTCGCTAGCGCCATAAGACCTCCACGTCTACTCGTACATCTTCGCCGATTCTGCGTACGTCGACCACTCGACCACGACGCAGTTCACTCATGGTCGAGGTTTCGAGCTCGCACAGGGCCCCTTTGGAGTGGCGCGCACCACCAAATGCTGGCGCAACGTACCAGGCGACGTGGTTGACGAGTCCAGCGGCGAAGAAGGAACTGGTGGTCGTGGGGCCACCCTCGACGAGGATCTGGAGCACACCACGCTCGGCCAACGCTGCGATGACGTCCTCGAGCCCGCCGGAGAGTTCGAGACAAGGTCGCACTCGCGCGACGAGCGGGGCGCGCCCAAGCACCACGCGCAGGGGCTCGACGACGATGTCGCCGAGACGCGCGGTGAGCGACGGGTCGTCACTGCGCACGGTGCCGGCACCGACCACTATCGCCTGGCTCTGAGCGCGCAGAACATGTGCGTCTCGACGTGCCGCTTCCGACGTGATCCACTGGCTCGTGCCATCAGACATCGCGACGATTCCGTCCAACGTACTCGCGACCTTCGCCACGACGTAGGGACGACCGGTCGTTCGCTGCCAGAGATAGGCCGCCAACTGGTCTCGTACCGCTTCCTCCTCGACACCAAGTTGCACCTCGATACCCGCCTCACGCAGGATCTCGATACCTCGACCATTCACCCGAATATCGGGATCGAGCGTACCGACGACTACCTTGGCCACCCCCGCCTCGATGATGGCTTGACTACATGGTCCCGTTCTTCCCACGTGACTGCACGGTTCAAGGGTGACCACCAGCGTGGCACCTCGAGCGGCTGGTCCCGCCCGTCTCAGTGCCTCGACCTCGGCGTGGGACTCCCCCGGAGCCTGCGTGCGTCCCTCGCTGATCACCACACCCTGATCGCTCACCACGAGCGCACCGACCCAAGGGTTGGGCGGAGCGTGCAGGCGCGCCTTCTCCCCCGCCGCGATGGCCATGGTCATCAGTTCAGCGTCAGAGAACTTCATTCTCGTGCGCCGAGGGCGGCGGCGCGAAGGGTCCGAGCGGCGACCAGGGGGTCGGCGCGCGAGAAGATGGCCGACCCCGCAACCAAAACGTTGGCTCCGGCGCCAACGGCCAACGGGGCGGTCGATTCGTCAATACCACCGTCGACTTCGACGTCGAGTTCCAGACCTGCCCGGTCGACCTCAGCGCGCGCTTGACTCACCTTCTCCAAGACTGCGGCCATGAACGACTGTCCACCGAAACCCGGGAACACGGTCATGAGTAGCAGCAGGTCGATATCGCCGAGGAACGGCGCAACGCGCTCGAAGGGAGTATCTGGGTTCGCAGCCAAACCCACGCGCAGTCCCAGTGCGCGAGCGTCCGCGATCAGCCCCTCGGTCCCGCCCACTTCGACGTGCACCGTGCAGCCGTTGGCTCCGGCGCTTCGAAAGGCCTCGAGATAGCGGCCGGGATCGCTCATCATGAGGTGACAGTCGAAGAATCGGGCACTGTAGGGACGTAGGGACTTGACCACCGGTGGCCCAATGGACACATTGGGAACAAAGTGTCCGTCCATCACGTCGATGTGCAGCCAATCGGTCTCGGCGTCGATCCGTTCCACCTCTCGGGCGAGGGCGCCAAAATCGGCGGCCAGAATGGAGGGGGCAATCCGAAGAGCACCGAAAGGACCGGCATCGACCATCGTCACGGCCTTAAGCCTAGGGCGTCGAACGGGCCATTACGTCCAGCGTGGAGAGTTCGACGAGAACCTCGCCCCACCCCACCACGCCAATGCCGACATCGGTCGTGATCCTTCGGGTTGGACCCGGCCAAGCACGACCGCGCCGTCAGCACATCCCATCAGGATGTCGCCATCAATCATCGCGACCTCTCCGGCGCGGAGCGAATTGCGGCTCAGCCCCACCGTGTCCACGCGCAGACGGCGTTGCTCGATGAAGGTGAAGGCTCGACCCAGTCGGACCGTGCGCGAGAGTTCCTGCGTGGTCATTCGCGGTTGAAGGTGAAACGACTCCTTGGTCAATTTCTCGGCGTAGGTGACTTCCCCCGATTGGGCCCTGGGGTTGGCGAGCAAGTCACGAGAGTCCAACACCTGGACGATGGCCGTAGCCCCCATGGTGGCCAGCTCATCGGTGAGCTCGCTCGCTGTCTTTTGCGCGACGTCGGTACGCAGCGCGAGGTGGATGGGTCCAGTATCGAGCTCAGGCTCGAGGCTCATGACACAGACGCCGGTCTCGTAGTCTCCGGCGAGGATGGCCCGCTCCACCGGCGCCGCGCCACGCCAGCGCGGAAGCAGCGAAAAATGAACATTGAGCATCGGTACTTGATCGAGCAACGTCGAAGGGATGATTGCGCCATAGGCGACGACGACGCCACGCTCCGCCTCGGAGCCCTCGATGGCGCTCAAGGAATGCTCGACGCGCAGCCCCAAATCGAGCGCGGCCCGCTTCACCGGACTGGCCACCACGTCCGGTCCGCGACCTCGTCGGCGGTCGGGACGGGTGATCACCACGGCAACGTCGTGTCCGGCCCCCACCAACGCGCGCAGGGCGGGCACTGCGGCTGCGGGAGTGCCGAGGAACGCGATTCGCATCACTCGCCGAGCAGCAGGTGCAGACCGTCCGGGTCGCTTCGCGCAATCTCGACGTTACGCTGACGCAGTAGCTTCTTCGCCGCCCTCCTCTGGTCCGGGTCGAGTCGTTCAATCAAGAGCACCCCGTTGAGGTGGTCCATCTCGTGCTGAAAGATTCGACCTTCGAACTCATCGGTCTCCACTTCGATCTCGTTGCCGTCCAGGTCGTAACCCTTCAGGTGGATGGCGTTGGGTCGAGTGATCTCCCAGCTGAGGCCCGGCACGGAAAGGCAACCCTCCTCGTAGGTCCATTCACCCTCGGACTCGACGATGAGCGGATTGATCACGACCACGGGCCCATCGCCCTTGTCGTAGACGAACAGGCGCTTTTGAACGCCGATCTGATTCGCGGCCAGGCCCACGCCGGGCGCTGCGTACATGGTCTCGATCATCAGATCGGCCAACTGGGCGATCCGCCCGTCGATCTCCTCGACCTCGCTCGCGGCGGTGTTGAGCACGGGGTCTCCGTAGACGCGAATCGGCAGGGAACTCACGCTTCCACGATACCGTCCGTACCCTGTGCCGGCACCGCTTCACTCAACCGCTACGCGAACCCTTTGGCTGGGACGGCGCACGTCGGATAGTGATCTCGACAGAGTTACCACGTCAGGCGCGTTCAAGGTGAACACGTCGCCGGATTGATGAACCACTAGGTCGCGCGCCGATAGTTGTTCGACGAACGCACGCGCTCCCGGGCCCGAGACGGTGGCCTGCGCGCCGAACGGGGCGAGTCCCAAGAGACGCGCCGTCTCGACCTCGTCATCGATGATCGAGTCGAAGTTGCCTGAGCGCAGCGACTCCACGACCGGGTCGTTGCCCCTGCGGGTCTGGACCATGACCGCACCACGTCCTTGTGAGCGTGCACCCACCAGTCGGCCCGCTTTGCCCACCGCCATGATCGCCTCGCGCCGAGCCGATGCGCGAGGGGCGAGGAGATACTGGTCAAAGTCAACGAAGATCACCAATGCGCAACGGCGCACTCGCTGCCACACCGCCTCGGTGCCGACGACGACCCGCTCTAGGGGGGCGTCGAGGGGACTCGCGGCCGTCAACTCACTGACCCCACGCGAAAGTTGCGCCGAGACGTCTCTGGCCAGGGTGGCCACTCCCGCGCGTACCGCCTTGAGGCTGGTCGCACCACAGTGGCGACAGTACTTCTGTCTCGGTTCGTGGGCCTGGTCGCAGGCGATCAAGGTTCCGACCTCTCGCTCACCCTGTCCGCACGACGCGCATCGCGCCAACTCCCCGCAGCGCGAACACGCGAAGAGTCGTCCCGATCCCAAACGTTGCAAGACGACCACGACCGCCACGGCCTCGTCAGTGGCGAGCGCTTCATGGGCGGCCTCCAACGACTCTCGCGAGAGCACCCCGTCATGGGGATCGCTCAGTCGCCGATCGACGAAGTCGACGCTCGGCCATCCGTGTTCGAGATCGGGCAGTCGCTGGAACGCTGCCAACCCGACCATCTTCGCCGACGGCAACATGCTGGTCGCCCACAAGGGCGCGTCGTCGCGGCGGCACCGTTCTTGAAGCATCGTGAAGGCATTCCAGGTCGGTGTGGCGTGCGACACGTACGACTCGTCATCGGCGTCGATGATCACTGCACCGCACAGCCTGGACAGCGGTGCGAGCGCGGCCCCTCGAGCGCCCACCACGACCGGCCATCCAGATCGCATGCGGTCCCACTCGGCCTCTCCCGCAGCCACCGAGTACCCCCGGCGCTCGAGACGCGCGCGCAATCGGCTCGCCCACGATTCGGTGGGCACGAGTACGAGCAGAGAACCGGCACGCTCAAGTGTTGCCTCGTAGGCGCTCACGATGATCGACATCGGGTCGGTGGTCGGGGCGACTTGGACGATCCCCGCTCGAAGCACCGGCTCCTCGAAATTCGCATCGGAGCCCACGTCCTTGCGCTCGGGCGGTTCGGGCAAGGTGGCCACGAGTCGACGTGTTGAGGCGGCGACCAGAAATCGCGATACGGGTCCGTACCATCGATCACTTGCCCACTCCAAGAGCGCGAGTAGCGAAGACGGCGGTCCGTAACCCAACCACTTGGTGACCTCCTTGAGATCAGGTGTCGCCTCGACCTCTCCCATCACCCATCCCCGAACTGATCGGTGGTTGAAGTCAACGCGCACTCGATCGCCGAGCTGGGCCCGTTCACTCGTCGCCGAAAGGCGATAGTCGAATGCCCGGTCCACCGCTGCGACCTCGGTGATGATGCGCACCGCCCGCGGCGTACTCACCCCTAGAGCGACAGTTCCCGACGCAGGTCGTCGACGCGCGAAGTCTGCTCCCAGGTGAATCCTTGGTCGCCCCGTCCAAAGTGTCCGTAAGCAGCGGTGCGTAGGTACACCGGGCGTCGCAGGTCCAGGTCACGGATGATGGCCGCCGGACGCAGGTCGAACAGGCTATCGACCGCTTTGGCGATCTTGCTGCGATCCACTCGTTCGGTACCGAACGTCTCAATCAGCACTGAGACCGGACGGGCAACGCCGATCGCGTAGGCGACCTGAACCTCACAACGTTGCGCCGCACCCGAGGCAACGACGTGCTTGGCGACCCATCGCGCAGCGTACGCCCCCGAACGGTCCACCTTGGAGGGATCCTTTCCGGAGAATGCACCTCCCCCATGGCGGGCCATTCCGCCATACGTGTCGACGATGATCTTTCGGCCCGTCAGGCCGGTGTCGGCGTGGGGTCCACCCAGGACGAACTTCCCCGACGGATTGACGTAGACACGCATTGAACTGGTGTCGAGGTCCGCGGGTAACATCGGGCGGATCACGTGCTCGAGCAGGTCGGCCCTTATGGTCGTCTGCGAGTCATAGCCATCCTCGTGCTGGGTTGAGATGAGCACCGTATCGACGCCAACGGGGCGTCCGCCCTCGTAGACAATCGTGACTTGAGTCTTGCCATCGGGACGCAAGTAGGGCACCTGGCCCGAGCGACGCACCTGGGCCAATCTCATCGAGAGTCGGTGCGCCAGCCAAATGGGCAGCGGCATGAAGTCATCATTGTCATCGCAGGCGTAACCGAACATCATGCCCTGGTCGCCCGCGCCAAGCGCATTCAACTCATCCTCGCCGCCCGAACCCGAACGGCGCTCGAGAGCCATGTCCACACCGTCTGCGATGTCGGGACTCTGCTTGTCCAACGAAACCAGGATCCCGCAACTACGTCCGTCGAAACCCATGGCGCCGTCGTCGTAGCCAATGTCGGTGATCGTTCGCCGAGCGATGGAGTTGATATCAACGTAGGCGCTCGTGGTTATCTCGCCGGCCACCACGCACAAACCGGTGGTCAGCAACGTCTCACACGCCACCCGAGCCATAGGGTCCTGGGCGAGAATCGCGTCGAGCACCGCATCGGAGACCTGGTCAGCGATCTTGTCAGGGTGGCCCTCGGTCACCGACTCCGAGGTGAAGAGGGTGCGGTCGCTCATAGTGCTCCTTGCAGTAACAATGAAGCCACCCTAGTCAAGATCTCCAGGGATACCGCTTCTTTCGAGCGAAGCGAGACGCTCTCGCTTCGACCGTCACGACCCAAGATCGTCACTTCATTGGTGTCGTGCGCGAATCCAACGCCCGGCGCCGATACATCGTTCACGATCAGGAGGTCGACCCCCTTTTGGCGAAGTTTGTCGCGCGCATTCTCCATGACGTCGTTGGTCTCAGCAGCGAAGCCGACGATGACTTGATCGGGGCGACGAAGCGACGAGACCGATGCGAGAATGTCCGCAGTCGCCTCGAGGCGAAGCTGGGGCACACCGTCATGTCGTTTGATCTTTTGGGGAGAACTCCGCACCGAGAAGTCCGAGACGGCCGCGGCCATGATCAAGGCGTCGGCATCGCTGATTCGCTGCACGATCGCATCGTGCATCTGCGCGGCCGTTTCTACCTTCACCACCTCGATCGAACGCACGACATCGAGAGCCACGCCAAGTTCCGAAGTCGTCACCAGGGTGACACTGGCTCCCAGACGACTCGCCACCTCGGCCAGAGCGTGGCCCTGTCGGCCCGAAGAGCGGTTCGTGATGACGCGAACGGGGTCGATGGGCTCACGGGTCCCTCCGGCGCTGATGAGCAGGTGTCGTCCACTGAGGGGACCTCGGTAGCCGTGGATGATTCGCTCAACGCGTTCGAAGATGGAGGATGGATCGGCCAGGCGACCGGGGCCAACGTCTCCTCCCGCCAACGGTCCCGTGTCGGGCTCGATGACCATCACGCCCCGGCGGCGCAAGGTGGCGAGGTTCTCCTGAACCGAGGGTTGTTCCCACATCTCGGTGTGCATCGCCGGACAGAGCAGCACCGGTGCCTTCGTCGCCAGGAGGGTGGCACACAAGAGGTCGTCACCAAGTCCAATGGCGTAACGCGCAATGAGGTGGGCCGTGGCCGGTGCGACGACGATCAGATCGGCGTTTTGGCCGAGGTAGGTATGGGGTATGGGCGTTGAGGGGTCACCAAACAGTTCGGTGCGTGCCGGTTCGCTGGCCAATGCCGAGAAGGTGACCGTGCCGACGAATCGTGTCGCTTCACGAGTGAGCACGGGTGCCACGTGGTAGCCACCATCACGCAACAGTCGCAATAGTTCGACGGATTTGTAGGCCGCTATCCCGCCGCTGACCCCTAGGACGATTCGAGGCTTGGACGAATCAGGCGTCGCGAAGGGCATCGGTGAAGGCGTCGAGGTCGTTGTTCGCATCCAGACGCGCCCGCTCCTTCGCCTCGGCCTCAACTCGCTCGTTCTCGAGTTCATCACTGGTCGGTCGGTGGAACTCCAACTTTCCCTGGAAGAGCTCTTCCATGGCCAGCGAGAGCGACTTGTTCGATAACGACGAGACCTGAGGAGGAATCACGCTACCGTGGCCCGAACCAAGGCCGTTGTAGTACTCGTTGATCTCTCGAGCTCGTATCGCGGAGACCGCCACCAGCGTGAACTTCGAGTCACCAACTTTGTGAAGGAGTTCCTCGATGGGCGGATCGACGAGAGTGGGGCGTTCAGCCATGGGGTTCAGTCCTTTTCCGGGGGGTTTCGCCGACGAAGACGAAGTCCTTCCAGTATAGAGATGATTTCACCGCTCGCCCGCTCCAATTCGTCGTTCACCACGACGTACGAGGCCAATTCCCTTCCTTTTGCCAACTCTCGAGGGGTGCTCGAGAGCCGCATCGCCACGTGATCTTCTTGATCGCCACGCGAGCGCAGTCGCTCTTCGAGGTCGGCCATGCTCGGTGCGAGGATCAAGATCACGACCGCGTCGGGAGTCTTCTGGAGGATCTGCTCGGCGCCTTGGACCTCGATCTCGAGGAGCACGTCGCTATCCTCGGGAGCTTGGGGCGTCGGAGTGCCGTAGAGGTTGCCGTGAAACTCGGCCCACTCCAGGAACTGGTCCTCGTCAATGGCGCTTTCGAACTGTGTCCGTTCGACGAAGTGATACTCCGAACCGTCCTCGGTGGATCGACGCGGCCGTGTCGTCCAACTCCTACTCAGCCACAGATGTCCGTCTCGCTCCACCAACTTTCGAGCAATGGTTCCCTTACCCACTCCGCCGGGCCCAATGAGCACAACGACGAGCGGTTCAGCGGACAAGGGCTCGAAAGAGTTCAGCGCGTTGCTTGGGACCCAAACCTCGAATCCGACGAGTCCGGGCAATGGAAGCGTTCTTCATGATGCGATCGGCCTTGACCTCGCCGATGGCGGGAAGGGCGCTGATGAGATCGTAGGCACGCATCTGAGCCACGCACTCCTCTCGCGCGGCTAGATCGAACAATTCGTCCAACGACAACTCGCCAGTCTTCACCAATCGTTTGACTTCGGCCCGACGACGACGGTTGGCCACGGCCAATCGCGAAGCCTCCACGCGTTGCTCGTGCGAAAGTGTTGGCGGAGTCGGAGTCACGACGTCAGATTACTCCGCATGGGTGAGGCGTGTTTAGAGCAGGGCTCGACTCAGTTCGTCGCGCCATCGCTGGGCGGCGTCACGGATTGCGGCACGGTCGGGACCGGCTTGGAGTATGGCTCGACTCACGGTGGCCAGCACAGTCCCCTGGGGACAGCGCTCGAAGAGTCGAGAGACCCTATCGGCGTCGGCACCCTGGGCCCCGATGCCTGGCACGAGGTAAGGCCCGCCGAGCGAGGCGAGGTTGAATTCGGGACGATCTCGAGTCGCACCAAAGACGGCGCCAACGCTGCCCAGTCCGTCGTCTCGTCGGTTGATCCCCCCGATCTTGCTCAGAACCATGTCCTCGATGCGTTCGTTGTCTGCGCTTCGCGCACGCTGCAGCGTCCTTCCTTCGTCGTTGGAGGTCGCGGCGAGGATGAAGACACCACGTCCACTCGACTGAGCAGCATCGATCAGCGGCATCAGGGCCCCGACTCCCGCGTAGGGACTGACGGTGAGCGCATCCACACGAAGCGTTGAACGATCGCTCAGCCACGCTTGGGCATAGCCGTCGTTCGACGAGAGGATGTCGCCACGCTTGGCGTCGGCGACCACCAAGACGTCTGCATCGCGAGCCTCCTGGAGGAGCCGCTCGAGGACGCGATATCCCTCGGAGCCAAAGCGCTCGAAATATGAGACCTGGGGTTTGATGACTGCGGCGACGTCGATCACCGCCTCCAACACCGCCAGGCTGAAGAATTCGAGACCCTCGATCGAGTCCGGGCGACTCCACGATTCGAGAAGCTGGCGACTGGGATCGACACCGACACAGAGGGGACCGAGTGCGCGAATGCGCTCCTGGAGCCTCATGCCGAAGGGCTCAACCATGGGCCACTCCAATCAGTTCGCAGACGTTGCGCACGTCGTGACGCTTCAACCACTTTCGAAGCTGGCGCTGGATGATCCAGGGCGCACGCGGATTCGCGAAGGTGGCCGTACCGATTTCGACGGCGTTGGCGCCGGCCATCAACATGGCCACTACGTCGTCACCGCTGGAAATCCCACCCACCCCGACGATCGAAATATCGGCGAAGGCCTCACGACAGTCGTAGACCGCGCGAAGGGACACCGGTAGCACCGCGCGTCCACTGACGCCTCCCCCACCATTACCGAGCGAGGGCGACCGCTTCTCAATGTCGATCGAAAGGCCAAGAACGGTGTTGACCAGCACCAGTGCATCGGCTCCGGCCGCAATGGCGGCTCCCGCGACCTCAACCAATTCTGGAGTATTGGGACTCAACTTTACCCACAGCGGAATCCCCGCCACCTTGGAGGCGGCAACGACGTCACCGGTCGCGCCGGGCGAATGGGCGAACATCGTGGAGCGAGTCTCCAGGTTAGGACAACTCGCATTGACCTCGAGGGCAATGACGTTCGCTCCACGCATTGCCTCGGCCGCTTGGGCGAACTCGGCCACGGTTCGACCCCAAATCGATCCAACGACTCGGGCACCTCGACGCTCGAGCGCGGGCAGATACGTGCTTCGCCAGACACCGACGCCGGGTCCGGCCAGCCCAACGCCATTGAGCATCTCTTGGCCCGAGGCCGCCACGCGCGGCGCGGCGTTACCGTCCCACGCAAATGCGGCCAGGGACTTGGTGACAATCGCTCCAAGTTCAGCGAGGTCGCCGTATCCCGCCAGTTCGTCCCCGTAACCAGAGGTCCCAGCGGCGGTCATCACCACCGAGGGCAAGACAACGTCCCCGACGCGCGTCTCCTCACTCCTCATCCGTGCAGCTCCTGAAGCGAGTGGACACGCCATCCTCGCTCACGAGTATCGGCAATTCCCTTGGCGGCAGCGAAGCCGGCACTGAGTGTCGTCAAGCACGGAACGGCGTTGACGACACAGGCACTTCGAATGAGCGCACCGTCGGCCCGAGCACCGCCTCCCGATGGCGTGTTGACCACCAGGTGCACCTGTCCCGATGCGATCATCGAAACGGCATCGAGTCCAAGGTCCGCCGGGCCCACCTTGCCCACGAGGGTGGCAACGGGGACGTGATTGGCTCGAAGGTATCCCGCGGTGCCGACCGTGGCGGCGAGGCTAAAACCCAGTTCCACCAGCTGGCGCGCGAGCTCGAGACCATGAACCTTGTCACGATCGGCGAGTGACATGAACACTTGACCCGTATCGGGAAGGCGCGACCCGGCGGCGAGTTGCGCCTTGGCAAAGGCGATACCGAAACTCTCTCCGATGCCCATCACTTCGCCCGTCGACCGCATCTCGGGTCCCAGCACCGTGTCGACTCCCGGGAACCGATTGAACGGGAGAACCGCCTCCTTGACACAGACGTAACCGGGAGCCGGGGCGCCCGTCGGCACGATAGACGCCTCACGCAACTGCTCGATCGTCTCGCCCATCATCAATCGCACCGCAATCTGCGCCAGAGCAACGCCGGT
>JABEUR010000077.1 GCA_013044405.1 Acidimicrobiaceae bacterium | reverse complement strand
TCCTTAAGCACCACCGGTCGACTGGGCTGACCCTCTGAGATCGTCTGATCGCCGGTTCTCGCCTTGGTGTGAAAAAAGTCGAAAACCGGTGTGATTTAGATTCTGCTGCGCCGGAGAAATCCTCTGAAAGCCTTTACGTCATTGGAATCGTTGGAATTCCACTAAGTGCCCACCACATGGCCCGAGTCTCGTTTGGTAGACCAGGCCAATTCGTTTTGAGTGCCGTTGCTGTCGAGAAGACATTGTCGACCCCGACCGTGTTCGCAACGTTAGACGGGGCCGAGATGCGATGAGCCTCAATCGCAACCGATCAAGGGTCTAGACCCGTAGGGCAGCGGTTCTCCTCGCGCGGTTGATGTCCGATGCCCAAAAAGGGCCCTAGAAGGTCACGCTGAGATGCAGCGGAAGGCTGGTCGACGACTGTCCGATCGAGATGCCGTAGTGCCCATGTACCGTCACGAATGAGTGACCGATGTACGATGCGAATCCACTCCAGGGAATCAAGATCGACACCTGCTTGGACTGACCGGAAGCGAGCGCGACCCGAGCAAACCCCCGCAACTGCAATGGGGGCTCTGTCGCCGCACTCGGGTAGGCAACGTAGCACTGAACGACTGCAGCCCCACTGGTTGAGCCGGTGTTCTTGACATCGGTGCTCACAATGTATCCGGCCCTCGATTTAGTCACACCGGGATTGGCCAGACTAAATGATGTGTAACTGAGCCCGTAGCCGAACGCGAACAGCGGGGTCACGTGGTGTGCTTGATACCACCGATAACCCACGTCGAGCCCACCATTGAATCGCACTACCGACTTGACGCCGGGAAATGAATTTGCCGACTCTGTCGGAGTCGCCGACGCACTTGCGGGAAAGGTGATCGGCAGGTGCCCCGAAGGATCGATCGCGCCAGCGAGAACCTTGGCGACGGCAGTACCGTCGACCTGACCCGGGTACCAGGCCTCGAGCACGCCGGCTACCTGTTTGACCCAAGGCATGAGCACGGCGCCGCCCGTGTTAAGCACCACGACGGTATGAGGATTGACCGCGGCTACCGCCTTTATCAACGCGTTGGCGTCACCGGGCAGATAGAGATTCGGTCGGTCCAGACTCTCGCTGTTGTAATCCCCCGCGAAGACGACCGCCACCTGAGCTTTCCGGGCCACACTCACGGCCCTATTGATATCTGGCGTGACGTCAAGGATTCCAAAACGCGGTCGGGCGACGCCGGTCACCGAAAACCAATGGCCGTCGAAGAGATAACTGCGCCCAGCGACCAGGTGGACCGTCGTCGACATCTGGCTGCACGAATGAATGCCAGCTGAACTCAACAGTGGTCGATGGTTGAGGTAAAACCACGCGTCTCCACATTGCTGCACGGCGACTTCGTAGGTTCCAGTTGCCTTGGCACGCACTGCCATGCGCCATGACGACCAACCTTCACCCTTACCCCACGACGTCGCGGTGGCGACCGCTGGCGTGATATTGGGGTTGTTGTCGATGATGATGTCGCCCTTACCATTGGTGCGCGGTGTCTGAGGTGGTCGAATGAGTTTGAGGGGAGTACCTCGCACGACGGCGATGCCGCTGAGACTGTCCAATTCGACTCCGGCCGGCCCTCCCGAGGCAAACGTGACCGAAGCGTGACTCCCCATGACTGACCTGATTGCTGATAAGGGGGTAACTGGACGCGGCGCCAACACGGCCGAACTGCCTCCCCCAGCGACCATCGGCGTCTGATTCGCATCCGTACCAATGACTGCGATGGACTTCGTGGTGGCCAGCGGCAAGATAGCGCCCGCGTTCTTGAGCAAGACAATGCTGCTCTCCGCCGCGTGGAGCGCGGTAGCTACGTGCGAGGCCGTCGTTGCCCTATTGGCGAGGTTGCCCGAACGTGATGTGCCAACTTCTCTAAATCTGAACATCTCCGTCAAGACGGGTAACACCGCGCGATTCAAGACCGCCCTGGAGATGGCACCGGTTTCGATGAGATACATGATGTCCAAGGTGGTCGCGGGCTTGATCAGCGACAGTCCCGCGCGGAACGCCTTAGCGACAGCGGTCGGTGGTATGGCGTGGAAGTCAGAGCGCACGAATCCGCGAAATCCCCACGAACGCAAGCTCGAATAGAGAAACGGGTCCGAACACGAGTTGACGCCATTGATCGAGCCATAGGAACACATGACCGATGCGACGTGGGCCTGTTGGACAGCGGCGCGAAAGGGAGCCAGATAGAGCTCCTCGAGCGCTCGAACTGACACGATCTGGTTGAGATTCAGTCTCGCAGTCTCTTGGGTGTAGGCGCCCAAGTGCTTGGCCATCGCCATCACCCCTTGAGACTGGGTCCCTTCGATGTTCGCCACTCCCATGACGCTGGTCAAGAACGGGTCTTCTCCGTACGTCTCGAAGATTCGACCGCTCTGAGCAACGCGAGCAAGGTTCAACTCAGTGCCCTGGACCACGTTGATACCTTTGCTACGGGCCTCTTGAGCCAGAGCGACACCAATCGAACTGGCCACGTGGGGATCGAAACTGGCGGCGACGCCAATCGCGGACGGAAATTGCGTGACGCCCGCGAGACCGTCACCCAAGCCCACCGGACCATCACTCAACCAAAGCTCTGGTATGCAGAGCCGTGGCACCCCGTCGCTCAAGTTCTCCAATTGAGGGCGCATAACGAGAACCAGCATGTTCGCCTTCTCGTGGAGCGTCATCTGCCTCAAAACCTCTTGGGCCAAGACTGAAGGATTGATGTGGGACTTCAACGACTGGGCGATCCATCGACAACCCGAGTTCAATTTGGGTTGATGAGGGACGCTCTGCGCTTGGGCTGTGCCGGTGACGGTGGTGATGGCGACCACATCTGCCCCCAGCAGGGCGATCAGGGCGACTGACAGCCTTAGGACGCGACGTCTTGTTTGAACGAAGAACCTCAATTGACCCGAACAACCTTTACAAAACTGAAGACGCCGTCACCCGGGCCCCGATGAGCTACTGATCGAGTGGCACCTTCCACCCAAAGATGGCGAAAGCGTCTCTCAATTCAGCAACTCGATACTAGACCACTTACGCGCTGTATCGACTCGTCAGCAGATGGGCTTCGACGCTCTCCCACTTCGCTACGTCCAACCTGCTGCCCGCTCGAGACGGCTGAGAACCTACTCGTGCCCCCGGCAGGAGTCGAACCCGCAACCTGACGGGTAGAAACCGTCTGCTCTATCCAGTTGAGCTACAGGGGCCCACAACACAGTACCTAACGCATGCGCCTCCGCCTTGACACCGTCGAGCACTGTGTAATACTGGTGGAACTTGGTGGGCGTAGCTCAGTTGGTTAGAGCGCCAGGTTGTGGTCCTGGAGGTCGCGGGTTCGACCCCCGTCGCTCACCCCAAGAGTCTTCACCAGATGTTCGAACCCGCGACAAAATGGTTCGAGTTGAGCCGATACGGCTCCCCTGTTTCGGCGACTAGATTTCGCGTTGAGGACTTCGAGTGAGGTCGAACAGGGGGAATTATGGCAATCCAGCGCGATTCGTTCTACATCAATGGTGAGTGGGTGAAGGCAACGTCTTCCGAGACCCTTGAAGTCACATCGTCGGGCACAGGAGAGCTGTTCGCCACCATCCCGGCCGGGACCGTCGACGAAGCGAATTCTGCAGTTGAGGCGGCGGCGGCGGCATTCTCCTCATGGTCCAATACGAGTCCCAAAGAGCGCGGAGAGTTCCTCACCCGCATTTCAGAGAAACTCGCTGAGCGAAGTGATGAGATTGCCTTGATCATCGCCAACGAAGTCGGCATGCCGCTCATGCTCTCCAAGGGAATCCAGGTTGGCCTACCGACCATCGCGTTCTCTGACAACGCTCAGCGCGCCGCCGAGTACGTCTGGGAAGAGCGCGTCGGTAATTCGACGATCCTGCGAGAGCCCGTCGGTGTCGTCGCGGCAATAACGCCATGGAACTATCCACTACACCAAATCGCCAACAAGGTGGCAGCTGCGCTCGCCGCCGGCTGCACCGTCGTATTGAAGCCGAGTGAGGTCGCTCCGATCAACGCCTTCATCCTCGCCGATATCATTCACGAAATTGGCCTTCCCAGAGGCGTCTTCAATCTCGTGAGTGGTCTTGGGCCGGTGGTCGGCGAAGCCATCGTGGCCCACCCCATGACGAACATGGTCTCGTTCACCGGTTCGACGCGCGCCGGTAAGCGCGTGATGCAAATTGCCGCTGAAATGGTCAAGAAGGTGTCGCTGGAACTTGGCGGGAAGTCCGCAAATATTATCTTGGAAGACGCTGACCTTTCCAAGGCCGTTGGTGACGGGGTGTTCAAGTGCTACCTGAACTCTGGTCAGACTTGTTCTGCCTTAACTCGCATGTTGGTACCTCGTGCGAAGCTGGCCGAGGTGGAAGATCTAGCGGTCGCCGCAGCCGCGGGATTGGCGCCGGCGGATCCAATCTCGGGCGCTAGCCTCCTCGGGCCACTCGTCAGCGCAGCCCAGCAAAAGCGCGTTCGTGACTACATATCGAAAGGCGTCAGCGAAGGCGCTCGACTTATCTGTGGCGGAGTGACTCCACCGGAGGGTCTCGAGGAGGGTTACTACGTCGAGCCCACCATCTTCTCGGACGTTCGAACTGACATGACTATCGCCCAAGAGGAGATCTTTGGTCCGGTCCTCTCGATAATCCCATATGACTCTGAAGAAGAGGCGATTGAGATTGCCAATGACTCGATCTATGGCTTGGCAGGAGGAGTCTGGGCTGGAAGCGACGAGAAGGCATTTGAGGTTGCTCGAAAAATTCGCACGGGACAAGTGGAGATTAACGGAGGGTCTTGGAACGTCATCGCCCCATTCGGTGGTTACAAGCAGTCGGGAATCGGTCGAGAGTTAGGAAAGTACGGCTTCGAAGAATTCCTCGAGGTTAAGTCGATCCAGCACACTTGATTATTCGCTGTCGGTGCACGGCGGTATAGACTCGTCACGCGCCGGTAGCTCAATTGGCAGAGCATTTGACTCTTAATCAACAGGTTCCGGGTTCAAGTCCCGGCCGGCGCACCAAAGTAGTGCACCAAAGTAGCGCACCAAAGTAGTCAAGCTTTACGGACTCATGCATCCCAACTGTCGCGCCCGCCGGGCAACGACACGAAGATTCAAACATTGTTAGGAACATCAGTAACGCGAAACCCGTCGCCATGCACATTGCATCGTGTGGGTTCGAGACGGTGGGCCGACGTCAACGTTCTCCGAATGGCGGATCAGCCGATGGACGCAGTGATCGCAGTGTTGATTGGAGTCTCTTAATCCTCATCATT
The DNA here is from genome assembly GCA_013044405.1 of Acidimicrobiaceae bacterium. Taxonomy (GTDB): domain Bacteria; phylum Actinomycetota; class Acidimicrobiia; order Acidimicrobiales; family RAAP-2; genus RAAP-2. The sequence goes on along the minus strand of JABEUR010000077.1, from coordinate 235 downwards.
CGTTCCTCGGTATCCACTCGATGCGTTGTCCAGATTCGTCATTCAACGGACTGCGGAACTCGAGCGTGATGCCAGCTTCGTCAAGGGCCTCCTGCCAGCGCTTGGACTCTGCGTCCCTTGTGCTTCGGTACTCTTGTAGTTCGCGGTTCTGATCGCTAGGGGTTATGAGCCAAAGGTCGACGATGAGCCTTGCCTTTCCTGCGAGCGTCGCAGCGAGTTCCGACACGAGACCTAG
>JABEUR010000012.1 GCA_013044405.1 Acidimicrobiaceae bacterium | reverse complement strand
TCGACTACAACATCGACCACCGTCGCCTCGTCAGCGCTTGGCGTGAACCTCGGCTGACACCGTCAAGGGTGGAATCTGAGCAAGACGAGGCTGATAGCAAGTGCGGTGCCCGTCCAACAAAGTATTTTGAGCGCTCGCTCCAGAGGAAGGAGCAACGACTCGCGACTGATCTCCTTGGTCGTGCCATCGAGGTTCACCACCACCCCGGTGACCGACATGGTTCGACGTCTGAGTTCACGGGCTGGTGTTGACAACACTTGTTGGATTTTGGTGATCAGTGCGCCAAATGCTGCGGCGAAGAGCGAGGCCACGCTCAGCGCGTCGTGCTGGGCAAAGTACGCCGTGAGCACTGGAAAGGCGCCCCATCCGAGTATCAGAACGGTGCCGGTATGAAGTCGGCCGTTGAAGATCTCGAGGTTGTAGCCAATCGCGATCATGACTCCCACGATGATGAAGACCGCGAGGTATCCGCTGACGACGAAGAGGCCGACTATTCCCAGGGCCACCGCACCACCGAGACCCACTGACGCAGCGATGATGAGCTGAGCACTGGGAATAGTGGTCCGTAACGGTCGTCCGTGGAGCTCATCGAGTGAGTGGGCGCCTACTCCCACGGCCAAGAAGAAAGCCAACAGGGTGATCACGAGCTTGACGACATTGACCGGCCCAGTGAGGCACGATCCGATCGTGACCAGTGAGAGATGAAGCATCGTATAGGGAGGATGAAGGACGGTCCACCACTGCTGCCAGCGGATCCGATGCAAGAACCTTGGCTGTGCGTAGTACGCCGGACTGTCCACCGCGGGACGAGGAGAAGGGACCGATGTCATCGTCAGCCTGCCCGCGAGCCCGAGATCACAACGCCTCCTCCAAGACTCATTGATCGAATTTTGACGTCGTCGATCCCCGCGCGTTGCCAGGCTTGGAGCGTCCAGGGCAACGGGTACTTGCGATAGTGCTGCGTGATGCTCGGACCGAGAAACCGGCCGACATCCCACCACGGTCGTCCTCCCGTCAACAACCCGGCAACCGGCAGTACCGCCCTCGTGTAAACCCACCAAGCCGTTCGCGCGAGGATCTTGGGTGGTACTGAGAATTCCAAACTCGAAATCGAGCCACCAGGCTTGACCACTCGCGCGATCTCTCGAAGCGTGGCAGCAGGATCGTCGACGTACCTCAGGAGATAGGTGAACGTTACGGCATCGAACGTGGCATCACCAAATGGCAGTTGCTCTCCTCGAGCGAGTACCAGGGCGATGCGACCGTCGAGTCCGTGGCGAGCGACATTCAGTTGTCCCAGGCGCAACATCTCCTCGCTTAAGTCCAGTCCGACGATTCGGGCCGATGTCCTTTCTGCCAGTGCTCTCGTCACACCACCTGGACCACAGGCCAGGTCCAAGACAAGCGAGGGCTTCGAAGGGACGACTTCGTCGATCATCGCCTTGCGCCAACGGCGGTCTTGGCCAAGGGACAGCAAAGCCCCGAGGCGGTCGTATCGAGCAGGGAGCGGGGCGAACAATCTTTGGGCCAGCTCATTGGAGCGGACTCGGTACCTCGAGAGACTTCTCGGTCCAGAGCTCTTCACGTTGCCTCATTCATGTTCGAGGCGGTCTGGCAGGTCTTCGCATCAGTGATCAGCGCGGAAAGCCGTGTTCTATCTTGGCGCCAGATTGACGCCTGATTCGATAGAGGGATTGGTACGTATCGAACGATTGCATTGCCCCCAACGATTGAACCGCTCGACCTACACTCGGCGCAGATCGTGGATCCGGCGAATAGGTCGACGTGGTACCTAGGTCTAGAGGCAAATCGATCAGTAGTCAAGAGTGCCTTCGAAAGCCATCGTGGAGCTCATACCACGGGTCGGTCCTAGTGCTCTCGTGGGCTGGAGAAACTCTTTCAAATGCACTCTGATCAACGCCTTGCTTCAGATTGAGGTTGAACAGTCCGAAGAAACCACATTGTTCTAGCTCGCCTGACGGGGCGGAGACTCACGGATGGCCTCGTGATGCGCAATTTGGCCCTGTTCACGTTCGATGAGTTCAGAGTCCTCGGCGGCTTCGATGTGCACGAGGTGATCATCGGCATGGGGGGAGGTTCTGATCAACTCGTCGAGTTTGAGTTGCAGGGCGATTTGTTGGCGACTCTGGGTGTGTTGAATGACGAAGAGCATGATGAGTGAAATTGCCTCGGTCGTGGTCGCAAATCCAGTCTGCCAGCCGCTCGGAAATCCCACGATGACGAGCAATATGAGAAATCCCGTCAAGACCAGCACCACAGTAGCGGCGGCGCCCGAACGAGAAGTCACCTCGTCGACCCACTGGATGACTCGACTTATTCGACGTTGCAAGGTGGAATGTTCCACAGTTCTCTCCAAACTTAGGTGGGCAACCCTGGCGACCTGAGTTCCACGGTTTGAACTACTTCAGGACTGATTCGATCGAGCGACAACTTCAGAATCGAGGTGCAGAATCGATCATGAGAAATTTTGTAGCGGCCGATCCCTCATATTCGATGGCGCAGTTTGCCTAGCGTTGGTGATGGAGATCCTCACGGCGCACGCAATTGGTCGCACTCAGCGTCGGCTGAACCCTCCAATTCGTCCGAGGTGGGTCTCTTCTTCAGTACATGGCCAGCGCGGAACGACGTGTCGGCAATGAAACGCGAGCAGCACGGGCCACCGAAGAAGGGGAATGGCGGTGCACTTGCCGGGTGGACTGGAAGATTCGGGGTCGTGATGGCGTGACGACTGGGATTTCGAAAAGTTGAACGCATGACTCTCCTGAGATGTAATGAATGATCGGTGGTTGAGCGGCCGATATGTCTGGAGCTGCTGCACCAACTGTACACTAGAAATCAATGACCGGAAATAAAATTCCATTAAATGTTCTCGGACCGTCCAGTCCTGCTTGGTCCTTTCTGACCAAGCACGCTCAAGTATTGATCGCTGTGTCCAATGACCCCGAAGTTCGCCTTCGAGACATTGCGGCAACCGTAGATCTGACCGAGCGCCGCGTGCAGTCAATCCTCAATGACCTGATTGTTGCGAATTATGTCATCAAAGTAAAGAGTGGTCGCCGTAATCGTTATGCAATCCATGAGGATCCGGATCTCTTTGAAGTTGACGGTCGCGAAGGCTCGATCGCTCAGATCGCGCGGATACTGAGACTCACGTCAGGTGCTCGTCAATCGGTCGAATAACTGTTGCTGATGCGGTAGCTCTCATCGAAGCCGGTCAAAGACTTCAGATCGACCATCGACACGGTCTCGTGAAAAGTCAGATCTCGTGGACGAGCTTTGCAATCCGAATGAACGACCCGCATGTTCCATCGTCGGTGAACCTTGGGTTTGGGGCAGCCATTCAAGGGCACCCTCTCGCGGTCGCGACTCTCCTCTGGAACGTCGCAACGCCAATCGTCGCTCAGATCTCGTTCAAGGTGAGGTCAAGTGGGTATCACGGTGCCCCTTACGCATCATTGAGGCGAGTAGAGCTGGGACCGAATTCACGCCCCCAACGGGCAGTCTGAGAAGGGTTGAATACGGACTGATTTCAGTTGACGTGCCAAACATCGCACCTATGGTGAATCGCATGATCAACTCCGTTGAGGTCAGCTGGCTACTCGATGACATCAAGATGTACGCAACGCTTATGCTCCCTGACGGCGATGGTCCATTCCCGGCTGTCGTATTAGTCGCCGGCAGCGGACCCACCGACCGTGACTGGTGTTCACCCCTACTTTCGGGTTCCAACGGGAGTGGCCGGCTCTTCGCTCAGGCGTTCGCGGATGCAGGCATCGCGTCACTTCGTTACGACAAGCGAGCATCCGGTCCTGGACGAGTCGAAAATGCTCGTATCTTGTCCGGCAAGTTCAGCATGCAGTCGCACCTCGAGGAACTGACCGCAGCCGTAACCCTCCTCGCCGGGCATGGCGACATTGACACTGCTCGCATCGTCGGACTGGGCAACAGCGAAGGCGCACTCCACGTGCTCCACTACGCAACGGGTCAACACGACGTTCCCTTCGCGGGCATCGTTCTCGCTGCGCCTCCGGGTCGCTCGGTCGGCGAGGTGCTCCTTTCCCAACTCGCGCTGCAAGCGTCGCAGGTACCCGGGGGCGCCGCCATGATGGTCGAAGTCGAGGCGGCGATGAATCGGTACGGGACCGGGCTGCGCATGGACCTCGATCCAGGACTTCCGGACAATGTGAAGTTGGTGCTCGAAAGCTTCGAGTCTCCAGTCAACCTGCCGTTGGCCCGTGAACTATGGGCCGAGAGTGCAGCCAACATCCTGGCAGCGGTGGAGATACCCACTCTCGTTCTTATTGGCCGCAAGGACCTCCAGGTTGACGCTGCGCTTGACGGCGACGCTCTCGAACGAGCTGGCGTTGGCAAGGGTAACGTCACCTTCGCCTATCCGGCGAACGCCAATCACGTCTTCAAAGAGGACGCGCGCTTG
>JABEUR010000076.1 GCA_013044405.1 Acidimicrobiaceae bacterium | reverse complement strand
TGGACTGATGTGCTGATAGGACGCTGAAGATGCAGCGAAGCGTCTCGACCAATCCGTCGTAGACCGGGATGATGACGTCGAGCACTGGTGATTCGGACTGGTCTCCTCGTTCCTTGACTGCCTCAATCCATTCAGCTCGACTGGGTACGCCGACGAGCTCAGTGGAGGGAGGCGCACTCGTCAAGGGAATTACCGGTGGAGCGTGCGGTGAACGACGCGCTGGACTCGCTTGGCGAAGTAGTAAGACTTCATCGCGAATGGTCGAATGGGTCGAAACAGCAGTCGATAGGTGAATGCGTAGACGCGATACAGCGGTGACTCGAGTTGGCGTTTGGCCTGTGCGAGCTTCAGTTCGTGTTCATAGAAGGCCAACTCCACCGAGTGGAGGCGAAATCGTAGTAGTTCAAGCTCGGCACGAGCTTCGCGCAACTCGCGTTCGACTCCATTCTCCGAGGATTCAAGAGGGGATGCGCTCATTGGAAGGGTCTTAACGTCCTGGATAGGGTGCGGCTTGAATGAGATGTTATCGCTCCAGGAATGTCGCGGGAGGGGTCGTTGAACGCCAACGACGCTTGAAGTCGTTGAGGCTCGGCCCCCAACAGGCATATCGGGAGAACATTTCGGTCGCCAAGTTCAGCGTTGTCGGTCACTTCGTGGTGACTCACGCAAACTCGTCGCCGTTTCAGGGGATTCGGCTGTCTCGACGCGCCCTCCGATAAGGTTTCGCCGTGCATCTGTACATGGTCGTCGTTGGCCTGACGATAATTTCGTTATTCGTTGCTTGGGTGTTCCTAACGAGTGTTCGAATTGATTGGGCGAATCGTCTGGGGACCCTGCTCCACCTCCCCACGACCGCTCGCTTCGAGTCCAGCCCGCCGGCACAACGCGCGAAGTCCCTACTCGACAGAGTCGCGGCCCTCGAAGTTCCGATTCTGGTGCTGATGGTCCTCGTCTTCGCCGCGACGAGCGTGATCGAAGGGACCGACCGGACCTACGACCTGCTCAATTATCACTTCGTCAACGGATTCTTGGCGCTCCACCCCGGATACCAAGACATCGGGGCATCGGGAATCCAGGGTTTCTTCAATCCGTTGATCGATATACCGACGTATCTCGGTTACCACTACCTGTCGGCGTCGGAGGTGCTCTTCGGATTTGGCTTGATCCAGGGACTGTCGTTCCCGTTGATATTCAAGATCGCCCGAAACCTCGACTTCGGGCGCCTCACGTCCTACTTCGCAGCCGGCTGTGGCACCTTCAGCGCGATCTCGATGTCGGAGATGGGCTTCTCCCTCGGTGATACCACCCTGGTCCCGCTCGTCCTGCTCGCGGTCTTGTTGGTTGTCAGAGCCTCGCCCGTTCCAAAGACCAAGACGCCGTTCGTTGTGGCGGGAATGCTCGTTGCGGCTGCTGCCGGTCTCAAACTCACGACCGCGCCCTACACGCTCGGCCTGTTCGCCTTCGTACTGTTCTACGTCGCCAGAGGCGAGAGGATCCGCAGCGCGGCGTTGACGATCGTGGGCGGCGTCGTCGGGGGACTGATCAGTTACGGCTGGTGGGCGTGGCACCTGGTTCGGGTCTATCGAAACCCCTTCTTCCCGATGTTCAACCAGTACTTCCACTCCTCGTTTGCGGTGAACGGGCTGAACAACGGAGTGGACGACCGGGTCCACGGAGTCGCCCAGCTGTTCTACTTCAGCTACGAGATCATGATCAACCCCATTCGCACCGGTGCCGGGGTGCTGAGGGACTACGGCCTGCCAATCGTGGAGACGCTGATCATCATCGCCGTCCTGGCCTGGGCGGTGAGATCGCTTCGAACCAGAAGGTTCCACCAGGTGTTCCGTCGACGCGAGACGAGGGCGCTGGTGGCCTTCTATATCGCCACCTATCTCGTCTGGGTCGAGACCACCGGCATCTTTCGCTACATGGCCGGAATCGAGATGTTCTCGTTCCTCATGATCGCAGTTCTGGTGCGCGACCTGTTCATCACCTTCGATTACGAGCGCGTCGCGCTCTACGCGACCGCGGCGATATTCGCGGCGATCTCGCTCACCCAACTCTCGCCGATCTGGTATCCACGCAGTCCGGCACCTTCGAAGCAGTTCAACTTCAGCGTTCCGGCGTTGTTGAGTCAACCCCGCACCTCGGTGATCTTCGCAGACGGCCTTCCCGATACCTGGATCGTGCCCTTCTTGCCGACCAATGACTTCGTCGCGAGAGTTTTCAATTGGCGAATCACTCCCGCCATGGCCGGTCTGATCGCGACGCACATCACCCAGACCGGAAATCCGGTGGTCGTGTGGACCGATCTCAGTCCGGTGAGCGTCATCAATGCTCGCCTGGCTTACGTGAATCTGAAGTTGGATACCAAGAACTGCTCGACGTTTCAGGGTACGGCCGGAGGCATCACGCAGAACTTCTCCGCCTGTCGGGCGATTACGTTGAATGGTGGCTGATTACTCGTCCATTGACTTTCGTGCGCGAGTGATCTCGAGGCGTCAGGAACCATCATGAGCCAACAGGCCGTACCCGCCAGTGTGGATGCCATCATCCGCACCTGCGATCTGACCAAGCAGTATCCGGGCATGGACGGACGTGCCCTCGACGGGCTCAATCTGAGCGTCGCGCGCGGTGAGATCTTCGGACTGCTCGGACCCAACGGTGCTGGAAAGACGACCTTCGCCGGGGTGCTCACGACCCGGGTCGTACCCACATCGGGTTCGGCCCACATCGCAGGGATCGACGTCGCCCGGCACCCGGCTCTCGTCAAGCAGATCTCGGGCATCGTGTCTCAGCAAAATACGCTCGATCGCCAGTTGAACGTCTGGGAGAACCTCTACTTCCATGGTCGCCTGTTCGGCATCTCGGCCAAGGAATCGCGCCGACGCGCCGATGAGTTGCTGGAGCGCTTCACGTTGGCTAAATGGGCGAAGCAGTCGGTGTACGCCTTGTCGGGCGGTATGGCTCAGCGACTGATGGTGGCGCGGGCGATCTTTCATGATCCAGCGGTGCTGTTCCTTGATGAACCAACGGCTGGACTCGACCCACAGAGTCGACTGGCCCTATGGGATCTGCTCGGCCTGCTCAACGCGTCGGGTCAAACGGTGATGCTGACCACGCACTACATGGAAGAGGCCGACCAACTATGTGACCGGGTGGCGATTCTCGACCGTGGTCAGGTCCTGGCCCTCGACACGCCCGAGAACTTGAAGAAGCTCGTCGGGGCCGACACCTTGGTCAAGGTCAAGGTCGCCGGCGATGCGCAGCGTTTCGCGGCAATCGTCATGTCGCAGCTCGACGGTGCGGTCGCCGCGAGGGTAAACGATGATGCTTTGACCATCGAGACGAGGGGCGCCGATCGACTGGTACCGAGGATCGTCGCACTCGCCGAGGTGTCCAATGTCGACGTGCTCGACCTCGCCATCACCGAGCCGAGTCTCGAAACCGTCTTCATCAACCTGACCGGTAAGGAGTTGCGAGAGTCATGAGTGCTATGCCGGCCGTCGAATCATCGCCCACCCGAAGCGTCTTCGTCGCGAGCCGTGCTGCTTTGGGGGCGCTGATCCTGCGTGATTTGGTGGTGCTGCGCAAGTCCGTGGGCGAGTTCGTGTTGCGAACGCTGATCCAACCCTTCTTGCTGTGTTTTGTCTTCCTTTTCGTCTTCCCCAAGATCGGTCAAGCCATTGGGGGGTCGCACGGCCAGGGGGCCGGAGACTTCGCGACGGTCCTGGTGCCCGGCGTGGTCGGCATTTCGGTCATGTTCCAGGGCGTCCAGTCGATCGCGCTGACCATGGCCCAGGAGTTCGGGTACACCAGGGAGATCGAGGACCGAGTCCAGGCGCCCTGTCCGATCTGGCTCGTCGCCATGGCCAAGGTCCTCTCGGGTGCGGTACAAGGACTTATCGCGGCGATCATCGTCTTTCCCATCGCGGCCGTGGTCCACGCCGGCGGGGTACGAGCCAATCTCTCCCTGCACTGGCTGATCATCGTCACACTGTTGCCAATCGCCTGCGTAGCAATGGCGGGTCTCGGGCTCACCCTCGGAACGAGTTTCGAGCCGCGCAATATCGGCTTGATGTTCGGCTTCGTGATCTTGCCCATCACGTTCCTCGGCGGGACGTACTATCCGTGGACTCAGCTCGCCCCGGTGAAGATCGGGGGATTCCACTGGCTCCAGACCCTCGTGCTGATCAATCCGCTGGTCTACGTCAACGAAGGGATGCGCGCAGCCTTCACCGATTCGCCGCACATGCACCTCTACGTGATCTATCCGGTCATGATCGGTTTTGGATTCTTGTTCATCTCGCTCGGCCTTCGAAACTTCCGCCGTCGGGTTCTCTCGTAGCCGAGGAGTCAGCCCGTGGGACGCTTATCGAACAGGCAGGTTCGAAACGGCTATCGTGACTTCGTTATGGTGCTCTCGGACCGCTCGATCAAAGAGGCGTTGGCCGCGGGTCGAATCATCATCGAACCACTGTCTGATGACTGTGTGCAGCCTTCGTCGGTCGACCTGCATATCGACCAGTACTTCCGGGTCTTTCGAAACCACTCCCAGCGCGTCATCGATGTGCGCGAGGCCCAAGAGGACCTCACCGAGCTGATTGACATCGGTCCCGTGGAACCGATGATCCTGCATCCCGGGGAGTTCATGCTCGGCTCGACGATCGAGCGCATCGCCATACCTGATGACATCGTGGCTCGCCTGGATGGCAAGAGCTCATTGGGACGACTCGGATTGGTCATCCATTCAACGGCGGGATTCGTCGACGCGGGTTGGGACGGGCACATCACGCTCGAACTCTCCAATGTGGCGAACCTGCCGATCACCCTGTACCCCGGTATGAAAATCGGCCAGATCAGTTTCTTCGAGATGACCACGGCCGCTGACCGGCCCTATGGTTCGAAGGGGCTGGGATCGAAGTACAAGGGCCAGCGTGGTCCTACCCCCAGCCGCTACTCCGAGAACTTCAAGTCAACGTGACCAGAGGACCCTCGATCGGAGGAACGCAGTGCTAGCTCGTATCATCATCGGACTCGCTGTCACGCTCGTGTGCTTCGCCATCGCGGGACGGCGCTTCTTCTGGCTCTCCAAGCTCATCCGCTCGGGCCAGACTGCGCCTAGACGCTGGCAGGGCCTGGGCCGGGTTAGCGAGGCCGAGGTCGTCGAGGTCGCGGGGCAGCGCAAGTTGCTGCGCTGGACCGTGCCGGGTATCGCGCACTTCTTCACGATGTGGGGCTTCACGGTGCTGATGACCACCATCATCGAGGCGTACGGCTCGCTCTTCCAACGCGACTTCCACATTCCGCTGATCGGTAGAAGCAACTGGCTCGCGTTTGTGGAGGACTTCTTCGCCACCGCGGTGCTCGTGTCCCTGGTCGTCTTCACGATCATCCGGATCAAGAACGCACCTTCGCGCAAGCAACGCGACAGCCGCTTCTACGGTAGCCACCTGGGGGCGGCGTGGGCCGTTCTGTTCATGATCTCCATGGTGATCGTGACTCTGCTCGTCTACCGCGGGGCCCAGATCAATACCGGTCACTTCCCGTATCACAACAGCGGTTGGGTCGGTTACTCGCCCTCGGGGCCCGGCGGGCTCATGCGCATCAATGAACACTTCGCATCGTCGTGGGCCTTCGCATCAAAGATCGTCGCCAGTTGGCTGGCCCCGTTGGGCTATGGCGTCAACAGCGTCCTTGAGGCGGTGTTCCTGCTCGCCAACGTCGCGGTCATCGCGGGCTTCTTGGTGTTCGTGTCCTACTCCAAGCACCTGCACATCTTCCTCGCACCGATCAACATCGGCGTCTCTCGGCGTCCGCGCGCACTCGGCGGACTCGACAAGACCCCCGATATGGACATGGAGCACGTCACCGAAGACACCGTCTTTGGAGTAGGCAAGATGGAGGACTTCACGTGGAAGCAGATGCTCGACTTCGCGACCTGCACCGAATGCGGACGCTGTCAGTCGGTGTGTCCCGCGTGGACGACGGGCAAGCCGCTCAGTCCCAAGCTGCTGATCATGGGGCTACGCGAGAACATGTTCGCCTCAGCCGACCGGCTGCTCTCGGGTGAAGCCGGTGAGGTCGCGACGCTGGTGCCCACCACGATCGATCCCGATGTCTTGTGGTCGTGCACGACCTGTGGCAGCTGCGTCGAACAGTGTCCGGTCGACATCGAACACGTCGACGCGATCATCGATATGCGCCGCTACGAGGTGCTGATGGAATCACGCTTTCCGACCGAGGCGGGCCTCTTGTTACGCAACATGGAGAACCAGGGTGACCCCTGGGGGCTCGGTTCCTCGAAGCGAACCGATTGGCTCGGCGCGCTCGACTTCGAGGTGCCCATCATCGATGGCCCGATTCCCGCGGATATTGAGTACCTCTACTGGGTTGGTTGTGCGGGATCGCTCGACGAACGAGGTCGCAAGCAGGTCGAGTCGACGGCGCGCATGCTGCACCGTGCCGGAGTGACCTTCGCCATCCTCGGCCCGCGTGAATCCTGCTCCGGAGATCCGGCGCGGCGCATGGGCAACGAGTACCTGTTCCAAGAGATGGCCAAGGCCAACATCGCCACCCTGCACGAGGTCCAAGCCAAGAAGATCGTCGCGAGCTGTCCACACTGCTTCAACACGTTGAAGAACGAGTATCCGAGCCTCGGCGGTGAGTTCGAGGTGATCCACCACTCCGAACTGCTCAATCACCTCGTCGCGGCGGGACGTCTGGTGCCCGGCGTTGCCTACAGCGGAACGGTGACCTATCACGATCCCTGTTATCTCGGACGTCACAACCGTGTCTTTGACGAGCCGCGCAACGTCCTCGATGCCATTCCCGGCGTGCGACAGGTCGAGATGGGCCGCCACCGCGAGAAGGGGTTCTGCTGCGGCGCCGGCGGTGCGCGTATGTGGATGGAAGAGAACATCGGCAAGCGAGTCAACATGGAGCGCACGAACGAGGCCCTGGCCACCGGAGCGGACATCGTCTCGACCGCCTGCCCGTTTTGCATGATCATGCTCGACGACGCCGTCAAGGCCAACGGCAAGGGCGACGAGGTCTCCGTGATGGATATCAGCCAGGTCGTGGAGCGTTCCCTGCAAGGTTGATCGCCGTGCGTTTCGCGAATATTTCGTAGTTCACATCGCCGAAACAAATTGCTAACGAAATCGAAATCCTGAGTTGCCACACTGGTGCGAACAACTTGAGGTCAGCGTCGCCCTCTCCTAGCAACTAAAGGAGTGGATGTGCTTTTCGCAGCGACCAACATCCCGTACCCCAGCTGGTTGAATCCGGCGGACAACACGTGGCAACTCGTGGCGGCAACGCTCGTGGGCCTGATGAGTCTGCCGGGTCTGGCCGTCCTCTACGGTGGACTCGTTCGCAAGAAGTGGATCGTGAACACCATGTTGATGGTGTTCGCGGGCTTCTCCTTGACCCTCATCGTGTGGATGCTCTGGGGCTACAACCTCGCCTTTGGACCGCAGTCGCACTTCGGTCCGACTGGATCGTTCTGGAGCGGGTTCATTGGCCACTTCACGCCGCTCTCCACTGCTGGAGCTGAACAGGGGCAGGCCGTCTCGGGCGCCAACACGCTGATCCCCTTTCACTACTCGACTGCGTCACTGGCCTACTTCCAGTTCGTCTTCGCCGCGATCACGCCGCTGCTGTTCCTTGGGGGTCTCGTGGGGCGGCTCAAGTTCAAGGCCTGGTTGTTGATCGTGCCGCTGTGGATCACCATGATCTACTGCGTCAACGCGGCGCTGCTCTGGGGAGGTGGCTTCTTCGCCCAAAAGGGTGCGGTTGACTACTCGGGTGGCTACGTCATCCACCTCAGTGCCGGGGTAGCGGCCTTCGTGGGCGCGGCCATCCTGGGACCGCGTCGCTGGCAGGACCGTGAGAACGCCTTTCCCAGCAACCTCATGATGGTTGCGGTCGGCGCGGGGATCCTCTGGCTCGGCTGGAACGGATTCAACGGTGGCGACCCGTTCTACGCCGGTGCCGATGCGGCGAGTGCCGTGCTCAACACCAACGTCGCCACCGCCGTGGGCGTTATCGTCTGGCTGCTGATGGACATGCTCTTCACCAAGCAGAAGAAGCCGACCTTCTTGGGAGCGATCAACGGGATGTTGTGCGGTCTGGTGGCCATCACGCCCAGCGCGGGCTGGGTCAACGGGACCGGTGCGATCATCGTCGGCCTCGTCGCCTCATCGGTCGTCTGGGTCGCTTGGAACCACCTGTCGAAGGTTCGACCATTCTCCAAGGTGGACGACGCGCTGGGCGTGGTCTACACCCACGGGATCGCGGGCCTGATCGGCGGTCTGCTCGTCGGACTTCTCGCCGACCCGGGCATGGTGCAGTACGGCGTGGCCGGCGCGCACTACAAGGGGCCGGGTAGCTTCTCGGTTGGTGGCTGGTTCTTCACCCATTCCTTCCACCAGCTCTGGGAACAGTTCCTGGCGGCCTGTTGGATCATTGGCTACACCGCCATCGGTACCACGGTGGTGTTCTATATCGTGAAGTTCGTGGTCGGTGGCTTGCGTGAATCTGACGAGGCACTGCGAATCGGAGACATCGCGATCCACGAGGAAGAGGCATTCCCCGAGCCGACCTTCGGCGAGCCCGTGGGCACGCCGAGCCACCTACACCCCGACAACATCTAAGGAACAGGACATGAAATTAGTTACCGCAGTCGTAAAGCCGTTCAAGCTCGACGAAGTGAAGTTCGCCGTGAAGGAGGTCGGTATCACGGGCATGACCGTGATGCAGGCCCGGGGCTTCGGTCACACCGGTGGTCACATCGAGATCTACCGCGGCAAGGAGTACGAGTTCGACTTCGTCGACAAGATCCGTGTGGAGATCGTCTGCACGGACGAGTTGGTCGACCAGGTGATCGACGCCATCGTCGGCGCGGCGCGTACCGACACCGTGGGTGATGGCATGGCGTGGGTCACCGACATCGAACACGTCGTGCGCATCCGCACCGACGAGCGCGGCCCCGCAGCGTTGTAAGTGGTTCCCTCAGCCGGCCTGGCGTGCGACGGCTTCGGCCGCCGCCGCCGCGGCCGCGGGGTCGCCCAGATAGCGCGCGTCGAGCACGTTCAACTCGTTGTCGAGTCGAACCCGGTACGGGATTCCGGTGGGAATCTCCAGGGCGGCGATCTCATCGTCGGCGATGTTCTCGAGCACCTTGCGAAGTGCTCGCAACGAGTTGCCGTGAGCAACGACAATGACCGCCCCTCCGCGAACGGCCTCGCGTCGTAGGTCTTCGGCGATGACGTCGCTGAAGTAGGGGGTCACCCTCGCCACCACGTCCTTGAGGCATTCTGAAGCCGGAATGAACTCTGCGGGCACGTCGCGGTATCGAGGGTCGAGATCGCTGCGGCGCGGATCGCCCTCGCCCAGCGGTGGCGGAGGGACGTCGTAGGAGCGGCGCCACAGCTTGACCTGGTCCAATCCGAACTGGTCGGCGGTCTCCTTCTTGTCCTTGCCGGTGAGATCGCCGTAGTGGCGCTCATTGAGCCGCCAACTGCGACGCACGGGAAGCCACGATCGCTGTGCCGCGTGCAGGGCCAGCTCGGCGGTGCGTATGGCGCGGGTGAGCACCGAGGTGTGCAACATGCGAAGGTCGAGGTCCCCCTCGAGCGCCAGCAACTCGCCGGCTCGTGTGGCCTCCACCTCGCCCTGGGCGTCGAGGTCCACATCGTGCCATCCAGTGAAGAGGTTCAACTCGTTCCAAATCGAGCGACCGTGACGTAGGAGTATGAGATCAGGCACGTCGCCAGCGTATCCCCGCGCTCATCAGCGGGTTCCTCAGCCTCCTTTATGCTACGTATCCAATGGTTAAACTGATAAATATGTCATAAGTCCTATACGTTTTCTTGACAAGTAGAGACTCAAGTCTGTATGATTGTCACTGTGAGTTCTGCTTCCTCGGAGGGTCCGAGGGATCAGAAACTGAGTTAAGGAGCATTTCATGGCAAAGGCAGTCGGAATCGACCTGGGAACCACCAACTCGGTGGTCAGCGTCCTCGAGGCGGGCGAGCCCGTCGTCATACCCAATGCCGAGGGCGGGCGAACCACGCCGTCGGTCGTCGGGTTCTCCAAGACGGGCGAGGTGCTCGTGGGTGAAGTCGCCAAGCGTCAAGCCATTACGAACCCCGAGCGGACCATCCGTTCGGTCAAGCGTCATATGGGTGAGAACTGGAGTGTCGACATCGACGGCACGAAGTACACGGCTCAGGAGATTTCGGCGCGGATCCTTCAGAAGCTCAAGCGAGACGCCGAGGCGTACTTAGGTGACAGTGTTACCCAGGCGGTCATCACGGTGCCCGCGTACTTCAACGACGCCCAACGCACGGCGACCAAAGAGGCCGGTCAGATTGCCGGACTCGAGGTACTACGGATCGTGAACGAGCCAACGGCCGCCGCGCTCGCTTATGGACTGGACAAGGGCGGTCAAGAACAGGTCGTGCTCGTGTTCGACCTCGGAGGTGGGACCTTCGACGTGTCGGTACTCGACATTGCCGATGGCGTCTTTGAGGTCAAGTCAACCCATGGCGACACGCATCTGGGCGGCGACGACTGGGACGACGCCATCATGCACTGGCTCGTGAAGACGTTCAAGGACACCGAGGGTGTGGACCTGTCGAGCGACAAGATGGCCGTTCAGCGCCTCAAGGAGGCCTCAGAGAAGGCCAAGATCGAACTCTCCTCCGTGCAAGAGACGACGGTCAACCTTCCCTTCATCACCGCCACCGCCGATGGTCCCAAGCACCTCGATATCAAGCTCAGTCGTTCAAAGTTCAATGAG
>JABEUR010000011.1 GCA_013044405.1 Acidimicrobiaceae bacterium | reverse complement strand
TGCACCTACTCGCGCGTCGAGGGGTATCGCTCGACGAAGTGACCAGAGTACGAAGTTACGTCCACGCGCTCGCCCAGTGTCGGGGATATTTGCAGTCGATCAACCTCGAAGGCGAGCCCACGACCTCCACGTCCCAGGCGGCGCGAGAGGTGGCGGGGTCGAACGAGCCCTGGGCCGCGGTCGCCTCAGAGCTGGCCGGCGAGCTCTTCGGCCTCGTCGCACTGGCGAGCGATATCGAAGACCATCCCGGCAACGTCACGCGATTCGTACTGGTGGGACGTCACGACGTCGCAGCGCCCACCGGTCACGACCGCACGACGATCGTCTGTTTCCAAGACGCTGACCATCCGGGATCGCTCTACGCGATCCTTGGGCGTTTCGCCGCTCGAGACATCAACCTGACCAAGCTCGAGAGTCGTCCCACCAAGCTCGGCCTGGGTGACTACTGCTTCGTGATCGAGTTCGAGGGACACGTGGCTGACGACGTGGTCGCGGACTGCCTGGCGGACCTGCAGGCGCATCTGGCCCGGGTCAAGTTCCTGGGCTCGTATCCGGTCACCGGAGAACAAGCTCTCGAGCGACGTGAGCAGGTGGCGTTGGCGCGCCACTCGGCTCAGCGCTGGATCAGCGAGATACGCTCTCGGATCCGGGCCTGACCCCGAGCGCCTGCTCGTCGCAATCGAACGCCGAGTTGTGCACCACCTCTCGGGTGGTGCACCCTTCTAGAAGACAGCGTCCACCACCATCTGTCGAATCACCATCTCGACACCTCGCGAAGAAAGCGTCGCCGACGACGCGACACATCGCTCCTCGATGAAGTGGAATAAGACCGTGGCGGAGGGAGTGGGATTTGAACCCACGGTGGGCAAGCCCACGCCGGTTTTCAAGACCGGTACATTCGGCCGCTCTGTCATCCCTCCGTCGAACATTCTAGTTCGACGGAGGGGACTACTTCTTCTTGTGGAGTCGTGCCCGTCCAGCGACGTCGAGAACGACCTTGCGAAGACGCACTGACTTTGGCGTCACCTCGACGGCCTCGTCGTCGGCGATGAACTCCAAAGCCTGTTCGAGTGAGAGCGTGGTAGGCGGCGCGATCCGTTCGGTGTTGTCGCTGCCCGAGGCGCGCATGTTGGTCAGCTTCTTCTCCTTGGTGGGATTGACGTTCATCTCCTCGGATCGGGCGTTCTCGCCCACGATCATGCCCTCGTAGACCTCGACGCCGGGTCCCACGAAGAGTACGCCTCGCTGTTCGAGATCGAGCAGCGCGTTGCCAGTGGTGTAACCACGCCGGTCCGCCACGAGTACGCCCTTCTGGCGAAGACGGATGTCCCCGTACCAAGGTGCGTAGCCGTCGAAGTTCGAGTGCATCATGCCCGCTCCGCGGGTCTCGGTCATGAACTCGGTTCGAATACCCACGAGTCCTCGTGCAGGGATCCTCCACTCCAGGCGAACCCAACCGGTCCCGTGATTGACCATATCGATCATCGTGCCCTTGCGAGTGGCGAGTAACGTCGTCACCGCTCCGACGAACTCCTCGGGGACGTCGATGGTGACGTGCTCGAGTGGTTCGTGGACCTTGCCGTCGACCAGGCGCGTGACGACTTGGGGCTTACCCACGGTCAGTTCGAAGCCTTCACGACGCATGGTCTC
Source organism: Acidimicrobiaceae bacterium (assembly GCA_013044405.1). Lineage (GTDB taxonomy): Bacteria > Actinomycetota > Acidimicrobiia > Acidimicrobiales > RAAP-2 > RAAP-2. The sequence continues at coordinate 5,549 of JABEUR010000011.1, read as the reverse complement.
GATCAAGACCGCCAGTTGCAACTCTCCTCGACCCTGGACCTCCCAGGCGTCGGGTCGCTCAGTGTTGAGCACGCGCAGTGCGACGTTGCCGACCAACTCCTTGTCGAGGCGGTCCTTGACCATGCGAGCGGTGAGCAGTTTGCCTTCGGCACCGGCGAGTGGCGAGGTGTTGATACCGATCGTCATCGACAGACTCGGTTCATCGACGTGCAGGGGCTCGAGGGCGATGGGGTTGTCGGGATCGGCGAGCGTCTCGCCGATGGTGATGCTCTCGAATCCGGCGACCGCGACGATGTCGCCGGGTCCGGCGCTTTGGGCCGGGATCCTCTCGAGGGCTTCGGTGATGAAGAGTTCGGTGATCTTCGCGAACTCGACGCTGCCGTCGATTCGACACCACGCCACTCGCTGTCCGCGTTCGAGCGTGCCATTGATGACTCGACACAGCGCTAACCGACCTAAGTACGGCGACGCGTCGAGGTTGCAGACGAGGGCCTGGAGGCCGTGGCCCTCGTGATATTCGGGGGCCGGGACGTAGTCGGCGATGGTCTCGAAGAGAGGAGTCAGGTCGCCCGACGTGTCTTCGGCGCTATGCGATGCCCAGCCCTGGCGCGCGCTCGCGTAGAGGATCGGGAAGGAAATTTGGTGCTCGTCGGCGTCGAGGTCGAGGAAGAGGTTCTCCACCTCGCTCACCACTTCGGCGACTCGCGCATCTGGCCGGTCCACCTTGTTGATCACCAGCACGACCGGTAGGCGCTTCTCGAGAGTCTTTCGCAGGACGAATCGAGTCTGGGGTAGTGGACCTTCGGCCGCGTCGACCAGCAAGATCACTGCATCGACCATGGCCAGTCCGCGCTCCACCTCTCCACCGAAGTCGGCGTGGCCCGGGGTGTCGATGATGTTGATGGTCAGGTCGTTCCACTTGACCGCCGTGTTCTTGGCGAGGATGGTGATCCCCTTCTCGCGCTCGAGGTCGCCCGAGTCCATGACCCGATCAGTCATCTCCTCGTGGGCCGTGAAGGAGCCCGTTTGGCGCAGCATCTTGTCCACGAGGGTCGTCTTTCCGTGGTCGACGTGGGCGATGATGGCGATATTTCTAAGGGAAGTACGTAATGTCATGACTGAACCACGCTACTAGGGTGGTCCCCTCGGCAAAACCTACGCCGCAATCGGTGCCCTGGCCCGGCGTCGCGCGACGGCGCTGCGCACCAGGTCCCTGGCGCCAGCGCGCAGGTCGTTCATTGACCCGTCGACGCTCAAACAGACTCCGGCGTCGGGCCAGAGACCGATGAAACGAACGGGAGCGAAGCCCCCTGGATCGGCGAGAGCGTCAATCGTGAGGTCTGCGCGCAGTCCGTGTCCCGCGCTCTTACCCGGTGCCCCCGAGCTGACCCGGATCACCACACGACGCTCGTCGTTCATGACGATGACGTCTCGACGCCCGCGCAGTGTCGTTCGCGCCAAGGAAACGTCGTAGTACGTGTCACTCTCGGCGATGGACCGAGGGTACGAGATGGACCGGACGACCTCATCCAATTGGACGGCCCAGCCCAGGGCCTCACTCGTGACCAGTCCGATCACCGGGTTCGCCGATGAGGCGAGCCAGTGGGCGAGCGAGCCGGACCTCGTGAACCCCGAAGTCGCGCGAAGCAACTGATCGGCGACCTCGTCGCGCACCGCATCGAGCAGCGTCAGTGAGGGCTGGACCTCGACGCGCCGCAGCGCCCCACTGGCGAGCACGCGCCGGGCCGTTCGTGGCGACCACGCGAACGCACGCTGCGCACGCCCCGCTTGTTCCACGGACCACGCGTCGAGTCGTTGGTGACCGACCATGGCAGCGGCGCGGAAACGGGCACTGAGCGATCGTCGATGGTCGTCGGTGAGATTGGTGATGGTCGCGGGCGCCTCCGATACGAGTCGATCCACGAGACCCGTGTCGAATCGGCGGTGCAGCAGCGTCGTCACCGAGCGCTCCAGTCCCGCTCGAGTGCCTCGAGCACGTCGCGCACGCTGCGCATCAGCAACTGGTGGTCGACGTCGCCTATCCAGAGCTCGCCGGTCGCGCTCGAGAAGACCGAGGTTCGAAGCGGAACGACTCCGGAGCGCAAGGTCTGGACCAGGGCGTGGTAGCGCATCGCGCGCTCGGCCCCCTCAGCGAGGGGAGACGAAGTTACATCGAGAAGCGTGACCGAGGCGGCGCGCGAGTTCGTCGAACCGAACATGAGGTCGATGTTGTCCACCAGCACGACGTCACCACCCGCTAGGCGCTGTGAGACGTGCATACCGGTGCGCGGTTGCCATATGGCGGGTATCACGCCGAGGGCCCGGCGCAGCGTCGTCCAGTGGGCTTGGACCTCGGTGCTGAGACGCGCGAGCTCGTCGGGTTCGAGTCGATCGAACGCATCGTCCAGTTGGCCGCCACCGGACTGGGAACGCCACGCACAGAGTGCGTCATCGAAGGGCGCATCGACTTGGACTCCCACGCTCAGCAGGCGAAGCAACACCATCAAGAGCACACCGCGTAGACGCGCGACTGATGAGGACGCGAGTTCGGGGACCGACCAGGAATCACGCAGTGACGAGGAGTGGACGATGGTCGAAGTCGCAAGTTGACGTCCGGCGAGCAACTCGTAGATGCCGTCTTCGAGAACGGCTCGAAGACCGCTCGAAGCGTGGTGGTCCGCCATGGGACGACGGTGACGTTCTCCGCGCAGGGCATCGACCACGCTGGGAACGGGAGTATCGAGCAAGGTGGTCATGGCGACACTCTTGCGCAACGCTGTGACACGACCTAGCGTGTCCACGTGTTCGTCGCCGTCTTCGCCGTGTTCGTCCTGGCCATCGTGGTCTTGAGTGTGCTGGTCGTGCGATGGGCCATCGGACGCGACCGCGCGCGTCGACCTCACTAGTGTCGAGCCGACTAGTCGGCCACTTGGTCGAGGCGCTCTTGGAGTTCACGAAGGGAACGGTCCAGGTCGGCGATCGCGCGTTCGATGACGGCCAGTCTTGCCGAGAGCGTGGCGTCGACGCGATCGTCGACCCTCGAATCGACTTGATCGCGCAGCCGTGAATCCAACGAGTCGACGATGGGCTGGGCGAGTTGGATCAGGCGACTCTTGAGGTCCTGCGACCTTTGCGCATCTGTATCAGAGGAATCACTCATCCACCCAGACTAGGACTAGGCCGGTGGACAGTAGACCCCGGAGATGAACTGCAGGGTGTTGAACTGGCCACCCCACGGAGGGTTCAAGAGTGTGTTCTCCTGGCTCTTGAGGGCGCTCGGGGGAGTGCACGTCGCGTTGAAGGTGATGAAGCCGCGGATGTTGCTCCCACTCGCTCCGGGTACCGGGATCGGCCCACCGCCGCCGAAGGCGAGGGCGACGAACACCGGCAGTGAGGATGTGACGAGACCGTAGTTGCGGTACTCGGACTGCGAGGCGTACACCCCGGCGTTCAGTGACGGGTCGACCGAAGCGATTCCCGCGGACCAGCCGCTCAACATCTGGGACCAGTAGGTGGCGTACTGGGCGATGACCGCGTTGGAGGAGCCCCCGGGCGCATCAAGGCCCGAGTGGTTGTCAGGATACCCCTCGGGGTCCAAGATCACCCAGTCCGGCTTCAGACCTACTCCCAGGGACCGGTACTGGTCGATCTGGCTCGCCACCCATGCCCCGGCCGCGAATCCATGGTTGTAGTAAGTGGTGGCGTTTCGCGGCTCGGATCTCATCGGTCCGCTGACGGTCCAAAAGGAGAGCCAGGTCACCCGTTTGTGTGAGTTGTAGATGCTCTGGCCCATCAAGAAGTCAGGAGAGTTCGCCACGTTCGACGTGGAGGTGAAACCGACCCACGGAGCGCTTTGGGTGCCGAGTCCACCGGTCTCGCTCACGATGGGCCAGCCGTCGGTAATGGCCTTGCCCCACTTGTTCGATGGGATCGCGTACACGCCCACGCCCTGGGGCGGTGGGGAGTTGACCCCGGCGGCGAAGAGCGTGAGCGTCGTGCCGACCTGGGTTCCGGTCACCGCCGCGCCGACGGTACGCGCGGCACTCCCGGCCGTCACCGACACGTCAGTGGCGCTCCAGGTCGATGAACCGATGCTTGTCGTGAGCACAAAGAGATCCCCCCAGTTCGAAGCTTGTCCGGCGATGGAAACTTGGGTGGTGGTGGCGTCGACGAAGAGCGTTCCGCCAAGGGGCGGTGCTCCGCTCGCGGCACCGGTGACATTGAGGATGGTCCACGCCCCAAAGGGATTCGATGGTGACGTGACGCCCAATGGGGAACCCCCAATGGGCGTCGAGAAGAGCTCGACGCTGCCCAGACTGGTGCGCGCAGCGAGATAGATCGTGGTGGGATTCGCTCCCAGAGCCAGCGTCCCCGTGACTTGGGGCGCACCCGTGAGGGTCGTGACGTCGAGCAGACTCCACGCGGGGGTCGCGCCGGGCGAGTTGGTGAAGACCTGGAGGTCCCCGTGATTCGTGATCACCGCGAGTTGGGGGGTGGAGCCCGGCAGCACGATCGGGTCACTGGCGAAGGCCAGCGGCGCGGGTGCGATGGTCGTCGTGGTCGTCGGGTGCACGGTGGTGGTGGTCGTTGGGTGCAACGTTGTCGTGGTGCTGGTGCTCGACGAGGTTACGGGCCTGGTCGTCGTGGTCGTCGTGGTCGTCGGGTGCACGGTGGTGGTGGTCGTCGGGTGCACGGTCGTCGTCGTCGTGGGGGGCGTCGGATTCGTGGCTTTGAGGTTGCTGCGCAAAGTCGCCGGGGTTCCGTTCAAGAACGGAATGGGCTCACCGGGTTCCCAGGTCAGGGTCAGGACTTCGATGTTGTTCTGCGCCGTGCGAAAGGCCACTGTCGCGTTGGGCCCGTTCAACTGCACGCTGGCCAAACCGTTCGCCGCGATCGTGTGGGTGAGGGCGCTCAGGTCCGTGGGCACGAACGGGCGCCACGCCCCACCACGGTGCAGGTGTGACCAGAGAGGCGTGATCGGGTCGTTTGGCGTGAAGAGGATGAGGTGGCCCGACGCATCGACATAGAGGAGGTCGAGGTTGCCCGAAGGGTCGTAGAAGGGGATGGGGTCGCCCGCCGGCGTCGGAACGTCGTTGTTGGGTGTGTAGTCAGTCCACGACGTCGTCGTCTGGCCCGTCGCTACGGTCGTACCGGTGGAGTTGGTACTCGTTGAGCCAGACTCACTGAAGGTGGCGAGGTGGTCGTGGTTGGTTCGATAGGCAATCACCGCCCCGTTGGGGCCGCTGATCGCGTGGGGCGCGCCGAGCATCGTGGTTCCCTGGAGTGAACTCTCGAGTGAGTGAGCGTTCCACGGAAGTGGACCCGCGCCCGAATCAATGAACTGGTAGAGGGGTAGTCCGTTCGGAGTCGTCGCGGTGGCGCCATGGGTCCCAGGCTCGCCAACGACGGTGCTGGCTAGCACCGTCATCGCAATAAGTGCTATCCGTCGAACGTTCACTCGTGTCCTTACATCGGGACGAACCCGAAATGTTGTGGACTTCCACCAATCGAAAGTCTAGGTGTGCGGCTTCACGTGCCTGGGTCGCGTC
>JABEUR010000075.1 GCA_013044405.1 Acidimicrobiaceae bacterium | reverse complement strand
ACCGAGGACCTGTGGTGCAGCTCGGAGTGCACGCCGCCCTGTCAAGGCGGAGGTCGCGGGTTCAAATCCCGTCAGGTCCGCTCGACACCCGAAAGGGTGGCGAGGTTAGGTCGAGTAGCTCAGTCGGTAGAGCGCGCGCCTGAAAAGCGTGAGGTCACCGGATCGACGCCGGTCTCGACCACCGTCCACGTCGCCCCACGGACTGCTTCAACGAGTCCGTGGGGCGACGTACGCAATCTGGGACAGTCGCGCCCGGGTATGGCGGTGGCTCGAAGTCGCCACCCATGGACCAACGACGCGCAGGTTTCGCCGCAGACCCTGCAACGCCATCTCGTTCTCGTAGAGCGATACCGGCACCAGACCCAGGGGCTCGATGCGCGCCAGCACCACCGCTCCCTCGAAACGATGGACCAGGTAGGCGCTCACTCGATTTCGGTGACGCCTCGATTGGACCGCCGAACGGTAGAAGAAGTGCTCGACGCTCGGGTGCGGGCTGCTCGTCATGATGGGAGGGTAACTCGAGACTGTGACGTCCCAGGTCGTGTCAAGATACCCAGATGACCGTGGACCAACCGAACGAACTGCCCGAAGTAACTCCGCGCTTCGCACCTCAGCCCGAGGGGCTGGCGTGGCCGAGCGAAGAGTGGCCGCGTATGACGTCGCCCTTCCAAGACGAGCTCGAGGGCGTTGTCGATGAGATGTTCACCCGCGAAGAGCTCGCCGTCACCAACGCCGTGGTCGTCGTCCAGCACGGACGAGTACTGGTCGAACGATACGGAGGTGTCCAGGAGTTCTTCGACCGTTCACCCGAGCCGATCGTGGCGACGAGCCAGCTGCTCTCGTGGTCCATGGCCAAGTCGGTGCTCCACATGATCATCGGCACGCTCGTCGACGAGCACCGCCTCAGCCTCGACGACCCGGCGCCGGTGCCCGAATGGGGTTCGTCCGATGACCCGCGCCGAGCGATCCGCCTTCGCGACCTGCTGGCGATGCGCGACGGCCTGGGCTTTGTCGAGAACTACGAGATCGGACAGGTGAGCCACGTCATTGAGATGCTCTTCGGCGAGGGCAAGGAGGACATGGCGGGCTACACGGCCCGTATCGAACTCGCGCACGAGCCCGATACCCACTTCAACTATTCGAGTGGCACCACCAACGTCCTCAGCCGGATCGTGGCCGACCAGGTGGGGCGCGGCGACGAGTACTTGGCGTACCTTCGCACTCGACTCTTCGACCCGCTCGGCATGCACAGCGCCGTGCCCACGTTCGACCCGACCGGCGTGTTCGTGGCGTCGAGCTACCTGCACGCACGCGCACTCGACTTCGCCAAGTTCGGTCTTCTGTACTTGCGCGGTGGTGAGTGGGCCGGTCGCCAACTCGTCTCGCGCGAGTGGTGCGCGACCGCTCAGGTTCCCCACAGTCGAGACCCCGAGAGTGGCCTCTACTACTCGTGGCAGTGGTGGGTGACCGGCGACGAGTACGGAACGTACCTCGCCAGCGGCTACGAGGGCCAGATGATCAACGTGGTCCCCGAGCTCGACGCCGTGATCGTGCGCTTCGGGCACTCGCCCGAGGAAGGTTTCGCGCAACGTTACGCGTGGCGCGACCGGGTCATCTCGGTCTTGGCGAAGTCCTACGTGCCCTCGAACTCGAATCCGAGGTCGTGAGCGCTGAAGAGGGCATCGAATCTCCATCCGCGTTCTGCCGCCATCGCAGCGGCGCTACCGCCCCGGTCGACAACCGCCAACAACAGCTCGACGTGAGCGCCGAACTCGGTGATCACGTTGGCGGCCTCGATCAGACTGGTGCCGCGCGTGACGGTGTCCTCGGTGACCACGACGTGATCACCCGCACGCAGGGCCCCGGCGATACGGCCCCCGCCCCCGTGGTCCTTCACCTCCTTGCGCACGCTAAAGGCCCGCAGACCTCGACCTCGAGTGGCGCCGACCGCGGCGGTGATGAAGGAGACACCGTCAGCACCCATGGTCAAACCACCAATGGCGTCGGTGTCGGCGGGAATCCTCTCCAAGACCAACGTGGCGACATCGACCATGACCTCGGGGGCGCCGATGGTCTGCTTGGAGTCGATGAACCAAGCGGACGGACGTCCCGATTTGAGGACGAACTCGCCCCGACGCACCGAGTGCTCGAGGAGGTGGGCGAGTACCCGTTCGCGCGCCTCGCTCATCGCAGCACCACCTCGCCACTGCCCTCTTGCACGTGACCGACGATACTCGCCTCGATCCCACTCAGTCTCGCCGTCTCGAGCGCCAACGGCGCCGATGGAGCCCCGACGGCCACGACCATCCCGAGTCCGCAGTTGAACACCCGTACCATCTCCTCGGCGTGCACCTGTCCACGGCGTTGGATCTCGAAGAAGATCTCGGGAGTCTCGAAACTCTCCATGTCGATCACCGCGTCCAGGTGCGCACTGAGTATGCGTGCCACGTTGCCCACGATTCCCCCGCCGGTCACGTGCGCCACCGCGTGAAGTTCATCACCCAGCACCGCGCGAAGTGCGGTGATGCTCGGCGCGTAGATGACCGACGGGATGAGCAACTCCTCGCCGAGAGTGCGCGACGAACCGGGGTAGGCCGCAGCGTCGAGGTCGGCGTCTCGTTCGATGAGCACCCGACGCGCGAGGGTGTAGCCGTTGGAGCGCAGGCCCGGCGATGCGAAGCCCACCAGGGCGTCGCCGCTTCGCAGTCGGTGCGGCCCGAGTTGGGTACCCTGCTCGACGACGCCCACGGCGAATCCGGCGACGTCGAGGTCGTCGGGCTTCATCACGCCTCCGTGTTCGGCCGTCTCGCCGCCGAGCAGCGCGGTATTGGCGCGTCGACAGCCCTCAGCAATCCCGCCCACCAGCTCTTCGAGTCGCGCCGGGTCGAGAACCCCGACCGCCACGTAGTCGAGCAGGAACAGGGGCTCGGCTCCCACGCAGGCGAGGTCGTCGACCAGCATGGCCACCAGGTCGATGCCGACCGAATCGTAGCGACCGACCTGCCTCGCCACCTCGAGCTTCGTACCCACTCCGTCGGCCGAAGCCACCAACACGGGCGATCGGTACTGGGCGACGTCGAGTGAGAACAATCCGCCGAACCCGCCGATCGTGCCGAGGACCCCAGGGCGTGCGGTGCTCGCCACCACCGACTTGATCCGCTCTACCGCTTCGTCGCCGGCCTCGATCGAGACTCCCGCACCCGCGTACGTCAAACCGCCCTCGGGCTGATCGAGTAGCCGGCTCACCAGCGCCTTCCCGCCACCCCGAGCACTACCGGGGTCGGCGCCGGATACCGGCCGGTGAGACACGCGTCACAGCATTCACCGTCCAACGCGATGGCGCTGCGCAGGTTCTCCAAAGTGATGAACTCGAGGCTGTCCGATCCGATGAACTCGTTCATCTCCTCGACCGAGTGGTTGGCCGCGAGCAGGTCCTCGCGAGTGGGCGTGTCGATACCGTAGTAACAGGGCCACATGAATGGAGGCGAGGAGATGCGCAGGTGCACCTCGCTAGCCCCCGCGTCTCGCAGCATCTTCACCAGGGCCCGAGTGGTCGTTCCGCGCACGATCGAGTCGTCGACGACGACGAGTCGCTGTCCTTCGATGTTCTCTCGCAGTGGGTTCAACTTGCGCCTCACACTCGCGGCGCGCTTGTCCTGGTCTGGGGAGATGAAGGTTCGTCCGATGTAGCGGTTCTTCACGAGTCCGTAGCCAAATGGTATCCCCGAGGCCTTGGCGTAACCCTCGGCGGCCGGTATGCCTGAGTCGGGTACCCCCATCACGATGTCGGCGTCGATCTTGGATTGAGCCGCGAGTAGTTCGCCCATTCGACGACGCGTGGTGTGGACCTGATGACCCATGAGATAGGTGTCGGGACGCGCGAAGTAGACGAACTCGAAGATGCACAGTTTCTGCTTGGCTCCCGCCGGTTCGAGTAGCTGGACCGACGACATGCCGTCCTTGGTGATGGTAACCATCTCACCGGGATTGAGCTCTCGGATGAAGGTCGCACCCACGACGTCGAGCGCCGGCGACTCCGAGGCGATCATCCAACCCTCCGGGGCCCCGGCTGGCCCGAGGCGCCCGAGGCAGAGTGGGCGAAATCCGAAAGGGTCACGGATCGCGTGGACCTCTCCCGCCTCGAGGATGACCATCGAAAATGCACCCTCGACATTGGTGAGCACCTTGAGCAGCGCTTCGGTAAGCGTGGTGCCGGTCTCAACCTGGCGCGCGAGCAACTCAGCGACCAAGTCTGAGTCCGAGAGCATGGACGTGAACTGGATCCCTGCGGCGTCGGCCAGTGCGGTCGTATTGGTGAGGTTGCCGTTGTGGGCTATCGCGAAACCTGACGTCCCGGCCGATCGGTAGACCGGTTGGGCAGCGGTCCAGTTCGCCGAGCCCGACGTGGAATAGCGCGTATGTCCGATGACCAGTGAACCGGCCAGAGCTCGCAGTGTCGTCTCGGCGAAGACGTGACTGACCAGACCGTTGTCCTTGACGACCGTGATCTGATGATCGTTGTAGGTTGCCATGCCGGCCGACTCCTGGCCGCGGTGCTGGAGGGCGTAGAGCGCGTCATAACAGAGGTGCGAGACGTCGCGCCCGGGAGCGACGATGCCGACGACGCCGCAGGCTTCCTTCATGCACTCACCGCTCTGGGGATATTGGTGAGGAGAGGCACTGATCCATTCTCGCACAGAGCTCTGGACCGGTGACGTCTGGTCAGTACAGTGCAAGGGTGATAGATCTTCATACCCACTCCTCCTTCTCCGACGGCTCCGACACCCCGACCCAATTGGCCCAAAAGGCGCACGATATCGGTCTCACGGCCATTTCACTCACCGATCACGACACCACGCTCAGCCACGAGGAGATGGCGCTCGCCTGCGAACGCCTCGGCGTCGAACTCGTCACCGGGGTCGAAGTCTCGTTGCGCGAGGGAGAGTTCCCCACAACCCGCGACGGGCACGCCGGGCCCCGCAGCATCCACGTGCTCGGCTACTTCTTGCCCCTCGAGCCCACCCATCCGCTCCAGCTCAAACTGGCCGAACTACGCGGCGACCGCGAGACTCGCAACGAACTCCTCGTGCGCACCCTCCAGGACCTCGGCTTCGAGCGACTGAACTTCGACTACCTGATCGGCCTGGCCGGAAAGCGCGAGTCGATCGGGCGACCACACTTTGCGCGAGCCATGTTCGAACTCCACCCCGAGATCGTGGGCGAACGAACCGACGAAAGTTGGAACCGCCTCTTCATCGAGTGGCTGGGCACCGGGGGACGGGCCTACATCCCCAAGACCAGCATCCCCCTCGAAGACTTCATCGATTCGGCCAGTGGTTCGGGGGCCGTCTTCTCGATCGCCCATCCGTTAGTCAACTACCTCGAAACCGTCACCCCATCGGCTATCGAGAGAACGATGCCCAAGGTCATGGCGTCGCTGCGCGAGCGAGGGGTGCTCGGTATCGAGGCCTACTACGGTTCCACCGACGCCCACCTGCGCGCGCTGATGGTCAAACTCACACGTGACGCGGGGATGATCCCGACCGGTGGGTCGGACTATCACGGCACGTACAAAGAAGACATCGCACTCGGCTTGGGGCTCAGCGGAGACCTTCGAGTGCCCGACGAAGTCCTCGACGAGCTGAAGGCCGCACGAAACTCCTAGCCACGCACGAAGATCGCCGAGCGCACCGAGTGATCAGCCCAGAGCATTGAGGGCCGCTTCGAGCGCGCCGCTGCGACGGGTCACGATCTGTTCGACCGACAGGTCGATCAGCGCTCCGATGACCAGACGACCACCGCCAACAGTGCCCAGGCGCGTCAGACGAACCGAGCCCGCACGTGCCTCGAAGGCTTCGAAATCGCTGGTCGCCATCACGAAGCGGCCGGGGAACTCACTGAACAACTCGGCGTGGGTGATGGACGGTTCGATGAGCACCCCGAGCGCGGTACTGGCCGCCATCTCGGACAGCGCCACGGCCAAGCCACCACCACCGACATCGTGCACTGCGCTCACGTCCGACGCTCTGGCGGCACACACCGACGCGACCTCGCCGACGACGAAGTCGATCACCGGCACGATCCGGCTCGGATCGAAGTCGGAAATTCGCCCGCCGCGTCGTCCACGCAGCGTCGCCCAGCGTGATCCACCCAACGGGAACGTCCGTTCTCCGGGCGCCTCACGCTCACCAACCAACACCACCGTGTCGCCGTCACGCCACGCCCAGCCCGGCGGCGGCGCGACCAATTGATCGACGATGCCGAGCAGTCCCACCACCGGCGTCGGATCGATATCGTTGCCACCACTCTCGTTGTAGAGCGACACATTGCCGCCGATGACCGGCAGCCCCAGCGCATCGCAAGCCTCACTCATCCCGTCGACCGTCTCGGAGAGCTGCCACATCACCTCGGGATGCTCGGGATTGCCGAAATTGAGACAGTTGACCACCGCTTTGGCGCTCGCGCCGACACAGGCGAGGTTCGCGACGCTCTCGGCGATGGTGAGTGCGATGCCGACTCTCGGATCGAGCGCGCACCAGCGGGGGTTCGAATCCGTGGAGATAGCGAATCCGCGCTGGGACGCGGGCAGACCCGGACCGGCCAGACGCAACAGAGCGGCGTCTCGGCCCGGTCCGACCACGGTGTTGAGAAAGAGCTGCGAATCGTATTGGCGATAGACCCAGGCCGGATCGATCAAGAGGTCGAGCAGGTCGTCGTTGGGCGATCCCACGGGCTCGTCGAGGCTCGGGTCGTCATCACGAATATCGTCGAGGTCCTCGGGGCGACGGCGGGGACGGTCGTAGAGCGGTGCCTCGTCGGCCAGCGAACTGGCGGGTACCTCGGCGAGCACCTCACCGTCGAAACCGTCTCGCACTCGCAGCATCCCCACCGAACGACCGTCTTCGAGCACCACGGGGGCGACGACGCGACCAATCACGCTGGCGCGCACCTCCCACTTGGCACACAGCGCTTCGACCGCGCTCCAGTTCTCGGGGGTGATGATCGCGAGCATCCGTTCCTGACTCTCAGAGGTCATGATCTCGTAGGGCGCCATACCCGGCTCGCGTAGGGGGATCGCGCTCACGTCCACGTCCATCCCAACCCCTCCTCGAGCAGCGGTCTCACTCGTCGCACAGACGATCCCCGCGCCGCCCAGGTCCTGGATCCCCACGACCAGACCCCGATCGAGCAACTCGAGACAGGCTTCGATCAATCGCTTCTCCTCGTACGGGTCTCCGACCTGCACGCTCGGTCGCTTGGCGTCATCGAGCGAGGCCGCACCGTCGTCGCCGGCGAATCCCGCCGAGGCGAGCACCGACACCCCACCGATGCCGTCGCGGCCGGTGGTCGAGCCCAGTAACACCGCCAGGTTGCCCACGCCCGAGGCAACCCCCAGCACCAGTCGCTCGACGGGCAGCGCCCCGGCGCACAGGACGTTCACCAGCGGGTTGGACGCGTAGCAGGTGTCGAAGGTCAGTTCCCCCCCGACCGTGGGCACGCCGACCGAATTGCCGTAGCCCGAGATCCCCGACACGACGCCCTCGACGAGCCAGCGTTGACGCGCGTCGTCCAGCTCACCGAAGAAGAGGGGGTCCATCACCACGAGCGGACGTGCGCCCATCGTGAACACGTCGCGCAAGATCCCCCCGACGCCGGTCGCCGCACCCTGATAGGGCTCGATAGCGGACGGATGATTGTGACTTTCGATGCGGATCGCCACGGCGATCCCGTCGCCGGCGTCGATGACCCCGGCGTTCTCGCCCGGACCGACCAGCACGTGCTCAGCCTTGGTCGGTAAGCGCTTGAGATGGATGCGCGAGGACTTGTACGAACAGTGCTCGGACCACATCACCCCGTAGAGCGCCAACTCCAGCGCATTGGGGTCGCGAGCGAGCACCCCGCGGATGTCGCCCAGCTCAGAGTCGGTCAGACCCAGGGCTCGGTGCAGGGGCTCAACGGGGCTGTTCACCCCACCAAACTACAGGCCCCGCTCAGGTCACCCTTTGAGCCGCTCAACCAACGGCGATACCGGCCGAGACGAAACTACTCATCAAGACGAGGCCATCGGCACTGCCGAGCAGCGTCGACATGGCGCGCTCGGGGTGAGGCATCAGTCCCACGACGTTGCGCGTTTCGTTGCAGATCCCCGCTACGTCGCCCCTTGAGCCGTTGGGATTGTCCCGGTAGCGCAAGATGACCTGCTCGTTCGCGACGAGGCTCTCGTAGGTCGCGTCGTCACAGGTGTAGGCGCCGGAGAAGTGGTTGATCGGCACGACGAGCTCTTGACCGATCGTCGCCTCGCTGGTGAGCACCGATCGGGTGGATGCGACGATCAAGGTGGTGTCGTGACTGAGAAACGTCAGACCGCGGTTCTTCTGCAATGCACCGGCCAGCAGTCCCGCTTCGGTCAGAACTTGAAAGCCGTTGCAGATGCCAAGCACCGGTCCACCTTCGAGCGCGAAGTGCGCCACGGCCTTCATGACGGGCGAGAAGCGGGCCAGCGCACCCGGTCGAAGGTAGTCGCCGTGGGCGAATCCACCGGGCAAGATGATGCCGTCGAACCTCGACAGATCGGTATCGGAGTGCCAGACGAACTCGGCTTCGGCGCCCAGCTGGGTCACGCCCAGGGCCGCGTCGTACTCGCAGTTCGATCCCGGAAAGATGACGACGCCGAACCTCTTCACGCTCGGTTCCCGGGCGCCAGGCGGGCCACCGCATTCTCGATCACCGGGTTGGATAAGAGTCGCTCCCCCAGCGAGTTCGCCTTCTCCAGTGCGGCGCTCTCGCTCGTCGCCTCCACCTCGAATCGAAAGGACTTGGCGGCGTGCACGTTGGTGACCCCGGTGAACCCCAGCGCGGGCAGGGCCCGTTCGATGGTCGCGCCTTCGGGATCGGCGATGCCTTCGCGCAGGGTCACGTCTACGATCACGAAGTAGTTCACGACTACGCACCGTACCAGTCGTCGAGCGAGCGCCCGGTCACTCGTTCGTAGGCTTCGACGTAGCGCCGCGAGGTCGTGACCAACACGTCTTCGGGCACTTCGGGCGCCGGTGGTGTTCGATTCCACGCTTGAGCGCTGAGCCAGTCTCGAAACGGCTGCTTGTCGAACGATGGTGGCGTCTCACCACGGCGGACCTGGTCGGCCGGCCAGATACGTGAGGAGTCGGGCGTGAGGACCTCGTCGCAGAGCACCATCTCGTCGTCGACGAAGCCCACCTCGAACTTGGTGTCGGCGAGGATGAGCCCCACCGTCTCCATTTTCTCTCGTGCCCGGTTGAACAGGCCGAGGCACAGTCGTTGGGCGCGTTCGAGATTCTGCGCACCCACGATCCGCGCGGCGCTCGCGAGGTCGATGTTGACGTCGTGGCCGGACTCCGCTTTCGTCGATGGCGTGAAGCGCGCCTCGGCGAACTCGTCGGTCAGTTCCATACCGGCGGGTGCGGGTGCACCGTGGACCGTGGCGTGCTCTCGGTACTCGTCGAAGGCCTGACCGGCGAGGCGACCTCGTACGATGCACTCCAGCGGCATCATCGTCGCCCGGCGCGCCAGCATCGAACGACCGTGCCACTCGCGACTCCCCGCGAAGCCCGAAACGAACTGGTCGATCTCGAGCGGATCGCAGGTCACCAGCGCGGCCGGGACGGACTCGGCGAACTCGCGTACCCAGTAGTTGGTCATGGCGGTGAGCACACGACCCTTCTGGGGGACCGGCTCGCGCATGATGACGTCAAATGCGCTCATCCGGTCCGATGCGACCATCAAGAGATGGTCGCTGCCGACTTCGTAGAGGTCGCGAACCTTCCCTGAGTAGATGTGGCGAAGCCCCAGCTGCTCTAGGCTCGCCACGTCAGCGCCTCCACGAATCGCCCCCGATGGACGAGCAGGCGCTGGGTGTCGAAGCATCGCTCGAGAACTTCGTTGCTCAAGGTGACCTCCTCGTCACTCTCGACGACCTCTCGCAAGTTGCGCCGCTGCTCGATCGCCTGGCGCGCTGCGCCCTGGACGATCCGGTAGGCCTGGTCGCGCGACATCCCCGACTCCACCAGCGCCAACAACACCGACTGGGAGAACACCAGACCGAGCGATCCGACGGTCAGGTTCTCTAAGGCGCGCTCGGGGTGCAGCACCAGGCCGTCGGCCAGCCCGGTCGCCTTGCGCAGCATGTACACCGTCAACTGGAGCGCGTCGGGCAACACCACCCGCTCGACGCTCGAGTGCGAGATGTCGCGTTCGTGCCAGAGGGCCACATCCTCGAGGCCGGCTTGCAGGTAAGCACGCAGGACCCGCGCCAGCCCGCAAAGGCGTTCAGAGAGGACCGGATTGCGCTTGTGGGGCATGGCCGAGGAGCCCTTCTGTCCGGGAGCGAACGGCTCCTCGGCCTCGCCGACCTCGCTGCGCGCCAAGTGACGGACCTCCAAGGCGAACTGTTCGATCGAGGTGCCGAGCGCGGCGCACGCGTAGAGGACCTCGGCGTGACGGTCGCGCGCGATGACCTGGGTCGCCGGAACGGCCACGAGACCCAGGCGCGAGCAGACGTACTCCTCGACTCGGGGATCGACGTTGGAGTACGTACCGACCGCGCCCGACAACTTCCCCACGGCGATGGCGCTGCGCGCGCGCATCGCTCGTTGCACATCACGTTCTACTTGGAGGGCGAAGAGCGCGAACTTCGCTCCGTAGGTCGTCGGTTCAGCGTGCATACCGTGAGTCCGTCCGGTGATGGGGATGTCCACCGTCTCCACCGCGCGGCGAGTCAGCGCATCGCGAAGCGCCAGCGCCTCGAAGACCACGATGTCCATGGCCCGCGTGAGCGTGTGGCAAAGGGCCGTGTCCACGACGTCCGACGAAGTGAGTCCGTAGTGAATCCAGGCTCCCTCGGGCATCCCGATCGACGACTGGACGACGTCGACGAAGGCCGCGGTGTCGTGATTGGTGGTCAGTTCTCGTTCATTGACCGCTTCGACGAATCCTGCGTCAACCACCGGACGACGCTGACGCAAGAGCGCGACTTGGTCGCCGGGCACGACACCGAGCGCGGCGAGACCCTCAGCTGCCAACAACTCGACCTCGAGCATGGTGTCGAATCGGTTCTCGTCACTGAACAACGCCGCGACGTCCTTGGGGGCATACCTCGGGATCATCTATCTCCTTCAGTGCGCACCGAGTGCGATGTCCGTGCGCATGACCATTCCATCAAAGGTTACGAGGGCTGCTCCCTGGTAGGCGCGACGTCGAGCCTCCTCGAGCGAGGCACCGGTGCCGGTGACCGCGAGGACCCGACCACCAAAGGTGGTGAAGACTCCGCCCGCGGACCGCTGGGTGCCGGCGTGAAAGACGATCACCCCTTCGATCTCCTCGGCCAGTTGACCGTCGTCGCCCAGCCCGCTGATCACGTCGCCGACTCGCGGTCGTCGCGGATATCCCGAGGCCGCGAGCACGACCGTCACCGCCGCGCCGCTGGGCACCGCGAGCGAACCACCGAGACGACCGTCGGAGGTGCGCTTGAGCAGATCGAACAGTGCGTCACCGTAGAGCGGTGCCAACACCTGGGTCTCGGGATCGCCGAAACGCACGTTGTACTCGAGCAGCTTCGCTCCGTAGGGGCCAAGCATCAACCCGGCATAGAGCACACCTCGAAAGTCGATCCCGCGACGACGTAGCTCAGCCACCGTGGGCAACACGATCTCGCGCATCACGTTGTCGACCTGGTCAGGTGTCATCGAAGTCATCGGCGCGTACGCCCCCATGCCACCGGTATTGGCGCCCTGGTCGGCGTCGCCGACCCGTTTGAAGTCCTGGGCCGGAGCGAGCGCGACGACGTCGGTTCCGTCACAGAGGACAATGAGCGAGCACTCGTGTCCCGCGAGGCCCTCTTCGATGACCACGGTGGTTCCGGCCCCGCCGAAGGCGCGGCCACTCAACTTCTCGAGCACGTCGTCTCGCGCTTGAGCCAAGTCGTGGGTCACCAGCACCCCTTTGCCAGAGGCCAGACCGTCGGTCTTGACCACGTAGGGCGCGCTCATCGAATCGAGGAACGAAAGCGCGCTGTCCGGGTCACTGAACGTGGCGTAGCGGGCCGTGGGAACCCCGGCGCTGGCGAGGAAGTCCTTCATGAAGGCCTTGGAGCCCTCTAGTTGCGAGGCGTCACGACCCGGCCCGAACACGCGCTTACCCTGAGCGCGCAGAGCGTCGGCGAGTCCCTCCACGAGGGGCTGCTCGGGACCGATGACGAACAGGTCGGCGTCGAGTTCGGTGGCGGGGGTGTCGACACACGTGAAGCCGTGCGCAGCCATACCCGCGTTTCCCGGACTCACCACCACCTCGCAGCTCTTGGCGAGCGCCCAGGCGAGAGCGTGTTCACGAGCCCCCGACCCGACGACGACGCAGCGACTCACGAGGGTCGAACGAACTGCTCTCGGCCCGGACCGACGCCCACCACCGAGATCTTGACGCCGATGGTGCGCTCGAGAAAGCTCACGTAGTCCTTGGCGGCGCTAGGTAGCTCGTCGAACTTGGTGGACGCCGTGATGTCCGTGCTCCAACCGGGCACGACTTCGTAGATCGGCGTGACCTCGTGTAGAACCGACTGGTGGTAGGGGGGGTGTTCGTAGCGGACTCCCGCGGCCTCATAGGCCACGCATACCTTGATCTCGTCGAGCGAGTCGAGCACGTCGAGCTTGGTGAGAGCGATCTCGGTCAGCGAGTTCAACCGGGCGGCCTGGCGCGCCATGACCGCGTCGAACCATCCAACCCGACGGCGACGACCAGTGTTGGTGCCGAACTCGTGTCCACGTTCGACGAGCAACTCGGCGAGCTCCCCGTCGAGTTCGGTCGGGAACGGCCCCGCACCCACTCGAGTCACGTAGGCCTTGGCGATGCCCACGATCCGCGAAAGGTCGCGTGGACCGAGCCCAGAACCGGTACAGGCGCCACCGGCCACCGGGTTGGACGACGTGACGAACGGGTACGTGCCGTGATCGAGGTCGAGGAACGTGGCTTGAGCACCCTCGAGCAAGATCCTCTGGTCACCGTCCAACGCTTCGTGGACCATCGAGACCGTGTCGGCGATCATGGGGCCGACGCGCGGAGCTATCTCGTCGAGGTACCGCTCGGCCACGTCCTTTGCCTTGATCGCCGGGCGGTTGTAGATCTTGGTGAGGATGAGGTTCTTCTCTTTGAGCACCACGTCGAGCTTCTGGCGAAAGATCTTCGCGTCGAGCAGGTCCTGGACCCGAAGACCGACTCGCGACGACTTGTCTGCGTAGGCCGGTCCGATGCCGCGCTTGGTGGTGCCCAGAGCGTTCTTGCCGAGGAAGCGTTCGGTCAGGCGATCCAACTCCTGGTGGTAGGGCATGATCAGGTGGGCGTTGCCCGACACCACCAACCTCGAGGTGTCGACGCCCTTGGAGTTGAGCGCGTCGATCTCGGTGAGCAGCACCGCGGGATCGACCACGACGCCGTTACCGATCACGGGCACGATGTGCTCGTAGAGGACCCCCGATGGCACGAGCTGGAGAGCGAAGGCCTCACCGTCTACGACGATGCGGTGACCGGCATTATGACCACCTTGATATCGCACGACCATGTCCATGTCTCGAGCGAGGAGGTCGGTCAACTTCCCCTTGCCTTCGTCACCCCACTGGGTTCCGACTACGACGGTTGCGGGCACTGAACTCCTCTGAGACGGCCTCGTTGCAGGTCCAGCCTACCCGACCGGTCTCGGCCCATCAGTGGAACGTGAGAGCGCCCTGCGCCTCGCCAACCTTGATCGTGTCACCTTCGTGATAGACACCCTGGAGCACGGCCAAGGCGAGTGGGTCTTCCAGACGGCGTTGGATCACCCGCTTGAGCGGTCGTGCACCAAAGGCTGGGTCGAATCCTTCGCGAGCCAACGCCGCGGCCGCTTCGCCGGTGACGTCGAGGACCATTCGCCGCTGGGCGAGTCGTTGGCGCAGCCGCCCCAACTGGATCTCCACGATCACGGCGAGGTCCTTCTCATCGAGAGGACGAAAGCGGATGATGTCATCGATCCGGTTCACGAACTCGGGTCGGAAGAAGTCGAGCGGGTCACCCACGAGATTGCTAGTCATGATGAAGACCACGTTCGTGAAATTGACCGTGCGGCCTTGACCGTCGGTGAGCCTTCCGTCGTCGAGCACCTGCAGCAAGAGGTTGTAGACATCGGGATGGGCCTTCTCGATCTCGTCGAGCAGCACCACGGCGTAGGGACGTCGTCGAATTGCCTCGGTGAGCTGGCCACCCTCCTCATAGCCCACGTACCCCGGAGGGGCTCCGATGAGACGACTTACCGCGAACTTCTCCATGTACTCGCTCATGTCCAGTCGGATCATCGCGTGTTCGTCGTCGAACAGGTATTCGGCGAGGGCACGGGCCAGCTCGGTCTTGCCCACACCGGTCGGACCGAGAAAGAGGAACGAGCCAATGGGTCGATGCGGATCGGAAAGTCCCGCGCGCGAACGCCGGATCGCATTGGCGACCGCGCTCACCGCCTCGTCCTGGCCGACCACCCGAGTGTGCAAGAGCTCCTCCATCCGCAGCAATTTGTCAACCTCGCCCTCGAGCAGTTTGGCGACCGGCACACCCGTCCAGCGACTGATCACTTCGGCGATGTCCTCGGCGTCGACCTCCTCTTTGAGGAATGCACCGTCGACCTGGAGTTGAGCGAGCTCGCTCGAAGCGCGTTCGATGGTCTTCTCCAGTTCCGGGATCGTGCCATAGCGAAGCGCGGCGGCCCCGTTGAGATCGCCCTGTCGCTCGAGGCGATCGGCCTCGGTGCGACGGTCCTCGAACTCCTGCTTGGCGCCCTGGATCTTGACAATGGCCTGCTTCTCAGCCTGCCAGCGTGCCGCGAGCGCATCAGACTTCTCCTGGAGTTCAGCGCGCTCGTGTTCGAGTTTGGCGAGCCGGTCAATCGAGCCGGCGTCGCTCTCACTGGCCAGCGCCACTCGCTCGATATCGAGCTGGCGCAACCGGCGGATGACGACGTCGAGTTCGGTGGGCATGGAGTCGATCTCGATGCGCAGCCGCGAGGCCGCCTCGTCCATCAGATCGATCGCCTTGTCGGGCAAGAAGCGATTGGCTACGTAGCGCTGGGACAGCGTGGCCGCTGCGACCAGCGCCGCGTCTTGGATTCGAACACCGTGGTGGACCTCGTAGCGCTCCTTCAGCCCTCGCAGTATCGCGATGGTGTCCTCGAGCGAGGGCTCACCCACGAACACCTGCTGGAAGCGGCGTTCTAGGGCGGCGTCTTTCTCGATGTAGGTGCGATACTCGTCGAGCGTCGTGGCACCGATCAAACGGAGTTCACCACGGGCCAGGAGCGGTTTGATCATGTTCCCGGCGTCCATCGCCCCTTCGCTAGCCCCGGCGCCGACGATCGTGTGCAACTCGTCGATGAAGGTCACCACCTCGCCCTTGGCGTCCTCGATCTCCTTGAGCACCGCCTTCAACCGCTCCTCGAACTCCCCGCGATACTTAGCACCCGCGACCATCGAAGCCAGGTCCAGTGCGATGATGCGTCGATCTCGCAAGGACTCGGGAACATCCCCTTCCACGATGCGCAGCGCCAGACCCTCGACGATCGCGGTCTTACCCACTCCCGGCTCGCCGATCAACACCGGATTGTTCTTCGTTCGTCGCGACAACACCTGGATCACTCGGCGAATCTCGTCGTCTCTGCCGATCACGGGGTCGAGCTTGCCCGCTCGAGCCAGGGCCGTCAGATCGCGTCCGTACTTCTCGAGGGACTGAAAGGTCTCTTCGGGGTTCTCTGAGGTGATGCGGGCCGAACCGCGAATGGTGCGAAGCGCTTGGAGCAGCTGCTCTCGCGTCGAGCCGAGCACGTCGGCCCACGCGACGATCACGTGGTCGACCGACAGAAAGTCGTCGCCCAAGTCGGCCCTCAACTCGTCGGCCGTCTCGAGCCCCGATCGAGCTTCGAGCGACAGTCCCGGCTGCGAGCCACCCAACGCACGCGGCTCGGCGGCCACCTTCTCGTTGAGCGTCGCGGCCACGACCAGCGGATCGATGCCGGCGGCACTGAGCAACGGGCGTGCCACTCCATTTGCTTGGCCGAGCAGCGCCAACAGGAGGTGAGCCGGCGTCACGTAGGGATTGCCCGCGGCGGCAGCCTGCGTGGTGGCGGCCTGGAATGCCTCGCGGGTCTTGATGGTCCAGCGTTGTGGGTCGAGTGTCATCTACGGACCTCCTCGTTGCCTGCGTTGCGCCTCAATGAACAAGGCGATGGTGTTTCGAACGGGTACCAAGTCGCGCCGATACTGTCGATGGGTCTCGGCCACGTCGCTGCGAGCGTCGTGACGCGCACTCTCGAGTTGCTCGCGAAGTTCGTCGAGCTGCTCTTCGAGTCGCATGATTCGCTTCACGCCCTCGAGGTTCACGCCTTCGTTGGTGAGTTCTTGGATCCGTCGCAACGCGGCGAGGTCGGCGTCGGAGAATCGCCGTGAACCCCCACTAGTGCGCTGGGGACTGAGCAGTCCACTGCGCTCGTAGTTGCGAAGGGTCTGTGGGTGCACCCCCGCGAGCTCGGCGAAGACCGAGATCACGTAGACGGCGTGGTGACGACGCTCAGTCATTGGTGGTCTCCTCGTGCAGCGCGGCGGCGAGCCTCTCCACCGCCACTCGCTGCTCCTTGTTCAACTTCTTGGGCACGGTGACGTTGACCGTGACCAGTAGATCTCCCGCCGCGTGCTTGCCCGAAGCCGGCACCCCACGCCCGCGAACGCGCATCGTCGTCGATGGTTGCGTCCCCGCCGGAATCTTCAGCGTGACCGGCTCGTCGAGAGTCACCACCTCCACTGTCGTGCCGAGCATCACCGAGGTGAGCGGGACGTTCACCGAGGTGGTGACGTTTCGTCCCCGCCGGTCGAACCGCGGGTCGGGCGTCACGTGGACGTCCACGAACAAGTCACCCGGCGCTCCACCATTGGTGCCCGGGCTGCCCTTGGACTTGAGGCGAATGCGCTGGGCGTCGATCACCCCTGGAGGGATTCGAACGTTGACCCGACGAGACGAAGGCTCGCGCCCCGTCCCGTGACAGGTGGGGCACGGCGTCACGATACGCCCACCACGTCCCTGACACACCGGGCACACGCTCGACATGGCGAACGGACCCTGGTCGTCATTGAGCACGCCGCGTCCAGCGCAGCGCTCGCAGGTCACGAATCCGCTCCCGGGCGCCGCACCGCGTCCTCCGCACGTGTGACAAGCTTCATTGCTCGGCAAGTTCACCGTGGTGGTGACGCCCATGACGGCGTCGCGAAAACTCAGGTGTAGGGCCGTCTCTAAGTCCGCGCCGCGCTGGGCACGTTGGCGGCGCGAGCCCCCAAAGAGTCCGCCGAAGATATCGCCCAAGTCGCTGAAGTCCCCGGTCTGGAAGTTGAATCCGCCACCGGGTCCAGCACCGGAGAACCCCTGGGCGCCCGGACCGAGTCGGCGTACCTCGTCGTACTCCTTGCGCTTGGTCGCGTCACCGAGAACGTCGTAGGCGACCGAGATCTCCTTGAACTTCTCCTCCGAGCCCGGGTTCGTATCAGGGTGGTGCTCCTTGGCCAGTTTGCGATACGCACGAGTGATCTCCTTGTCCGTCGCGCTCGACGTCACACCAAGAATCTTGTAGTAGTCCTTGTCGAACCACTCCCGCTCAGCCACGACCTATCCCATCACCCTCACCATGGCCGGGCGCAGGACCGCACCCTTCCAGCGGTACCCCGCCCGCAGCACTTCGTCGATAACCTGATCGCCGTCATCGTGCTCGCCCGCCACGTGAGCCACGGCGTCATGAATCTGGGGATCGAAGGCGACCCCGACGGCGTCGATGCGCTCCAGTCCTTCCTTCGCCAACGCGTCCAGTAACAGCCCGCGCGTCTGGTCGAGTGCTCTCGCCTCTTCAGAGTCCAAGCCCGTGAAGTGGTCTCTGGCCAGGTCGAACGCGTCGATGACGGGTAGCAACTTCGCCACCACGTCGCTCGCCGCGCGAGACGCCGACTCCTCTGAGGAGCGCGCCACGCGTTTGCGATAGTTTTCGAAGTCCGCTTGGAGCCTCTGGAGTGCATCGAGATATTCGTCGCGCTGGACTTCGGCTTCGGAACGCTCGTCGAGCCCCGGGGTGGCGACGTCCTCGAACTCCGCCACCCCGTCGCCTTGAACAGCCTCGTCGCTCATCGTCACTCGACGATCTCGGCTTCGACGACGTCATCGTCGTTGCCTGGAGCGGAGCTGGGACCCGAGGCATTCGCCTTTGAGGCCTCTTCGTACAGTCGCTGGCTGAAGCCCTGACTCGCGCTGAGCAACTTGTCGGTGGCGCCCTTGATCGAGTCGATATCGGTCCCGTTGAGAGTCTCCTTCAACGCGTTCAACGCTCCTTCGACGTCGTCACGCTCGGTGCCCTGGAACGACTCGGCCTGATCCTTGAGCAACTTCTCGGTCTGGTAGACCAAGCCGTCGGCGTTGTTGCGCACCTCGGCCTCGGCACGGCGATTACGGTCGTCTTCGGCGTGCGCCTCGGCGTCTCGCACCATACGGTCGATCTCTTCCTTCGAGAGCGACGATCCTCCGGTGATGGTCATCGACTGGGTAGCCCCGGTCGCCTGGTCCTTCGCCGACACGTGGACGATTCCGTTCGCGTCGATATCGAAGGTGACCTCGATCTGGGGCACCCCGCGCGGAGCCGGCGGAATGCCGACCAGCTGGAACTTGCCCAAGGTCTGGTTGTAGGAGGCCATCTCGCGTTCGCCCTGCAAGACGTGCACTTCGACCGAAGGCTGATTGTCGTCGGCCGTCGTGAAGGACTGGGACTTCTTGGTCGGGATCGTGGTATTGCGCTCGATGATCTTGGTCATCACGCCACCCTTGGTCTCGATACCGAGTGACAACGGGGTCACGTCGAGCAGCAAGATGTCCTTGACGTCACCCTTGAGCACGCCGGCCTGAACCGCGGCACCGATCGCTACCACCTCATCGGGGTTCACACTCTTGTTCGGTTCCTTGCCCGTGACGCGCTGTACGAGCTCTTGGACCGCGGGGATCCGGGTCGAACCGCCCACCATGATCACGTGGTCGAGCTTGTCGATCGTGAGACCCGCGTCCTT
>JABEUR010000074.1 GCA_013044405.1 Acidimicrobiaceae bacterium | reverse complement strand
GCTAGCGGAGATTCAGAGGAGACCCGTCGTTGTGCTGTCACGCAACGCGGCCATTCCACGATTGCGTCGATCGCTGATCGCTCCCTGCACGACAACCGTCCGCAACCTGCCAAGCGAGGTTGTGCTTGAACCTGGAGACGATCCAATTGGTCGTCATTGTGCGGTGAACTTGGACTCAGTCGAGAGTGTCTCAATTTCAAGTTTGGTCGAGAAGATCGGTCGCCTCAGCGATGAACGGATGCGCCAAATTTGTTCCGCCCTGAGCATCGCGGTCAACTGCGAAGTTTGATCTACACCGCTAGACCGATGGGTGGGGTGTGCATCAGGGTGTGCACGAGGGGAGTGCATGATTCTTCATCAGGAAGGATGAGTGGATTCTTGGATGGATTCAGTCTTGCGCCACAGTGCCCCCGCCACCAAGATCGAAGGCCCAGGTACAACCTGGGCCTTCGATCTGTCCGGAATGGATTCCGCTGCGCGATCAACCCGCCAAGGTTCTCGACATCCGCAAGTTAATTTTGTGACCTCAGTCACGAGTTTGCCTTGGGGGGGGGAGTTGCCGGTCGTTCGGGTTCGCGTCGGGCCCCATAGCAAGACCCACACGGAAACGCCGAATCTCTCGCGAGAGTCCGGCCAAGGGGCCCGGACTTCATCGCTTTTGACAGTGATGTGCGGTGTCTCGTCATCGAATTTCTTCTTGGATTATATTACCCACCTGCCCGATTACCCATTATGGGATTGTGGGCTAAGGTTGAGAGATAGCCGAAAGGACCTCATGACCCTCATCGAAACCGACGATCGTAGTCGTGTCGTACTACCTGGACACCCGAGCCAGCGATTCATGCTGCGCGAGAACGAAGATGGCAGCATCTTGCTTGAGCCAGCCCGCGTGGTCACTGAGGCGCAGTTGGAGTATGACGAGAGCCCTGAGCTGCAAGCGTTGCTCAGCCGCGCCGCCGCGTCGAAGACCGTGTCGCGGGCTCGTCGGCACCAGTGAGCGGACCCGCAGGCTATTCCGAAATCGCCAATGCCCAACTCGACGAGATCGAGAATCGCGACAATCCCGACCTCTACGATGCTCTGCTCGACGTCTGTGAGTTCGTCCTCGCGAATCCGGAGCGGGCACAGTCGCGCTCTAGCGCTCTTACGACTTCGGAAGGTATTCGGTTTCGCTTCGCGGTGCCGGGACACCACCCCTACAAAATCTTTTGGTCGAGCGATGCTCCTCGTATCGAGGCTGTTTTTCCCTACGCTTAGTCACGCTTTGCTTTGCGATGGTTGTTGTCACCCAATACAAGACGTTGCCCTCGCCAAATGATCTGTTGGCATGGATTCAGAAACGGGTGCTTTGGCGGAAGGAATCGGTATCGAAGTCGCTTCAAGATTCGCTCCTTTCGAGAGAGCGGGCCTGAATACGTTCGTGATCCACGGTTCACTCATCTGAACCTAATAGATTGACCTACCCAATCGACCTCACTCGAAGCTGTCTCTATTGCCCAGCCTCTGGCAACCTTCAGATTGACCAACCTGCCGTTGTTGATCACGGTCCCGTGGCGCTGTTTCTCTAAAGTCGTCGTCCATAGACTCTCCAGGCGCGATACGCGCAGGGGTGTGCAACTGCAGTTCTCCGGAAGGTTTGCTAGAGAGGTTGGGTTACGCGTGCGTCGCGCTTCGGTGTCCTCGAGACGAATCATGGCGCCTTCCGAGACGAACGGAGCTGTCATTTCTTGAACGCAGAGGACACTATGTAGTTGGGGAAGGAGATCAACATGCAACGGTTTAGGAGGATCTTCAGCGCCTTAGTCGCCCCAGTCGTGATGTCGGGTGTCGCGCCCCTAGTCACCACTGCACCGGCCGCGTACGGTGCCACCCCCTCGGTCTGCTCTTCGAAACAGGTGACGCTTTCGGCGAAAGTCGATCAGGTTGCCGACACCCGCGGCGCTCTGATGCACGTCACCGTGGCGTTGCACAACCACTCCGCCCAAGCGTGCTCCTACGCCACCGGCCCCTTTTCGCCGAGTTTCACGCTTTCCAACGCTGCTGGAGTCACCGTTTGGGGCTCCTGCTGGTTCGGTGGCGGTCCGGCGCCGTGCGCCTATTACCTGCGCCAGAACGTCCTGGCCCCTGGCGCAACGTACCGCGACCGCCTCGCCTGGGACCAGCGATCGGGACATCCGGACCGTCTCGTTTCCGCGGGTCGCTATCTGTTCAAGGCGAGTTTCCCCGGTTTGTCTTTGAACGCCAACACCACGATCGTTCTCGGCCGGTCCCGTAACGTCACGGTCAACCTTTCCGATTCCGGTCACCACTACGTCCTCTTCGGTGGTGCCCTGTTGACCGTGCACCTGCTCGGTACAGGGCTGGTCTGGACTGACGTGGTCTCGTCGAACCCCCGAGTCTTGGTGGCGTTGCCCGAATTGAACCCTGTCGGCGAAATCTTCGTCTTTCGCGCTCGCGCACCTGGTAGCGCCCGCGTCTCGGCAGTGGGCAATCCATCCTGCTACCCACAGTGCCTGATGGCCAGTCGACTCTTCTTCGTCACCGTGAGCGTTCGAGCGCCGTGAGCCTCGGCGGACCCGGCGCCCGATGACTCTTGCTCAAAGCACGAAAGGACCCCTCGAGACCTGACTCGCGATTCCGAGACATCTTCGCCTCATATGAGTACTCTTGGCGTCAACCGTGAATACCTTGCTCTTCGTATTCGGCCTCGCCATCGTCATCGTGACGGTCACGGGGGTCCTCTTCGTCCTTGTCCTACCGCGCGAACCCTCCGGAATCGAGATGCCGGCGCTACTCGTGAATCGTTCGGTGCGGCTCTTCTTCGTCTTGGTCTCGCGCGTGGCCAAGACATACGAAGGCAAAGACGCGATCCTCGCCCCGATGGCGCCGGTGGCCCTCATCGCGCAGTTGACGCTCTGGGCCTGTTCACTCGTCGTCGGATTCGACCTCATGTTGATGCCGAGCACGCATTCGTTCTCGCAAGGGCTGCTTCAAGCCCTGACGGCACTGTTCACGGTCGGTTCGGTGCACGTCGGCGGCCACGCGAACATCGCGCTCGACGTCAGCGCTGGGGCCATCTGGGTGATCATCGTTGCCTTGCAGATCGCCTACCTGCCGACGCTCTACAGCTCCTTTAGTCGTCGCGAAGGACTCGTGGCGCTGCTCGAAGGTCGCGCTGGGGCACCGGCGTGGGGCCCCGAGCTCCTGGCCCGTCATCAGCTCGTCGGTATCATCGACACCCTGCCCGACCTCTACAAGGAGTGGGAGTCGTGGTCCGCGGACGTGGCCGAGAGCCACAGCACCTACCCGATACTGCTCCTCTTTCGCTCACCCGACCCGTGGCTCTCGTGGCTCATTGGTCTGCTCGCCGTACTCGACGCCGCCGCGATGCAGCTGGCCCTGTGCCCCGCATCGGCGCCGTCCCAAGCCCGACTCTGTCTTCGGATGGGTTTCACGTTGACCAATCGAATTGCGGCATCTCTTGGCTGGGAGGTCGACTTCGACCCAAAGCCCGACGATCCGATCCAACTGCAGTTTCATGAGTTCAAATCTGCGGTCGCGATGCTCGAAGAGAACGGTTTTCCCATCGAGCGCAGCGCCGAGGAGGCGTGGCCGGATTTCCATGGGTGGCGGGTCAACTACGAAGAATCCGCCTACCATCTGGCGGATCGATTGACGGCGCCCCCCGCTCCATGGTCCGGTACGCGCCGCCATCTCGGTAGTGGAATCGTCAGTCCCCATCGCCCCCCGCATCGTCGACCAGGCAGCGATCCGAGCACCACCTACCAACGCCCACTCGTGGTCAATGCCCCGAGTCGACGGCGATTTCATCTGAGGCATCGACGCTCGTAGCAGTGCTCATCGCGGCCAGACCCGTCGGATCATCCAAGCTGAGTGGGTACTACCGCACGTCGCTTCGAAAAGCATGGGTCTGCGCGCACAGTCCATTCTCGCCCTCCGTCCATTTTCCGATAATCGGCGATCCAGTGAACGCAGTTGCCTCCTTCTCGGTTTCAATCTCTTGGTGGGACTTTGTTGGGTTCGCTGAGGCGTTGGTCCTCACTCATGTACCCAAGGTCTCAAAAATCCGACAGCGTCTG
>JABEUR010000010.1 GCA_013044405.1 Acidimicrobiaceae bacterium | reverse complement strand
GCTGCATGGCATGGGTTCCAGGGCACTGGATTTGACATTCTCTTATCCGATTTCGCCCCCCCTCACCCCTTTCAACGAATGGACTGCGCGCCTGGGGCGCAATCTCCTCGGGATAGAACTTCCAGAAAACCAGGTTCGAAGTGCCTTTCTCGCAGCCGACGTGGACGAAAGGTAGGTGGGCAGTGCCTCGATCAGATTTGAACTGAACGAGGTTCTAGCCTCCAGAGGAGGTCATATCGGCTACGCGGTGATTGCGGCGTTTCGCCGACGGGGCTTCGCGACGTAGTTTCTTGCGAGGCCGATAGAGATTGCCTGTAATGAAGGCGTGGACGACCTACTCATGACCTGTGACGTTGAGAACATCGGTTCGGCCAAGGTCATAGAACGCTGAGGTCGAGTTCTTGAGAATATTGCGATCGTTGATGCCCAGTACTTGCGACCCTACTGGATCTCAATGCCAGTACGTAGCGTCAGCGCTATCAGGTGACTAGTCAAGCCAACCTCGATCCTAGGGAACCACTCCATTGGCCAATTGTTGTTCGACCATCGCGCAGTCATCTAAAAGTCGCTGGGCGTCCTCTGGGCTGTACAACCCCATTGTGACTGCGGTCTCAAGTTCGTCTTGATCCTTACGTTGCCAGCTTGCGAAGTCCCGTGACACGGCGAGATCGAGAGTCTCGTCCATCGTGTCGAACCCGTGGAGTCGGCGACGCAGTGGCTCCTGGAAGTTGACGTACCAAGAAGAGACGCCTTCTTCGAGGGTCACCGTGGCGAACACTTCGAACGCCTTGCCCAAAGGGGCGATACGCAACATCCCAGGCGCGCGGAACTCCTTCTTGTGCAGTACCCAATCGCCCGCCTACCACATCGCGAAGCACCCCGCTCCGTGCTCAACGTTCATGGGATAGTCAATGAGCGTGCCAGGTGCAAGATATGAGACGAACTGTTCGTCGGAGTCTTCGACGACCGTGACCGGTCGAGCGGTCCAGACCTTGCCGTTACGAATCTCGCGAATGACCACCCGTTCGCCTGGCAGGAAGCGGCGCGTGAAATCTGACATTTCGAAAGGCTATCGACACCTCGTCGCGCATGCTGAGATCTGCAATCGGCGCCAACGCCAAGGGATCCATCCTCGCATGCGATGCCGTCAAATCGGTCTATCCAAGAGGTCGGGTCTCATTGTGTAGCCTCGATTTCAAGATATGGCAACGCAGTCGTCCCCGCGAGAGACGCCTCGTCAGAATCGAGGAGAAGATTTGAGTACCTTGACCCCTGGTCGACTAACCCGCGATGAGCTCGCCTCGCTGATCCGAGGCGGTGACATCGACACTGTGATCATCGCGATCACGGACATGCAAGGTCGACTGCAGGGCAAACGCGTGGACGGTCTCTTCTTTCTCGATGAACTTCACGACGGTGTGATCGAAGGTTGCTCCTACGTGCTCGCGTCAGACGTTGATATGCAGACCGTCGACGGTTTCGCACTGACCTCTTGGGAGCGTGGGTACGGCGACCTCGCGTTCAAACCCGATTTTTCGTCGATTCGTCGGGTCCCGTGGCACGAAGGAACCGCCATAATCTTCGGCGACGTTGAGACGACGGCCGGTGATCCGGTGGGCCCATCTCCGCGCCAAGTGCTCGCGCACCAAGTCGAGCGCCTGGACAAGCGCGCCTGGCATGGACTGACTGGAACGGAACTTGAATTCATTGTCTTTGACGACACCTACGAACAGGCGTGGGAATCGGGATATCGCCACCTGAGCCCCGTTAACCAGTACAACGTCGACTACTCGATCCAGGGGACTTCGCGCGTCGAACCGTTGCTCGGGCGAATCCGTCGCTCGATGCGCGCGGCCGGTATGGTGGTCGAATCGGCGAAGGGCGAATGCAATTTCGGTCAGCACGAAATCGCCTTCATGTTCGACCACCTCATCGACAAGTGTGACGAGCACGGATTATTCAAACTCGGAGCCAAGGAGATCGCCGCTCAAGAGGGATACAGCCTCACCTTCATGGCCAAGTACAACGAGCGTGAGGGAAACTCCTGCCACATTCACATCTCTCTGCGGGACCGCGACAACGTAGCGGTCTTTGCCGGGACTGGAGCCCACGGCTTCTCCGCGGAGTTTGAGCATTTTCTCGCCGGCCTGATCGCCTACTCGCGTGAACTGTCGCTGTTACTCGCGCCTAACGTCAACAGCTACAAGAGATTCGTCACCGGATCGTTCGCGCCGACTGCACTACTGTGGGGGCTCGACAATCGAACGTGCGCCTTCAGAGTCGTTGGACACGGTCCGTCTCTACGGGTCGAATGCCGAGTACCCGGAGGCGACGTCAATCCCTACATGGCCGTAGCGGCACTCGTAGCGGCGGGTCTAGCAGGCATCGATGCGAACTTGCCACTGGGCGAGCCGTTCCAGGGCAACGCCTATGTAGCCGATGCGCCTCGGGTGCCCGCGACCCTACACGAAGCCGTCGAGCTCTTCGCCCACAGTGAAGTTGCCCGACGTGCTTTCGGTGACGAGGTCGTTGATCATTACACGCGCGCGGGTCAAGTCGAAGTGGATACATTCAATGCTGCCGTCACTGATTGGGAGCGCTACCGAGGATTTGAACGACTATGAGCCCCCTGCCGATCTTGAACCCCTCCAACGAGGAGACGATCACCTCCGTAGATCTCTTCGACCAGGAACGGACGGACCGCGCCATCGAGCGAGCGGCGAAGGCTGGTGTTGGATGGAGATCAGTTACCCCAGCCGACCGGGCCCGCTTGCTACGTCAATTCTCGGTCGTCGTTGGCGAGCACATCGAAGAACTCGCCCAACTCGAAGTCGCGAACTCGGGTCATACCATCGCTAACGCCCGTTGGGAGGCGGGTAACGTCCGCGACGTTCTCGCCTACTACTCCGGGGCGCCCGAACGCCACGTGGGCAAACAGATCCCCGTGGCCGGAGGTGTGGACATCACCTTCTACGAGCCCCTCGGTGTGGTCGGCATTATCGTGCCGTGGAACTTCCCCATGCCGATCGCGGGCTGGGGTTTCGCTCCGGCGCTGGCAGCGGGCAACACCGTGGTGCTCAAGCCAGCCACGTTAACTCCCCTGACGGCGATACGTTTGGGCCAGCTTGGTCTCGAAGCGGGCCTACCCGAGGACGTCTTTCAAGTGCTCCCGGGTGATGGCGGAGTCGTCGGTTGGCGATTCGTCACTCATGGTGGCGTGCGCAAGGTCTGCTTCACGGGCTCCACCGACATGGGCAAACGAATTATGGCTGGTTGCGCTGACCAGGTCAAGCGCGTCACCCTCGAACTTGGCGG